>NZ_FWWU01000008.1:0-307500 GCF_900176165.1 Deinococcus hopiensis KR-140
GGGAGAGGTTCATCTGGACCGATGGTATGGAGAGAAGTCGACATAATTTTCCGAACTGGCATTGGGAAGATACACGCTCCTTAAAGCGGTGTGCTGAAGTCCTTGTCCTTTGAGGCCGATCACACCTGGCAGTAAGATACCGGGTGACTACTCAGCACGAGTTTGCTCTGTCCTGAGGAACCACCAATGCAGAACGAATAGCCAACGCAACGTCCCATGGAAATGGGAGCGGCACCAGAGCTTCAGGTCGTTGCTGAACCACCTCGACCCGACGGGTTAATTCATATTCATTTGCCGTGCTAGGGGTTCCAATTAAAGCATCCTCAATCCAGCAAGCGAGCTCAGGCGGCTCACACAACAACTCACCCCGAAGGAGAACCTTGTGTAAGAGGCCTTCTTTTATTTGTATCTCAACGTAAATAGTATAATCCCATCCAATATTCGTGAACTCCCCTCGGTAATTTCCTTCAGGATGCGGAGAAGAACTGGGATTTGGGTAGTAAGGATGCCCAGGAATAGGCAGTGATCCATTACCAATGTGAGTCTCATAGCGCAGAAACTCATTTTGATAAGCTTTTAGTATAGCAAGAAAGACTTTTATAGGTAGGATTACGACTGGATCGCTGGTAATACCATCGCTAGAGTCACTCCAAGAGTAGATCTCGATAAGATTATTATACAAGAATGCTCGCGCGGATTGTGCATAAATACCTGATTGGCGCGAATTCAAGAGTTTTGCCATCAGATCCTCAAGCCAATTATCTTCATAACCGATTTGGCCTACAAAGCGTTCAATAGCTAAGCATTCTCGCTCTTTCACGCGAAACGTAGGCTTCGATCTATCATACCCGATTTGATTATTAATCAAAATCTCTTCTTGAAAACATACAAAATAATATCTGACGTCAAAATAATAGAAAACAAGATTGGATTCAGGGTTAGTAGATTTCATTCGTAATATCTCAGCCCAAGAACGAGAATTGAGGAAAAAGGACGTCATTACGGAATATGCTGACCAACCCGTTATAGGCACAGAGGCCTTGCTTCTGAAGCGTCGAGAGATAACTCCGAATGCGGCAGAAGTTCTTCCCTCCCGCAGCAGAACGAAAGCCACCAGAAATCTTGCGCTTCACGCACACCATTCGAATGTCTCGCTCGGCTTGATTGTTGTCGAACGGAACCCCGTCCTCCAAGAGGAAGCGTAACATCTTGTCTCGGTGTTTCTGACAGCGAAGCGCGAGGTTGCGCCCCGGGGACTGCTTCACCCGTCCCCGCTGCTTCGGAACCGGCTCCGCGGCGGGGTTGGTTTCCAACCCCGCTTCCACGAGGGCATCAAAGCGAACCAGGAACGCCGCTTTCTCGTCTGGTGTGAGGGTGCCTGCCTTGTGTTGATGGTAGACCCCTTGGAGTGCGGTCCGCAGTTCCCCCGCCCAACCTTGCTCCAACTGTTCGTGGAGGAAACGCAACTCCCGGAGCAAGTGCGCGTTACACAGCGCGTAGCGGGCAGCAAGTTGGAAGTACGAGAGCCAGGCATCATGCATCAACACGCCGCGGTACCGGGGCAGGACCCCCAAGGCCTGGATGGCGACCGACCCGCGGTGCGGGTCGTGTCCGTAGAGGGTGAGCTGCTTGCTGCTGATGACGTGCACCCAGGCGAGTTTGCCCTTCACCGTACTGCCGGTCTCGTCCACATGCAGGACGGGTTGTTCGAGCAAGGTTTCTTTCAGTCCAGCCTCAAACCCAGCCAATCGCTCTGTGGTGAGGTTGAGGTGCAGCGCGAGTGTCCCTTCACTGGGGCGCTGACCGCACAATGTTTGGAGCACGTCCCCCACCCGCTTAAAGGGAAGGAATTGGGCAACATTGAGATACACGGCTAGGCCCTGGAAGCGAGGGCCGTACTGCACTTGACCGCGCACGTCCCGTGGGAACGCCGCCTGTTGTCGGTGGTGACAGCGGGGGCACACCTTCACTTCGGCCTGGTACTCGGTCACGTGCAGCTGGACGTCCGGCAGGTCCATCACTTGCCTGGCCAGCAAGTCTTGCACTGCGACCTCGTTCCAATGCTGCCCACACGTACAGCTTCCCGTCACGGGCAGCACGACCACCTCGTCGGGAGAAGGGCTCATCTTCAAGGTCGTTCCGGGGTGTCCCACTTGACCACCAGAAGAGCGAACGCCAGAGGGGCGTTCGCTCTTGGGCTTCTTCTTCCAGCCCTGGTCCTGGCTGGGGGGCTGATGGGACGTCTCGCTGGTCCGAGCCACCTGCGCTTCCAACTCGCGGATGCGCGCTTGGAGCCGTTCACAGTTGGGGCAGGTCACGTCCGAGATGCTCTCACCTTACCCCATCCCACCCGGGCGTGAGGGAGCTGCTGAGTAGTGGTACTCCGTTGGGTCTGGAACTGCTGGCGAAAAACACGGTGGATTCCCACTCTTTGTGTACCGCGCTGACCCCAGAAACAGGGGCGCCATCCATCAGGTTCCCGCCAGTCAACGGAGTACCAGTAGTCACGATACCGGTTCTTTTTCAGGCGTCTGAAGCTGACGCCCGAGCCGCGGGCCAGTATTGTCACGGACCTGGAGCCGTACACTGCTGCACGGGGGAGGACCGCCGCTTGCCCTGGCGCAACAGTGACCGCGTGCTGCTGGAGGCGGCGGGCCGCAGTGTTCGGGCCGCCATCGTCCGCCGCGCTGTCTTGGATGCCGAACGGCAAACCGCACGGCAGGATGCCTTGACGGGGCTGCTCAACCGCCGGGCGTTCGATGAGGACCTGGCGCAGCACTGGGCGGCGGGAACGCCGTTCACACTGGCCGGGATGGACCTGGACGGGTTCAAGGCGCTGAACGACACCGAGGGCCACACGCAAGGGGATAAGATTCTGCGGCTGTTCGGGCAGGGGTTAATGTCGGAGGTGGACCACCGGGGGCAGATCTACCGACTGGGTGGAGATGAGTTCGTGCTGCTGCTCCCGGGGGAATGGGACGAGGAGGCCGTGTACGAGATCACCGACATCGCCATTCTGAATGCCCGGCAAGGAACGGTAAGTTCGATTGGGACGAGCGTGGGGATGGCCCAGCGTGCGGAAGCGGAGAGCGCGGGTGGAGTCGTTGAGCTCGCAGATGCAAGGATGTACGAGGCCAAACGCCGACGCAAAGCCCTCAGGGTCAAGCCAGACTGAAGAGAGCGCCCTCGTTTCTTTTCTCTCCCACCTCGCTTCGAAGACGCTGCATTCAAGCGGCCGTGAACGAGCCGCGCGCCGAAGTGTGGGAGGTAAAGTGCGCTGTTAGGAAGCCATCAGGGCCTGAGTGAGACTGCGCAGTTTGAAGCGGGCCATCGCCAGGTTGGCCTGATCTTTATCGAGGACCAGGTACATAAACAGCGTGTGCGTGGGGACAACATGGAGGATGTGGTACTGGTCCTGCAGGGTAATGAGGATGTCCTCGATGGATCCGGCAATGCCGAGAATCTCCATCGTCCGCATCTTGGCCTGGACAACTTCCGTGTTCCCCATGGCCGCTGCTTCCAAGTTGATACCGCTGCCCAGCATGCCCAAGGTTCGTCCACTCCCATAATCCACGAGTGCCGTGGCCACGGCACCATCAATCGTGTGGAGGGCAGCCTCCAGGGTACCCTTGACGTTCGCCCGGTCCCGCTCCTGAAGGACACGCACTGCACGCGCCCCTGAAGGACCAGGCCCTGGGGTTGGCCGCTCGTCCTCATCCATGACTCCAGGTTCGATCTTCGCAACAGGGATGGAGGATGAGGAGGGCGGGCGAACCGTCCGTGACGGCTTTCGGCTCGTCTTGCCCTTCTGAGCAGCAGGACTGACTTTTTCGGGAAGAGGGATGGTCGTGACCGGAAATGAACCCGGCGTGACCGGAACGTCGGTCTCTCGAGGGGGTGTGGGGGATGAGGAGGAAAGTGGTGCCGCCCGAGTAGACTTGCGGTTTTGCTTGCTTTTCGGATTGGTCATGAATGTCCCCCGCGACAAGGAAGGTCTTGGTCGACGGCTAGTTTGTAGACTCAGCGCACTGGTTCAGCAAGGGAAGGTTGTTTTCACCTCCTCTTGTTTCTGGTGCTTCCCATTGTGACTGATGTTCCTTTACAGCCTTATTGCGTATGTTTTGGATGCATAATTACAAATCTTAAGCCTAGAAGGACAAAAAAGACCTGAGCCACTGCTTCAAGAGACCCTGGGGCGCAGCGGCACACCTCCCGTTGGGATGACGGAGGAAGACCTCATCACACTCGTGCTCAGCAGTGGAAACCCTCGCCTCCACGCCCCATTTGAGGAGTTGGTGTACCGCTGGCTCACCGGGCCGCAGCTTCCCGAGCGGCGCAAACGCACGGTCCTGCGGCACCTCATCCGCCACGCCCGAACGTCAGAAGGCTCCATGAACAACGCCACGCCCGACCCGATAACCCAGGCGATTGCGGACCTGCTGGAGAAGTCCGGCCACACCCCAGAGGAGGCCCTGACCCTCGCCAGGGAAGCAACCCAGCGGAGCCGCACGGAATAAAAACGCGGCTCACACGTCTTTTTCCACTCTGCTCCGTGGTATACTGCGTCTTCAGAAGGGGGCCTCATGGCGAGCATCCAGGATCAAGTTCAGAAGCGCGTGCAGGAGCTGACCGCCCAGGGCGAGCGTGAGCAGGCCGAGCGCCAGAAGCGTGCGAAGGTCGTGAAGTCCGTGCGCCGCTCGATCCAGATTGAAGGCCGCGACCTCTCCCCCGCCACGCTGGCCCTGTTCGACCAGTTCATCGAGGGGAAGCTGACCCTCGCTCAGGTGAGCGACGGCATCAACCAGCATTACCTGGGGTCTCCTGGGCGTGCGCTCGATTCAAGCACCTGAAGCTCTACAAGGAGCAGAGGTCCAGCCATCGCTGGACCTTTTTTTGACGCCCAACATGGAATCTGCATTTCGGCCCCCCGTTCTAAACTGGCTGGGTGAGCCAGAATGACCCTCTGTTCTATTACGACAACGGCACAGTGAGGAACATTCCAGGCTTGACGGATG
The DNA here is from genome assembly GCF_900176165.1 of Deinococcus hopiensis KR-140. Classification (NCBI taxonomy): domain Bacteria; kingdom Thermotogati; phylum Deinococcota; class Deinococci; order Deinococcales; family Deinococcaceae; genus Deinococcus; species Deinococcus hopiensis. The sequence continues at coordinate 5,016 of NZ_FWWU01000008.1, forward strand.
AGCAGCGCCTCGGCGAGTTCGAGGATGCCCGGTCCGCGCTCCGGCTTGCGCAGATCAGGCTGGGGGAAGCGCCGGAAGCAACCCGAGGAAACTTTGACCTGGAGCATCTGAAAGCCATTCACCAGCACACTTTTCAGGATGTGTACGAGTGGGCGGGAAAGACGCGCGCCGAGGAGATGCAGATTGAGGGGCAGACCTTCAAGTCCGCGCCGATGCTCTACAAGGTGGACGGCTACCGGAGTCCTCCCTTCGTGCCTGCCCCGATGGTCGAGAGCGATCTGAAGCGGACCTTCCAGCAGTTGCAGGAACGCGACCACCTGCGGGGGCTCTCACGCGAGGAGTTTGCGAATCAGGCGGCCGACACCTTCGCCCGCATCAACAACGCCCACCCCTTCATGGAGGGCAACGGGCGGACCCAACGGGAGTTCATGACCCAGCTGGCGGAGCAGGCCGGGCACGAGCTGAATTTTGACGTGGTGAGCCAGGAGCGCATGACCATTGTGAGCGTCGAGTCGCGCATGGAAGACAACGGCGGGATGCGCCGCCTGTTTCAGGAGATCAGCGACCCGGACCGCGTGGCGCTGCTGGAGAAGGCCCAGGATTACCTCAGCCGTGAGAAGGTGGACTGGGACCGGGCCTATATCGCTACTGCCACCCCAGGCCGGGAGTACCAAGGGCAGGTGGGCCTCCACAGTTCGGAACTGGTCATCATCCGTGACCAGGGGGACATGCTGGTGGGTCAAACCCGTGATGTGCCCCCGGAGACCTTGAGGGCCGGAGCTGTGGTGCAGTTCACTGCGTCCGGTTACCCCAAAGGTGGAGCCGCGCCCCAGGTGCAGCGGGGAATGGATTACGAATAGGGAGACTTGGTTGCTTCGTCTCAGGGCAGCTGGGGTGGTCGTTCGGGTATGGCGGTGAAGGTTCGAGACGCGGGCGTGCAGGGCGAGGAATTCCTGCGTTCGTCGGCGTCGCTTGAAGCCGAGCTGGCTGCGTTCCTGCTGCCGAGTCGGTCGATGCGACTGTTCCACGAGGTTGTTGCAACGGGAGATGGAGACGACCTGGACGTGCTTCGCAGTGCGGAGCACGGGGCGTTCCCGCAGGGCCGCCCCGTAGCTCCACAGCATTATCGGTGTGGATGACCTCTGGGACGTCGTACTCGCTCAGCAAGCGGACGAAAAAGGACTTGGCCGCCTCGGTATCGCGGTGTTCCTGGAGGAGGATCTCCAGTACGTCCCCACGTTCGTCAACTGCCTGCCACACCAGTGTCCCACCCCGCCGACCTTGACGCACACCTCGTCCAAATGCCACCGAGAACCCCGGCGGGGTTCTCGGTGACGCAGTTCCTCGGTGAGGAGTGGCGCGAATTTGATGTTCCACTGCCGGAGGGTTTCGTGGCTGACCTGAACACCGCGCTTGTGGAGCAGTTCCTGCACCTCACGCTGGCTGAGGGGGAAGCGGTGATAGAGCCGCAGGGCATAGCCAATGACGCTCAAGGGAAAACGGTGGCGGTAGGGCGTCCGGTCACTCACAGCTCACCACCCTACCGACGTTAAGTTGCCAGAACCCGTCGAATTGAGGCCTTCTTTCCCTTCCGCCCGTCCTATCCTCGCGTGGATGTCCTTTCTTGCGCCCCGCCTCTCTGCGGCCCTCCTCAGCCTCGCTCTCCTCTCCCCCGCCACCGCAGGAGGAGCGGAGGGAGCCGGCGTCGCGCGTCCCCTGATGCCCGATTTCGCGGCCACGCCACCCTGGCCCGTCGACTGTGACCCACCCATGAACCGGACGGACGGGTGCCGCCTGCGGGTGGCCCTACCGGTTGGAATCCCTCTGCCCGCTCCGGGGGAGCTCAAGATCGTACCCGGAACCGACCGCCTGACTGTTCTGTACCGGCCGCCTGGCGCGGCGCGTGAAGTCACGATGTGCTGCGGCGTGTACCTTCCGCTGGCTCCCATTCCTGGCACTGGCGTCTGGGCCGTGACCGCGCAGATCAAGGACCTCGCGCACGCCATCCTTTCCCTCAGGGTCGATGTTGCTGGCCTGCCCTCGCCCGCGCAGGCAAACACCGTCTGGCGAGGCCCTCAGGCACCGACGGCCATTTCCCGCACGCGGGTCCTGAGCGGGAAGATCGACCGGTTCGTCCTGAAGTCCGGGAACAGCCTGGTCGGTACGCGCGAGATCACCGTCTACACTCCACCGAACTGGACCAAGGCGGAACGCCTTCCGGCGGTCTACCTGGGAGACGGCGGGATGGTGCTGGGACTGGCGCGCTCCTTGGAGCCTGCCCTAGCGAAAGGAGGTGCCCCGCGCGTCATTCTGGTGGGCATCGAGAGCGCCAGACCGACGTACGGTGAGGCCTATACCCGGGAAGGGGATCTACGCGCCCAGGAGTATCTGGAAGGGTGGGAGGGTGGCCGGGCACGCTTTGAAGCCCATGAGCAGTTCGTTCTGACTGCGGTCCTGCCGCACGTGGAACGGGCGTACCACCTCTCGCCCAGCCCACAGGACCGGGTCGTGGGCGGAGCTTCCAATGGCGGAGCCTGGGCCATCAGCATGGCCGCCCGGCATCCGGACGTCTTCCGGGGCGTGCTGGCCATGAGTCCCAGCAATGCGGGCCTGCAGAACGCCCCTCATCCCGCCGCGCGTGTCTTTGCCTCGGGAGGCACGCTGGAGTTGCCCTTTCTGGAGGCCGCCCGTCAGTACACGGCCCTGGCGCGAGGGGCTGGGCGGCCCACACGCCTCGTGACTTTGGTCGGGGGACACGACGCGTTCCTGTGGGAAGAAATCTTTCCCGCTGGCGTCACTTTTACTCTCGAGCGCTGAGCGGCAAGAACCCTGGAGGCACCCCGCGTCTCGAACCTTCACCGCCATATTCGAACGACCACCCCAGCTGCCCTGAGACGAAGCAACCAAACCACAGCACTGCTTCTCTGGCAAGAGGTATTGCAGCAGGCGGTTTGATTCTCAAACCGCCTGCGGAGCGACTCCGGCCCCCTTGAGGTTAAGTTGCCAGAACCCTCCTACGGTGAGTTCCGGAAAAAAACCGATACGCCTGATCTTGAGCTTGTCGCCCACAATCATGGGAGCTGTGAACTCCAAAATCGGAATGTGGAATGCAGCGGCGGGCTGATCCATACGGGGCTTGAGGACCAGACCTAGCGGCAACCCCAATTCTGCCAAGGTGGAGGCCACTGCTGGGTCGGCAAGAGTGAGGTCAGGTAATGCGTAAGAAACAGAGGCCGGACCTCAGACCTGCTGGAGAAAGTAGAGGACGTCCATACGCCGGGACGCATCTGACACGGCCGGATCTAGTATTTATCTCAGGGTAAGTGCTTGAGCTGCCACATTGACGACCCTTGGCCTACACGCCGTAGCTGGATTTGAGGGACCATACCTCTACCTCCATGGAGAGGGGATCCGATCCACCGAACTGAATATCCACCTCTCGAATCTGCTCTGACGGGAAGAGGAGGTCGCTGATCACCACTCGACCATCCCCTGCGAATACTTCTATGGAGGAGGCGTCCAAAAAGATCTGGAGGTCAAATTGGTCCAGATGCAGTGGAAGTTCAGCTCGGTGATCACCGGGGTAGCCATCCAAAGAGCTTGTTACCAGAGTGACAGGCCGCCGCACCCAAAGTTCACCAGAACGCACCTCAACACTCACTTCGCTTCCTGCTTCCGAACGAAACTCCAGCTTGACTTCTGCTGCTGGCATCGCAGGCCACCGAATCAGCAGTTCGTGGGCCTGATGGGGACTCAGGGAGAAGATGCCGTCTCCCTGTCGTACGGTTTTTGCCTGTCTTAGAGCCTGCAGCTCGGGTACGGGCCGTTGGGCCAGGACAGGTCCGTGGGGGTCGGCACACACCCCGAGTTCGCGGGGCAATACCATCGCGCCGCGCCAGCCCTGTGTGGGAACGTCATGGGCGTACTGCCAGTTGCTCATCCAGGCCAGCCAGACTCGGCGATCAGGAAGGTCATTCCACGTCAAAGCCGCGTAAAAGTCATTGCCGTGATCTACCCAACGGGCAGGCGTCGTCGCGGTGAACGCCTGCCCGTCAAAATCGCCCAGCCAGTACTGTGCTCCAGAACCTCCATAGGGTCCGCCCGGGTTGAGGTCCACTTTTAGGACCCAGTACAGGCGGCCCGCCTCGTCATGGAGGGGGAAAAGCTCGGGCACTTCCCAGATGCCGCCTGTAGCCCCTGCGGGACCAAACACGCTCAATGACTCCCAATCCTGGAGGTTGAACGAGCCGTAAAGCTCGACCTGCCGCTCAACAGGGTGGACCACAACCATGATCCAACGTCTCGACTTCGCATGCCAAAAGACTTTTGGGTCGCGGAAGTCTGTCTTGCCCACATCCAGGACGGGGCCACCGTGGTACGTCCAGGTTTCCCCTTGGTCCAGGCTATAAGCCAGGAATTGCGCTTGGTTGTCGGCGGTGTGTCCCGTGTAGCAGGCGACCAAAGGGGGCCGACCGCCTTTGCCGAACCCACTGGTGTTATGCCAGTCCACCACGGCACTGCCTGAGAAAATCTGGTGTTCGCGTTCTGGGAGGGCGACGTCCTGTTCCTCCCAGTGCACCAGATCAGTGCTCGTGGCCCGCCCCCAGTGGAGATTCCCATGGCTGCTCGCGTAGGGGTTGTACTGGTAATACAGGTGGTACAGGCCGCCAAAGTAGACGAGGCCATTTGGATCGTTCATCCAGTTGGCAGCAGGCGCATAATGGATGTGCGGGCGGTACTGCTCTCGCTCGGAAGTGGTGCTTCTGGACATGGATCTCAACCTTTCACGCCGGAACCGACCACAGACGCGACGAACCAACGCTGGAAAACCAGGAAGACGATGATGACAGGCAGGGCCATCAGCACGGCGAAGGCAGACACATTCCCCCAGTACGACTGCTGATTGCTGAAAAACGCCGCCATTGCGACACTAAGAGGACGGAACTCAACGCCACGCGTCACCATGCTGGGCCACAGATAACTGTTCCACACATCTAGGAAGCCCAGGATCGCGGTTGTGGCAATGACTGGCTTGCTTAGCGGAAGGCCGATCCTGAAGAAGATGGTGGGCAGGTGTGCCCCATCAATGCGCGCCGCTTCGATCAGTTCCGCAGGAATCTTGGAGAAGAACTGGTAGAAGAGGAATATTGAAAAGGCGCTGGCGATGAAGGGAACGATCTGCACCTGGTAGGAGTCCAGCCAGCCCAGGCGGCTCACCATCAGAATCAGAGGGATGAGCAGTCCTTCTCCAGGGATGACGAAGATGGCGATAATGACGGCCAAGTAGAGCTTCCGGTACGCGCCGTACCCCCAGGCGAGCGCGAAGGCTGCCGCCGAGTTGACCACTACGCCCAACCCGACAGTGCAGATCGTCACCAGTAAGGTGTTGAATAGATAACGCAAGAAGGGCTGGTATGGATCATCAATCACTTCCCGGTAGTTCTGAAAGGAAAAGACCGTGGGGAAAAACGCCTTGCTTGTACCCAGGGTACTGTTGATTGCTGCCTCGTCTGGGTTAAGGCTTACGGAGAGCATCATCATCAGTGGACCCAAAACGAGGACGGTCAGGAGTACGCCGAGAAGTAGCCGTATAACTCGTGAGATGAGGCTCATTTCGTCACCTACTCGTTTTTTAGAAGGACGCGCTGCAAGATGGCCAGCGAGCCGACGATCACGACAAAGATCACTGCCACGGCAGAGCCGAACCCGACGAGCTGGCTGGTATAGCCCTGCTGAATCATGTAGCGCACCAACGTGTTGGTGGCACCGACGGGCCCACCTCGAGTCAGAATGTCGACTTGAGTGAAGAGCTTGAACGCCTGAATGGTTGTGGTAATTAGAATCAAGATATTGACGTTTCTGAGACCTGGGAAGGTGACGTAACGGAACTGCTGCCAAGCATTTGCCCCGTCCATACGTACCGCCTCGTACCGCTCATGGGGGATGTCTTGAAGGCCAGCCAGGTACAGCAGCATTTGGAATGGGAACGTCGCCCACGCGGAGAGCAGGACGATAGCCGGCATCGCCCAAGTAGGACTGCCCAGCCAGTCTACGTACGTCTCAGCTCCGAACGCTTTGATGATGTTGTTAAAAAGGCCGTCCGGAATACGGTAGAACGCCGCCCAAACCACAATGGTCACGGTGATCGGCGTCATGAGGGGAAGGATAGCCACGCTACGGAAAAACGAGCGTAAGGGAAAGGAGGAGTTCAGCAACACGGCAACGCCTAGAGAAATTGCGCATTGAAATGGCACCACCAGCACGGCGAAGTATACGGTGTTTCTAAAGGCTTGCCAGAACGCCGGGTCCGTCAGAACCTGTTTGTAGTTTTGTAACCCTACGAAACCTGTCGGCACAGGGTTGGGCACCAGACGCTGGTCAGTGAACGAGAGGTAGATGGAAAGGACGAATGGAATCACCAGAAAGCAGAGCAGCAGCAGGGTAGCCGGGAGGAGCAACAGCAACTCTTCTGTCACCGATTGCCTCCGGCGCTTTGGCTTCTGCCTGGTCTCAACCGAAAGAACTTGGGTTGATGAGGTATGCACGCTCGCTCCTTGTCTTGAGGACGGGGCAGCAGTACGGAAGGGGGCTTCTGGCCCCCTTCCGCTTGAGGTCACTTGCTCTTATTAAAGGGCGGGTACCCTTTGTTGGCCGCTATGTCCTGGTCGATGGCCCTCGCGGCTTTGTCGAGTTCGGCCTTCACGTTGGCACCGTTCAGGATGTTGAGTACAGCATCACCGAAGGACTTGGAGATCACTGGGTAAGCCGGATGGACCGGGCGTACAAGAGCGATGGTGGCCGCTTGCTCAGCCATCAGTTCACCTTCACCCCCCTTGCCATACACCTTGCTGAGTGGCGTGGCCGACTTGCGCGAGGGGATGTAGCCGGTAATGTCAGCGTACTTGGCCACCTGCGTCTTGGACATGGCGAAATTGATGAACGCTCCAGCTTCCTGTTTATTGGGTGACGTCTGCGGAATGGCCCAACTCCACCCACCGTTGGGGGACGTCTGTTTATTCCCACAGAACTTCGGTGCTGGGATGAGCACCAGGTCGTTTCCCAAGCCAGCCTTGTGATCACGCCACATCCAGTTCCCCACCCATACGAGTGCCGCCGATTTGTCTCCAAAAAAGCGGTTGTCGCCGCCACTCTGCGGCACAATCCAGTTCTTCTTCTTCCAGTCCTGCAGAGTGGTCAGTATCTTGACACTGGCGGGAGAATTGAGAGTGCCAGTGGCCTGCCAGGTCTTGCGGTTGATCAGGTCGGCGCCACAGGATTGCAGGAGGGGAGCAAAGCCATAGCTGAGCCATTCGCCGCTGTAGTTCAACTTGAGATCAAGTGGCCAAGTCACGCCCTTCACTTTGCTGAGCTTGTTCAAGGCGTCTTGGAATTCGGTAAGGGTCCAGGCATCCTTAACGCTCTTGGGAATGCGAATTCCTGCCTGTTGCAGGTACTTTTTATTTCCCCACAGCAGCACGGTTGAGTCATAGGGGCTAATGGAGTACAGCTTGCCATCAGGGCCATAGGTACCCTGTGCGCGAATAGCAGGCAGGAGGTCTTGAAGGGTGGCCTTGTCGAAATACGGGTCGAGCGGCGCAAGTTGGCCTGACCAGGCGTAGTTGGCCATGTTCGGACCGTCGACCATGACGACGTCCGGTAGTTTCTTGCTGAGAAACCCGGCCTTCAGGGCATCGTTGATGTTGGGAATCGGTGTCACCTTAACTGTGGTTCCCTTGCCACTGTAAGCCGCGTTGAACGCCTTCTCCACGTGGAGGAAGTAAGGGCGTTCAGACTGACCTTCAATCACCCAGACGGTGATCTGCTTGGCTTGAGCAAGCGGGGCGAGGGCGGTAAGGGCCAGGGTGAGCGTCAGGGTCCGCACGATGTTCCTCCATAAGAGAATGAGAGCTTAAGATTTGAGATAACGTTATCTCAAAGGCGAAAAAATTATTGGACCATGAGGTCCACCTCCTTTGGAGGTCCGGTCGAGGAGCGCACCATCAGGCGCGCAGGCAGCCGGTGCACCACGGGGGTTGCATCGTCAAACTCCGCTTTCTCAAGACTGCGAATCATGAGGCGACATGCCTCATACCCCATCTCGTAGGCAGGTTGGGCGATGACCGTAAGAGGGGGCTCCATCATGCGCGCCCACCGGGTGTCGTCCATCCCAATGAGGGAAAGGTCATGGGGAATCGACAAGTTTCGAGATCGAAGGGCTTGAACTACACCGGCAAGCATTTCGTTGGTGGTCACGATAACGGCACTCACGTGGAGACCAGAATCAAGCAGGTGATGTGTAGCGCGTACGCCTCCTTCCTCTGAGTACTCATCCGAGATGAGCCAGTCAGGATGAACATCAAGGCCGTGGTGTGCCATTCTTTCCAGGAAGCCTTGCTTGCGTTCTACTTCCGTGCTGACAGGTGCGTTGCCGTAGATTAGCCCGATAGAGTGATGACCCAACTCGGTGAGGTGGTCGACAGCGTCACCGAGGGCAGTGTAGTTGTCGAGCAGCACCGTGTGGCGGCTGTACGCACCGAAGGTGCGGTCTACCTCAATGGTAGGGATGTGTTGGGCGAGTTCCTCAATGTACGGGTCACTGTTGGAGGAGGGAGTGATAATCAGTCCATCGACTTGATAACTCTCGAAGATCTTTGCGTAGGTCATCTCCCGCTCCAGGGTGCTGCCATGACCTGTGATGACCGCATAACCGTGATCGAGCGCAGCATTTTGAATGCCTTGTCCAAGGATGTGGTGGAAGGTTGCGATGTTGCCAGCACTGAGATAACCAATAATGCCGGTTCGGTGCTCACGGAGGCTCTTGGCCAGGCGGTTGGGCTGGTACCCCAGCTCTTTCACCGAGTGTTGAACACGCTCTCGTAACTCTGCTGCAACGTTCGGCACGCCCCGAAGCACACGGCTGACAGTTGGAACCGAGACCCCAGCGTGTTGCGCAACATCGGACAGCTTGATACTCCTAGGCATCCCCACCTCAGATAACGTTATCTTGAGATTTGAGTATCTCATTCACGGGGTACTCCGTCAAGCCCTATAGCTGCCAGCTCGCCCCACTCGACCCCGCGAGGGGAAGATCCGCTAGCCACTTATACCCGGGGCTGCGGCCGTCCAGGAACCCGGTAGAGCCTGGTGAGTCACAGCATGGGCCTTGAGGATGTCCCTCCTGTCGACCTTCCTCCTTCACCACATCGTTTTCGACTATTTCTGCAAGAGTTGTGTAAGGTGGCACATCGTATTGTTCACTCCACAAGAAGATCCTCGCTGTCCCTGAAGGGATTGGTTCTCCTGACCGATAAAGGTCTGGAGAGTGTCTATGAGCCTCAAGTGCTAATACGTTTTACTAATACGTATTAGATAGCATTCGCCAAAAGGAGTCTTATATGAAAAAGCAGCTCGTTGTAGGTGTAGCACTGTTGACGTTAATTGGTGCTGGTCAAGCCCAGACAAATCCAGGGACAGTCATTGGACTTATCCTCAAAACGGAAACTAATCCTTTTTTTGTCAAGATGAAAGATGGAGCGCAGCGAACCATCGCTACCAGTCAGGCTAAGCTTCTGACGGCAGCGGGTAAATCCGACGACGACAACGATTCCCAAGTCGCAGCAATTCAGGATATGCTTGCCCGCGGAGCAAAAACCATTCTCATTACACCTGCCGATACCCAACGCATCGTTCCTGCTATTCGTGCGGCGCGTGCTAAAGGTGTACAGGTTATCGCCCTTGACAGCACCACTGATCCGAAGTCAGCAGTCGACGCTATCTTTGCCACGGATAACAACAAGGCCGGTTTCTTGATAGGCCAATATGCCCGGACACTCATGGAGGGCAAGAAGGTCAGCATTGCCATGCTTGACCTCGCCCCCGGCTTAGCAGTAGGTATAGCTCGCCACAACGGCTTTCTCAAGGGCTTTGGAATCACCAGTGACAGTGATCCCCGTATTGTTTGCCAACAAGACACCAATGGTAGTAGAGAACTGGCCAAATCAGCTATGGCCAATTGCCTGAAGAAGAATCCCAACATTAACGTTGTGTACACGATTAACGAACCTGTCGCTGCGGGAGCATACGAGGCCATTCAAGCCAGTGGAAATCCCGGACGTGTCGCTATCTTCTCAGTGGACGGAGGCTGCCAGGGAGTAAGAGACGTGAAAGCAGGCAAGATTACTGCTACTTCCCAGCAATACCCCTTGCGGATGGCTTCGCTTGGAATTGAAGCGGGGCTGAAATACGCCATTTCAGGCATAAAAGCCACAGGATATATTGATACCGGCGTAAATTTGGTTGCCAATAAGGCAGTGAAAGGTGTAGAAAGCCGGAACACCGCGTTCGGTCTTGAAAATTGCTGGGGGAAATAAATGAAGGCTTTAACTCGTAGGTGGAGATTGATAGTTCTCTGCGCTGGTATTTTCGGTGGTATCTCGAGTCAAGCTCATGCACGCAATTTAGCTGATATTGTTAAAGCTCGGAGCATCAAGGTAGGAATTCTTACAGATGTACCAAGTTTAAATCAAGCTAGCGGTAACAAGAGGATAGGATTTGAAGTGGCACTTATGGATAAGTTTGCAAAGAGCTTAAAAATAAGCGTAGTATGGGTTAAAACAGATTCAAAGAGTATCAAAAATGATCTTACCAGCAATAAAATAGACTTACTACTTCCTCAAAGAGAACTATTGTCGTCTCCCTTGCCCTCTGGAATCAGTAACAGCGCGCCCTACTATTGCAGTGGCGCTGTCATTTTGACCAGAGATACAGCTATCAAAAACAGCAGTGGTCTTCTCGATAAGAAAATTGCAATACAACCGGGAAAGTCATATTTTGACTATCTTAAGCGCTTATCTTTAGAAAAGAATGCAAATGTTGGCCGAGACGTCAATACTACTATCCTAGATTTGATATATAAAAATGCAGATGTCGTCATTGTGGACAAACTGGCAGCACTTCAAGCTATAGGCGTCTACCCGAAGGCGAACTTGAAGATGAGCCATCTTCTATGGGCCACTCAATTTAATGCCTTAGTCAATTCTAAGGACACTACTTTAGTGGAAGCTTTTAACAGATTCATTAAAAAAATTGTAGATACAGGAGAATATGAGCAGTTGTCACAGCCTTATTTCGCTGAAAGCGTGCGTTGTTCTGGATATTGAGTCAAAAGTGATAATTAATCAAAAATATATCATGTCTAAGCAGACTAATCAATGATCTTCAAGGAAGTAGGGTAATTCATCGAAGAATGCCCTACTTCCTCACACGCAACTAATTTTAACGGTACGAATTCATCTGCCAGAGCTCGAGCCGATCAAGGACAGTAGTGGCCCCCTCGGAAAAGACTTGAACACCTTGACTGGTAGGACTAGGGAAGATCTGATCAGTGATTACAGTCTCTCCTTCACCACCGAAGACTTCCACAGAAGACCAGTCCACCATAATACGAAGTTTGACCTTTCCATTTACTGGGGCGAGGGGTGCACGCTGTATTCCAGGGAAATCAGGACTGAAAGCGACGTCACCAGAACGGGTACGGTCGACATAAACTTCCTGCGTCACCGCGTCATATCCTATGGTAGTTTCTTCGCTTTCGGCAGTGCGAACTTTAATGCCAAATTTCTTCGCCTGGCCCAGTGAAAACGTTGCTTCGATCGTACTGGTGGTGTTATTTGCCCCAGTACCAAGACTTCTCGCACCACTAGCAATGCTGAGATTACTGGCCACGAAAGAAGGCGTCTGTCGGAGACTATTGAGGGTTTGTACCGGTTGCTGAATAAGCTTGATTTTTCCATTGATAGTTTTCAGTGCCATTTCGCGGGGAATGCTCATGGCTCCGCGCCAGATAGAAGTTGGAATAAGCTCGCCGTAGTTCCAGTTGTTCATCCATCCAATCATGTAACGTTTGCCGTCAGGGTTGTTCTCCCAAGCAATCGCCGCATAATAGTCTTTCCCCCAGTCGACCCAGTTGACTCGCTGCAAGCTCGACATGGATGCACTGTCAGCGAATACAAACTGATCAGCGAGAATATGTCCCCAACCACTGGTGTTTCGGTCAACAATTTGTATCTGAGCTTGCTGGCCTTGGTACTGACTGAGGTTGAAGCTTGCCCAGTCGAGATTCTCGCTGTTCGACCCTGTGACACTCTGAACGACGTTACCCCCCACAAGCAGGTTGACCGCTGTCTCCGTCGACTGTCCTTCAACGGGAGAGTCGGAAAAGAGAAGGTGATCAAGGTTGATATGACCCCACTGGCCTGTGTTCTGATCGACCACCTGAAATTGCGCATTCCGACCTGCAAACTCCCGAACATCCCATGAAGTCCATGCCAGCGCTTCGGCGTTTTTTCCTGTGGCACTGCGTACGACCTTGCCGTCGATGATCAGATTGAGGGCCGTTGGATTTGCACCTCCCCAGGGATAGGCTCCACCACCAATCAGAAAGTTGATGTAGCCTTTGCTAAGGGTGAAGTTAGGGGATGTCAGCGTACCTACGGAGGCGTCTCCACGAACATAAGTGTTTACAAGCCCAGAGCCGACATAGCCGGTAACGGCTTGCTGATTAGGTAAGGCACCCGTTGCAGGACGCGTTCCAAACGCTTCTCCGGTGGCGGTCCAACCCCGGTAGTTCATTCCATCGAAGTCCTCGTAAATCACTCCGTCGGTGAGCACAACATGGTCAAGATTGATGTGACCCCACTGGCCCGTGTTTTGATCCACAATTTGAATCTGAGCATTTTGACCTGCCAGGTTGCGGACATCCCATGACGCCCAGGTCAAGGTTTCAGCGTTTGTTCCAGTGGCAGTGCGAACCACTTGACTATCAACGATCAGATTGATCGCTGTTGGATTTGCGCTCCCCCAGGGGTTTGCCCCACCGCCAATCAGAAAGTTGATGTAGCCCTTGTTGATGTTGAAGCTGGGTGAAGTGAGGGTACCTGTGGTGGCGTCACCCCGGATAAAAGTGTTGACAAGTCCTGCACCGGTATAGCCAGTAATGGTCTGCTGGCCGGGAAGGGCACCTGAGGCTGGACGTGTACCAAACGCTTCACCACTGGTGGTCCAGGTGCCATAACTTGTTCCATTAAAGTCTGCGAGCACCGTTCCCGCTAAGTTGGAAGGACGACTACCCGGCACATAGGGATGATTTCCACCGCCAACTTTAAAATTAAGGTATCGGCTGTTGACAGTGAACGAGGGTGAAGTGAGCGTGCCTATGGAAGGATCATACCCGTGATAGCTGTTTGCAAAACGGGTACCATCTATGCCTGTTACAGGGTTTTGGCTGTTGACACTGCCGGTCTCTGGTCCAGGACCAAAGGCTGTACCTGTGGTGGTCCAAGATCCGAAGGTGCTCTGCTCAAAATTCTGGAAGACTGTCCCAGTTGGCGGAGTATAAGGGCCCTGATCGTCCGCTATGAACCGCGTCCCATCAAAGTTGCCTATGAAGTACTGTGCTGCGGAACCACCGGCGATTCCACCCGGATTAATATTTACGACCAGCACCCACTTCTGTGGACCAGTACCGTCGACGCGCAATGGGAAGAGGTCAGGACATTCCCAGACGCCCCCTGTCGCTCCGGCTGGGCCAAACTCGCTGAGCAGATCCCACTTCTTCAAGTCTTTGGAAGTGTAGAAGCGGACCTTGTGATCGACGGACATGGAGACGGTCATCAACCAGCTTTGTGTAGGCGCGTACCACTGCACTTTCGGATCGCGAAATTCCGAAGAATTGATGTCAATCACAGGGTTATTGGCGTACTTTGTCCAAGTACGGCCTTTGTCCAGGCTATAGGCCAGCGCCTGCGTCTGCTTGCCAGTGGCTTTGTTAGCACTTGTGTAAACGGCAACCATCGCAGGACTGGCAGGGTTGCCGAATCCAGAAGTATTGTTTACATCAACGACAGCGCTGCCCGAGAAAATGGCCTCATTGGCATCGTGGGAGATGGCCACTGGCAGTTCCTGCCAGTGCACCAAGTCTGTGCTGACTGCATGCCCCCAACTCATGTTGCCCCATTTGGTGCCGCTCGGGTTGTATTGATAGAAGAGGTGATACTCACCCGCGTAATACACGAGTCCATTCGGGTCGTTCATCCAGTTGACCTGAGGAGTAAAATGATACTGCGGCCGGTAGCGTTCAGTTAATGCTTGTGCAGCGAGTCGCGGCGTTACTCCTACCCGTGATTCCTCCGATCGACTCTCCGGTTGGTTTTGTATTGTACCGCAACTTGTAAGCAGGCCAATGAAGAGAAGCGTCAAATTATTACGGGATCTATTAGTTAACCGGGACATGATGAACTCCTTAACACGGCCAGACCAGAAATCGAGTATGCACAGCTAGAAATATGATGCTACATCTACAAACGATGCAGCTGAATTCCCCCTTTCAATATGCATGTCACAATTTAATAGATTCCGCCCTCCTTTCTCCGTAAGAGAATGGCAGCAGTAGACGAAGGGCATGGCGCCCAGTCTGGATAAAACCAGGTCCGTAAAAGACTTAGATTTGCTGTGAACTTAGTCTTGCATCAACGATTAAACATTGTCAAGCATTTGTAGATATACAAAAATTAGCTTGTCTGGTATATTGATGGGATAGATAATGGCTTCAGGACGACCACACTTTAGCATAATTCATACAAGTGTTGCCGAACGCGCTTTTGTGAAGATTAGTTGGATGCTACTCAGGCTAAAGCAGTAGCGCTTAATACAGCCATCTATAGTTCAATCTCTATAACCAGATATGACCCCCACGTTACTAAACGTTGCTCAACGCAGAATGAATCGCCAAACTGAGATTTAACCAAGAAAGACGTCTCACGCGTTTCTCCTGAATCGAGAGGAGATAGATTGCACTGTTTGCTAGTACACATTAGCCCACTCACGGGGGACTACCTCGGCACACCCAGAAGCTGACATAGAACGCCGTTTAGGGCTGAGCGAGGTTATGGGCGAGGACGGCCAGGACGACGCGGAGCCGGAGAGAGGGAAGTGTTTTGGTCTGAACGGAGCGAATTTGAGCTTCGACCAATTGTGAAAAGACGGTTTCAATGCGTTTGCGGAGCTTTGGGTGGCGGTCTTGCCGCCACCCGTTGTCATAGCGGGTGTTTTTCTTGGGTGGGAACAGGTAGCCCAGGCAGCAATAGCCCTTGTCCCCAATGATCTTTGGCCCGCCGAACTCAGGCCACCTCCGGTTCAACTCATAGCTGACGGTGGTGTCGTGAAGATTGGCGGGTTTGAGGAGGGACTGGACGATCTCCCCTGCGGGTGTCACCCAGGCATGCAGCTTGTACCCGTACACGTCGCCCTGGGTCCCAAACCCCCATTTCGCTCCCGGGAACTTGCACCGCTTGCCTCGTTTCGGGCGACACACCGGGAGCGGCATGGAGTCAATGATCACTTCTGCACAGCGTTTGGCGGGGCTGACCAAGGCTTCGAGGCGTTCCAGCAGACGCACGCTTCGCATGTACGCCTGGGTGTCGGAGGGAAGACCGACGCGGTCTTCCCTCAACATGTTCCACCAGATCGAGCGATACGGCTGCTTGAACACGAAGCGAGCGAGCAAGAGGGCCACGAGCAGGGCATCCGTCAGCTTCTGATGCTTAAATCGCTTCAGATCGCTGAAGTGCCGCTTCGCCCAACGGTGGAGCTGACGAATCACCGCACGACGACCTAAACTATGATGGAGACGGTATCTGCACATACCGTCTCCATTTTTCCTCGTCTCCGTCCTACTCGGCTACCCCAGCCTCAAGCCCTAAACGGCGTATAGAACCTTTTTGCTCGTTCTTCCAGCTTCTCATCCCCTAAATTTCATTCAATCAGTCAACCCTGCTACAGATCCCGTAAAAGACTGAGTTTCAGTGACGAGTGGATGTCCTTATTGATCACGGCGTAAGTTCGCACTGGTTTTACCTGCCTTGAGTCCTGAAGAACTTCGCCGACACACAGTACGTTCTGCCGTGATCCATACCGACTTTTGCCGGGATCAATAGGGCGCACCACGTGAGAGATGCAGAGAAAAGGAGCGCTGCCTCGTGGCCTGATCAGGGCTGGAGACTCACGCCCCTTGCGTCTAAGGGAACATGCAGTATGCGAGTAGGAATACAAAGAGCCGTTCTTTGCCCACTGCGGCAACGGTTAGGACTACCGTCCTGGTTGGGAAATTCTTGGTTAAGCCAGCGCTTCGGAAGGAATCTTTTCGGGTGAAATGGCTCCCGTCATGACAGCAACGGTATCGGCCATGCTGATGAAACGGGGATTGACCACAGCGGCACGTCGTCCCAGCCGCTGGACATGAATACGATCCGCAATTTCAAACACGTGCGGCATGTTGTGGCTGATCAGAATTACGGGAAGGCCGTTGTCCCGTACCTGACGAATCAAGTCCAACACCATGTTGCCTTCTTTGACGCCGAGTGCGGCGGTTGGCTCATCCATGATGACAACATGCCGAGCGAACGCAGCGCTGCGGGCCACAGCCACGCCTTGCCGTTGTCCGCCGGAGAGGGTCTCTACCGGTTGACTCATTGAGCGGATACCGATCTTGAGATTTTGCATGTGGCGGCTGGCTTCCTCGACCATCCCTTTACGGTCGAGAATCCGCAACATCCGCCCCAGGGGTCCTCCCATATAGAGTTCTCGGCCCAGGAAGAGGTTTTCCGCAATGGTCATGGCAGGAGCCACAGCCAGGTCCTGGTAGACCGTCTCAATTCCGGCGCGCCGGGCATCAATGGGACTGCGGAATTTCACAGGCTGGCCATCCAGCAACAGTTCACCACTGTCGGGAATGGTCGCGCCGGAAAGAGCCTTGATCAGGCTGCTTTTTCCCGCGCCATTGTCTCCGATCACGGCCAGAATCTCGCCGGGGCGCACCTCAAAGTCCACACCGTCCAAGGCCGTCACCTGTCCGTAGCGCTTGACGAGCTTGCGGGCTTCGAGAACGGGGGTTACGGGAACAGGAATGCTGTGCTCAACAGGATGTGGCTCCAGGATATGGGGATTCACGAGGACCTCCGGCTGAGTTGGTCAGTGGCTACGGCGAGAATAACGAGGACTCCGGTAATCAGAATCTGGTACACGCTGGGCACGCCCATCAAGGTCAGGCCGTTACGGAATACCCCAACGATCAGGGCACCGATCAGCGTGCCGAAGATATTGCCGCGTCCACCAAAGAGGCTCGTGCCTCCGAGCACAACGGCAGTGATGGAATCGAGGTTATCGGTCGAACCCGCGTTGGGATCACCTACGCCGGTTCGTGCCACAAGCAGCAGGCCCGCTATGCCGTAAATGAAACCCGCGATGGTGTACGTCAGCAGCAGCACCCGTTGGGTGGGAATACCGGTGAGTCGCGCAGCTTCAGGATTGTTTCCCACGGCGTACAGGTGACGTCCAGGAGCGGTGCGCTGGAGGATGAACCAGGTGAGCAGGTACAGTCCCAGCATCAGGACAGTGCCGTATGTGATGGCGGTGGAACCTACCCGGAAGGAGTTCCCCAGAAAGGTGAGTGCGGAGGGCAGGCCACTGACGGTCTGGGCGTTGGAGTAGATCTGCGTCAGGGCGAAGGCAATGTTGAGGGTGCCCAGCGTGACAATAAAAGGTGGCACCTTAATCCGCGTGAACAGGGCGCCGTTGATCAGGCCAAACAGCGTTGTGACGGCCAAACCAGCCAGTATGGAGAGGCCTGCGGGCAGGCCTGACTCCACGGCGAGCTTGGTGACGACGATGGTTCCAAGCGCCATGATCATGCCGTTACTCAAGTCGATGCCGGAAGTGAGGATCACCAACGTTTGCCCGATGGCAAGAACGCCGACCACCATCACCTGCTGCAGGATGAGCGAGAAGTTCTGCCCGGTGAGGAACCGGTCGGATTGGGTGGCGAAAAAAACGCATGCGGCAAGCAGCGCGAGCAGCGGCCCGAGAATCCCAATGTTGTGGTGTTTTAAAAGGGTCAGGGGATTGAATCCCGCTGGTTGGGTTGTTGACCGGGTCATCATGGAGTTCTCCTGGCTTTCTCGACCCAGCAGATCTGAGGAAGGCCAGGAGCTCATCGTCAGATCTGCTGTTCACTACACTTGACTAATACGTATTACTTGCCCCAGCAGTTGGCGAGGCCAAACTTGGTGTCACTGCTCTTCACGCCGCTGACGGCCTTGGCTGCCACCAGGGTCACGCCCGTATCGACGTAGCCAGTGACTTTTTTGCCGGTCTTGGCGTAGTCCACGCCTGCTTTCACGCCCATGGCGGCCATCTTCAGCGGGTACTGCTGACTGGTGGCAGCAATCACGCCAGCAGTCACGTTGCGCACCCCAGCACAGCCACCATCCACGGAGACAATCACGACGTCCTTCTCACGGCCGATGGCTTTCAGGGCCTGATAGGCACCTGCAGCAGCGGGTTCGTTGATGGTGTACACGAGGTTGATATTGGGGTTCTTCTGCAGGCAGTTCTCCATAGCGGTCTGCCCCTTGGCCTGATCGCCGAACGTGTCTTGCGCGCAGGCAATGGCACTACCGGTTACCTGGTTGGGAGTCTTATCGGTAATACCTTTCACGCCGAAACCCGCGAGGAATCCGTTGTGCCGGGCAATGCCGACTGGGTGACCTGGGAAGAGGTCGAGGGTGGCGATAACCGGCGTTTTACCGGCGATGGCCCGCTTGGCGTACTGACCGATGAGCACACCCGCCTGATAGTTGTTCGTGGCGAACAGGGCGTCAACACCGCTGACAGGGTCGGTGGGGCTGTCAAGCGCAATGACCAGGACGCCTGCGTCACGCGCCTTCTTAAGGGCCGGGATGATGGCTTGAGCGTTGTTGGGCGTAATCAGGATGGTTTTGGCACCGGCAGCAAGCATGTTCTCAAGGGCTGTGACCTGCCCAGCATTGTCACCATCGGTTCGCCCAGCTCCCGTGAGCAGTTTGGCACCGAGGCGCTTGGCTTCCGCTTGAGCGCCTTCTTTCATCTTCACGAAGAAGGGGTTGGTTTCTGTCTTCGTGATCAGCCCAATGACAGGCTGGGCACCGGTCTGCGCATGAGCGCCGAAGGCGGCAGAAGCGGCGAGGGTGGCGGCAAGGGCAGCAGTCAGTTTGCGGTGTTCCATGGTCATTCTCCTAAAGGGTGAGAGGGCTCAAGGGCGAAGGGCAGCCGGGGGTGGAGGAGGGCGAATTGGAGGCGGACCAGTGGACCGCCGGACGATGAGTTCAGTAGGCAGTTGAAGGTGGGCGCCGGAGATAGCGTCGTGCCCGTCCAGTTCGGCCAGAAGTTGATGGCAGGCGGTCATCCCCAGTTCATAAGCGGGCTGAGCAACCACAGTCAGGGGAGGTGTCATGGTCTGCGCCCAGCGAGAGTCGTCAAAACCTACGATCGACAGGTCTTCCGGAATGCGCAAGCCCAGACTCTGAGCAGCCAGGACAGCGCCCACCGTCATTTCGTTGTTACCGACAAACAGCGCGGTTGGCCGCAGGGACGCAGGCAGGCTCAGGAGATGAACGGCTGCCCGGCGACCGTCCTCTTCCCGGTGATGACCCGGCATAACCAATTCCGGCCGGTAAGGCACACCCGCCGTGTCGAGGGCTTTACGAAATCCCTCGTGCCGCTCAACGGCCGTGCTGATGTCGAGTTGCCCCACAATCATCCCAATCCGGGTGTGCCCCAACTGGGCGAGGTGAGCAGTTCCAACGCACGCACCCGTCACGTTATCCACTGTGACGGTAGTGACGCCAGGTCGCCCAGTCGCGCGGTCAAGTTCCACCATGGGCAAGTGGGCGATGGCCTGTAGGTTTTCTCTGGCTGCAGAGGTCGGGACCACAATCAACCCTCTGGGGAGGTGTCCACGCAGGGTGTCGATGGCATGGCGTTCCTTCTGCGGCTCTTCGTCGCTGTTGAAGAGAAAGACGTTGTAGCCTTGGCGTTCCGCTGCGTCCTGTACGCCTTTGGCCAGAAGGGCATGAAAGGGATTGAGGATGTCAGTCACGATCAGACCGATGATTCGCGTTTCACGCTGGCGAAGACCGCGAGCCAGAACGTTCGGTTGGTACCCCAGGTCTTGCGCCGCTTTTAGCACCCGTTCGCGGGTGGCAATGGCCACCATCTCAGGCCGACTCAGCGCGCGAGACGCTGTGGCGGTCGAGACTTTTGCAAGGTGCGCGACTTCTTCGATCCTGGGCATAGTGAACGGAACCTCATGGGGTGGCTGCAACCGATTGCAGCTGAGACGTGGGTTTTACGTATTAGGTGCTGAGGCGGGAAAAGGAGAGGAGTTACTAATTCGTATTAGATCGTCAGCTAAGAAGTTTGTGCTGGGGAACCAGGTGCAGGCGAAGGGTGGAGCACAGGCAGTTCGCTGCAAAGGATTACATTGAGATACCTCAGTGTGAGGTGGCATCTGAAGCTTGTCAAGGGGACCCCCCAGCAGAAGATCTAGAAGAGGGTGCTCCGACGAACAACCTCAGCTTGTCTGGGCGACACGACCACACCCTCGGAGGTCGACTGTCACGCTGCCCCTCATGATTTCGTCTTTTCCCTTGATCGTGAGTGCTGGCGAAGCGCTGACAGATCTCGTGACTGCTGGTGGACAGCACTGGCACGCCCACGCTGGCGGTGCCGGTTGGAATGTCGCCCGTGCCTGCGCTCGCCTGGGCGTTCCTACTGCGTTCGCTGGTGCCGTAGGTGACGACAATTTCGGTCATGAGATCTGGCATGAAAGTGAGATTGCAGGGCTCGACCTACGCTTTCTCCAACGGGTTCCACAACCCACTTTGATGGCCGTCGTCTACCAGCTCCACCCCCCTGCGTACCGCTTCCTCGGCGAGAACAGCGCAGACTTACACTTCTGTGCTGACCGCCTTCCTCCGGGGTGGATGCAGGCTGCACGTTGGTTGCATGTCGGGGGCATCAGCCTGGCTCGAGCACCGCTTGCTCTGACGCTGCTGAGCTTGATCGAGAAAGCGAAAGCCGCTGGCGTGAAGATTAGCTTCGACCCCAATGCCCGCATTGCGCATCACCACCCGGACTACACGGATGTGTTTCAGACCGTGGTGCGTCAGGCGGACCTGTTGAAATTCAGTGATGAGGATTTGAGGTTCTTCTTTCCGGAGCAGCCGGAGGAAGAAGCCCTGCAGCGGTTGCGTGCGTGGAACCCCCAGTGCCCAATTGTGGTCTCGCGAGGAGCAAAGGGAGCAACGCTCTTTCAGTCCAGTGCCAAGGAGGATCTCCCCACGGTTCAGGCCGTCGTGGCCGATACCGTTGGTGCGGGAGACGCGCTGTGTGCGGGGCTGCTTAGCAGCGCGACGCAACAGCCTGAAGCGCCATGGACCCACCACCTCGAGGTGGGCCTGCGCGCTGCTGCCGCGGCTTGCGCGCGTCATGGGGCCTACGCACCCACGCCAGCGGATCTGGAAGCCTTGGACGAGCAGCCAGCTTTGATCGGTTGAGTCTGTGCCTTGCGCCCAGGGGTTGACAACTGAAGATGCAGTGGGCAGCATGAATTGCCGAACGAAGTGGATGGGGCGCACTAGGCGTCCGGTTGAGGCGTTGGTTGTGTGAGCGGACTAATACGTATCAGGAGAAGACAATGAAGCGATTCGCCCTGACGGCCCTCGCCGTGACATTCGCCTGGCCTGCCCTTGCTGCGCCCGTCACCATCACCCTGTGGCATCACGACAGCACGGATACCGAAGTGAATGCCAACAAGGCAGCCATCGCCCGGTTCAATGCCTCTCAAAACAAGTACAGAGTGGTGGCAGAGACCCTCCCCAAAGGAAGCTACACGCAGTCCATCACGGCAGCAGCGCTGGCCAAAAAGCTCCCCTGCATCTTCGCTATGGACCAACCGACCGTCCCCAATTTCGCATGGTCCGGTTACATCCGCCCGCTGGACACCTACTTGCACACCAGCATCAGAAAAGACCTCAGTCCCGGTGCTCAGGGCACTTACAAAGGCAAGCTCTATTCCGTCGGTCAATTCGACGTCGCGCTGGGCATCCTCGCGCGTAAGAGCGCCCTGCAAAAAGCTGGGCTCCGGACTCCGACGGTGGCGAAACCCTGGACCCGCAAAGAGTTCGACGAGGCGCTCGTCAAACTTAAAGCGCTCCCAGGCTACGAGTACGCCATCCAACTGCATAACGGCAACGACGGCGAGTGGTGGACCTACGCGTACAGCCCCCTCTTGCAGAGTTTCGGTGGCGACCTCATCGACCGCAAAACCATGCTCAGAGCCGATGGCATCATCAACAGTGACCTCGCCGTAGAATTTGGCGAATGGTTCCAGAACCTTTTTGCCAAAGGTTACGCGAACAAAAAGCCCGGAGAGGGTGACGCCTTCCTGCTCGGACAAGTGCCGCTGGATTACAACGGGTCCTGGGCCTACGCCGACGCGAAGAAGAAATGGGGCAGCGACGTGGTGGTCTTGCCACCCCCCAACCTCGGCAACGCACCCAGAATCGGGAGTGGATCCTGGCAGTGGGGCATCAGCAGCAGTTGCCCAAACCCTGAAGGAGGGGCCGCCTTTATCAACTTCATGATGAGCCCCCGTGAGGTCGCCACCATCAGCAAGGTCACCAGCCTGATTCCCACCACAAGCGCGGCGGCAGCCCTCACCACCGATTACCGCGCGGGTGGGTCAGCGCGGTTTTACTACACGTTCGCCAAACGCTACGCGCTCAGCCGCCCGCCCACACCTGCCTACCCCATCATCACCAGCGCCTTTGAGAAGGCCCTCCGGTCTATCGTCGCTGGAGCCGACGTCCAAGACAGCCTTGATAACGCCGCTGATGCCATCGAGAATGACATTCAAAGGAACAAGGGATACGGCTTCTGAAGCCAGCGCTGGCTTCATCCTCATAACGGGGGGAGCGTACGCTCTCCCCGTCGCGTTTGAGGTGTTCCTCGCCTCCACAAGGAGATCTGAATCACGCACCCGCCCTCCACTGACATGCAGTCTCCTGCCCTTTCAAGGGTGGACTGCCATGCTCGGCGGTCATCAGACACGCCCATAGCCCTCCTGATGCTTGCCCCCGCCCTGATCGGACTGCTGACCTTTGTGGTCATTCCATTTCTCCTCGCTGTGTCATTCAGCTTCACCAACCAGCGGCTCCTGTCACCAAATCCCACGCAGTTCATCGGGCTGGAGAATTACGCGCGGCTGCTCAGCGTCCGCCTCTTACCCGTCCACGCCCAGCAAGGAGGGGACGGCACGTTGTCCCGAGACGACCAGGGTCGGTTGATATTTCCCCGCGTGCGTCAAATTGTTCGTCAGAGTGGTCATCTGGCCCGGTACAAAGAGGTGCAGGGCGTCACCGTTGGTCCCACCCGGTACGTGCTGATTGCTCGCGACCCAATATTTTGGCGCGCACTGCTGAATACCCTGACCTTCGCGTTGCTGGTCGTGCCCCTCCAGTGTGGACTGGCTCTCGCCCTGGCCCTGCTCGTCAACCAGCGACTTCCTGGAATGACGTTTTTCCGAACCGTGTTCTTCAGCCCCGTGATGGCGAGCATGGTGGTGTTGAGCATCCTGTGGTCTCTGCTGTACGACCAGAAGTTCGGCCTGATCAACCAGATGCTCTCCACGATCAGTTCCGGCCGCATTCCGCCCATCGACTGGCTGGGCAATTCCCAAACAGCCCTGATCGCCATCGTGATCATGAGCGCCTGGCAAGGCATGGGGTTCCAGATGATCATCTTTCTGGCCGGCCTCCAGGGCGTTCCTTCCGAACTGTACGAAGCTGCCGAGCTTGACGGCGCAAACACCCTGCAGAGGTTTCGCTTCGTGACTCTGCCTGCCTTACGGAACACCACCGTGTTCGTGCTGACCACCACCGTTATCGCTGCCCTTGGCCTGTTCACACAGGTGGATGTGATGACGCAGGGGGGACCGGGTGAAGCCACCACGACCATCATGCTGCACGCCATCCGTACGGGCTTTCGGGAGCAGGACATCGCCTACGGCAGCACCATCACCGTCGTCTTCTTCCTGATGATTCTGGCGTTGGCCGCCCTACAGCGCCGTTCTCTGTTCAGGGGCGACGCGTGAAGTCGCCTCAACCTACCCCCCGGACGCCCCGGCGAGTCCCCCGAAAAGCAATTCAGGGTTTGAAATTAACTCTGACGTATGCCGTACTGCTCACCTTCACGTTCGTCTTCGTTTTTCCTCTGCTGTTCATGTTCGCCGCAAGCCTCAAGGACGACCTCGCTCTTTTTGCAGACTTGCGTTCGTGGAAGGCCTTCTCCCCCGTAGGGAACGTCTCTTGGGACAACTACCGCTCAGTGCTTGAGCGCGGCAGTTTTCAAAGGTACGTGCTGAACTCCATCTTGATCACAGGGAGCACGGTGGGCCTGAGTATTTTCGTGAACAGTATGGCCGCCTATGCTCTTGCCCGGCTGCAGTGGCGCGGCCGTACTTCCGTTCTGGGGGCCATCGTCGCGTTGATCGTGGTGCCGTTCGATGCCATCGCCATTCCGCTGCTGCTCATGGTCAGCCGCTTTCACGGTTTGGAATGGGACTCGGGCGGCCTGCACCTCACCAGCTCATGGTTCAACACCAGAATCGTGCAAATCGTGCCCTTCGTGGCATCGGCCTTCAGCATCTTTCTCTTCTACCAATTCTTCCTGGATGTGCCGCGTGAACTGGATGAAGCGGCGCGTGTCGATGGGGCGACGCCCTTTCAGATCTACCGAAAGATCATCCTTCCGCTGGCCAGGCCGGTCATTGCGACCGTCGCCATCCTGCAGGCATTGGGCATGTGGAACGCCTACCTCTGGCCCATCATGGTGGTTCAAAGCTCTGATGCCCGCCCAGTGATGCCTGGCATTCAGGAGTTCTACAGCCGTACACCTGCCTGGGGGCAGATCATGGCATATTCAAGTCTCGTGACGTTGCCGTTGCTCGCGCTGTTCATCTCATTCCAACGGTTTTTCGTGAGGGGTATCGCCACTGGTGGACTGAAGGGCTGAGTAGGTGTCCCGTTTTTCTCACGCGCGGCTGGAGCTGTCCATGATGATCAATGCGCGTTCCCTTCCTAGACCCAACGCCCACGACCGGTACCGGCCTGTGTACCACTTCACGCCTCCATCAGGATGGCTGAACGATCCCAATGGCATCGTGCATCACGAAGGCCGCTGGCACGTGTACTACCAGCACAACCCAACCCAACCAACGTGGGGAGACATCCACTGGGGGCATGCCAGCAGTGCAGACCTGCTCACCTGGCGTGACGAGCCACTGGCCCTCGCGCCCTCACCTACCACAGCAGACGGACAGGGCTGCTTCTCAGGATCCTTCGCCTGGGTGAACGGCACGCCCACCCTGTACTACACGGGATGGCAAAACGGTGTGCAGACACAGTGTCGGGCCACCAGCCAGGACTTGATGACTTGGGAAAAAGACGCGAACAATCCCATCATTCCCCATCCCCCTGAGCACGTACGTCAAGATGACTTCCGCGATCCGTACGTCTTCCAGCATGGAAAGCGCTGGTACATGGTCATCGGCGCTTCCCTCCATCATGACCGGGGTGCGGCCCTCCTGTACCGTTCTGACAACGGGCAGCAGTGGACGTATCTGCACGTCCTCCATACCGCAACACGGACGGATCAGGGGGTGATGTGGGAATGTCCGAACTTCTTCCCTCTGGGAGACCGTTGGGTCCTTGTTGTGTCCGTCTGGCCCAAGCTGGGAGCGCGGTACTTTCTCGGTTCATTCGAGGATGAGCGCTTCACGGCAGAACGGGAAGGGGTCATCGACGGTGACGGAGGTGCATTCGCCCATCTCACTGCTGTGGGGCCAGACGGGCGACTCCTGCAGTGGGCTTGGATCGACGAGCAACGCCATCGCGACTTGATTGTCCCTGGTGGGTGGGCTGGGGTCCTGAGCGTGCCCAGGCAGCTCGCCCTGGTCGACGGCGATCTCTACGTACAGCCCGTTTCGGAACTCACCCAGCTGCGGGACAAGCTGCTTTGCGGTGGAGAGGTACTGATCGGTCCCACAGAGCCCACCGGGTTCCAGGGAACCCACCTCGACTTGCAGCTCACGCTGGAAGCCGACATCGAGCACCCCGTTCACCTCAGTCTCCTGTGCAGTCCGGACCGCAGTGAGGAAACCATTCTGACGTTCGATCCTGGCGCGCGCCTACTGAAACTCGACCGCTCCCGCAGTTCATTGGACCCGCGGGTCAACCGGGACAGTCAGCGCGTCCACCTGGCCCTACGTCGCGGAGAGCGGCTGGAGCTGCGTGTTCTTCTCGATGGAAGCGTACTGGAGGTGTATGCGGGGGGACGCGCGTGTTTGACGAGCCGGTTGTATCCCTCCCGTACGGACAGCGTCTTAGGTCGGTTAACGGCCGAGCGGGTCACGGCAGGAACCTTCACCGTCTGGACGATGGGGGAGGACAAGGGCCCACCCCGTTAGCTTCCTTAAGAAGTGCGGTCCATGCGCCAGTGTCCAGTTCGTACTACCATAGCTGGAGCATGACTGAGAAGGCGCCAAAACGGCGCAAAGCAGCGGGAGCCCGGCCCACCATGCACGACGTGGCCCGGGTGGCGGGTGTGTCGCAAACCACCGTATCTTTTGTGCTCAACGGCCGGGATGAAGCTGGAATCGCTGAGGAGACCAAAGCGCGCATTGCGCAGGCCGTTCAGCAGCTGGGCTACCGTCCCAACGCTATGGCTCAGGCGCTCCGCCGAGGAACGACGAATCTTCTGGGTCTCATCACTGACGAGATCATCACCACACCTCACGCCGTAGAAATCATCAAAGGTGCGCAGGACGCCGCGCAGGCCGCTGGAAAACTCCTGGTCATCCTCACCGTCGGCCACGACATGAAGGGCCTGGACCAGGCCGTCGAAGTAATGATCGAACACCGGGTCGAGGGCATCATCCTGGCGACCATGTATCACCGCGAAATTCAGATTCCGCCCATTCTGGAGAATATCCCGCTCGTGCTGGCGGACTGCTTCTCTTCGGTCAAGTCCGTCCCCGCACTGATTCCTGATGATTTTCGCGGAGGTTTTGAAGCGGTCACGCATCTGCTCGAACAGGGCCATACCCGCATTGGATTCGTGACCAACTCCGACAACATTCCAGCTGCCCATCTTCGCCTGGCCGGATACCGAGAAGCCCTCACCGCACACGGCGTGGCGTTTGATGAGGACCTGGTGGTGTACAGTCCAGGCGGTACTCAAGCAGGTGGGTACGAAGCGACCGTAAAACTTCTTAGTGCAGCAGGTCGTCAGCGGCCCACCGCGCTGTTCTGCTTCAATGACCGCATGGCTATGGGCGCCTACGTTGCCCTCAACGAACTGGGCCTGAGCATTCCCGACGATATGTCGGTGATGGGCTTTGATAACCAACTGATGCTCTCCGCACATCTGCGCCCAGGACTGACCACCTTGCAGCTCCCCCATTACCAGATTGGGCGCATGAGCGTTGAGCAACTTCTCCATGGTGAACCCCAAACGGAATGGACTCTCCTGCACTGCCCCCTGATCCAGCGGGATTCAGTCGTCCCCATTCCGCAGAAGAGGCGGAGACTGGGTCGGAAAACGGCAGCAGCAAAATCTTCCTGAGGGCTCGTCCTGAGTGTGAGTTGGACACGGCGAACCCATGGGCAGGACGGCGACATGCACAGCGGACTGTGACTCATAGGAGATTAAAAAGTAGGGAAAGGTCCAACTTATGACCTATTTCCTGCAGAGGAGGTCGTCTCGGTAGTTGGGTCCGTCGCTCTAATTTTATACTACTTATAATGCTGCTTAGAACAAGAAAGGAGCTGCCCCTGACCCTCGTCCCCCAGATCAGCTCCACCCCACTCGACCCAGTCCAACTGGTCCTCGACTCCGTCACCTCACCCCTCACCAAAACCGCCTATAAGAAGGCCCTGGGTGACTTCCTCTACTGGTGGGGTGAGCAAGGCCGGCCACCGCTGACCAAAGCCGTCGTGCAGAGGTACGTCGCGGTCCTCCTGGAAGAAGGCAAGTCCTCCTCCAGCGTGAACGTCCGTCTCTCCGCCATCCGCAAGCTCGTGCCCGAAGCAGCGGACAACGGACAACTTGCGCCGTTCGAAGCCGAAAGCATCGCACGCGTGAAAGGCATCAAGAAGCAGGGCCGGCGGACAGGTGCGTGGCTCAGTCGGTCTCAGGCTCAGGAACTGCTCCTGGCACCCGATACCTCGACGCTTCGTGGTTTACGTGACCGTGCACTCCTGGCAGTCCTTCTCGGTTGTGGGCTGCGCCGTTCGGAACTGGTGAATTTGACCTTCGATCACCTGCAGCAGCGCGAGGGACGCTGGGTGGTCCTCGATCTCAGTGGGAAGCATGGCCGTACTCGGACCATTCCCATGCCGAGTTGGTGCAAGGCTGCCGTGGATGCCTGGGTCCTCGCCGCAGGGCTGAAAAGTGGGCGTGTGTTCAGACCCACCTCCCCACGGGGCGCGCGTCTCCTGGCCCGGGAGAGCCTCTCGCACGAAGCGGTGGCTTTGATCGTCCGCAAGTACGGGCAGCAGATTGGCCGGGCAGACCTCACGCCAGAAGGCGTGCACCTGGCACCTCACGATCTGCGCCGGACGTTCGCCAAGCTCGCGCACAAAGGCGGAGCACCCATTGACCAGATTCAGCTTTCTCTCGGACATGCCAGCATTCAGACGACGGAGGTGTACCTGGGTGTAGACCAGAACCTGGAAAGTGCGCCCTGCGACGTACTGGGATTGTCCCTTAAGGGCAGCTGAGCTTGCAGGACACAAGTAGACGCATTGATGTTCGTGTGATTGAGGCCGAGACCTGGCCGGACTGGCATGAGCACCCAGCCACTTGGCCCTAGGTCAATAGAAGCCAGCGCCCGAGGAGTTGAGCTGATGCCCTGCCTGCCCACCTCTCCCCTTCCCTGTTGATCTGTTAGGGCATCAATAGGGGAGCCATCAGGCTTATGGCCCATGCCCGCCGACTCTGAGTCACTGTCCGGAAGCATCACCAGCTTTGACTCTTACCTGCTGGACGAGGTGCTGGGGCACGCCAGCATCGCCACGACGCAGATGTATACGTACATCAACAAGAGCAGACGCAAGGCAGCCGTTGACAGTTTGCCTGACGTCCGATGAGGGAGCCGCCCCATTCGAGTCGTCGTCACGGCTCATCTCTTGCCCTTATGGTGCGGTCGTGTTCACCCCGCTCCTGCTGGCTGGCTTGCTGACCACCGCCATACCGCCTTTTCAGCGCGCCGTCCCGCTGCCTGCCGGCTCCGACGCCTCCTCCATTTACGTGGATGCGCAGCGCGCTGTTCTGGAGAGCCGCGGTCAGTTGACGCTCATTCCTCGCCAGGGCCCTGTCCGTTCCATCCCCACCAAGGTGACCCCCGAGGAAACCAACTCCAGCCAGTTTCGCGGCACGCAGGTTCTCCCCTCTGGAGAGGTGCAAAGCCTGCGGCTGGACTTCCGCGCCTGTGAGGCTCAGCTCTGGAGGAGCAGCGCGGGACGTCCGGTGGCCAGGCTGCAAGGCGACTTTAAAGAGGCCCTGAGCTGCGGCCGTGAAACGGAGTACGCCTTCACACCGCACTTCAGTCCCAACGGCCGGTCTCTGGCAACCGCCGACGCCCGTGGGCTGCGCCTGTGGAACACCAAAGACGGAACGCTTATCTGGCAGCAACCGGGGAGCTTTTCCAACGTGATGCACCGTCCGGATGGAACGCACCTCGTGGCCGTGGCGAACACGGCGAAGGGCCTTCAGTTGGAGTTGTGGCGCAGCGACCTGAAGGGGCGAATCTCCGCCCTGCGGGTGCCGCGCACCTGCCTGCGTGCGATGACTCCGGGAATTGACGTGGACCACGAGCAGGTCGCTTTTGCCTGCCAGGGGGAGGTGCGGGTCTGGAACTGGCGTGAAAGCAAGGTGTACGAACTGAAACGCAAGGATGCCGGAGTGGAGATGGACGTGGCCCCCGTGCTCTTCGGTCATTACGTGGCGCTGAATGAGCATGACCGGGGAGCGGCACTCTGGGACATCCGCAGCGGTCAGCGTCTGGTGCAAACGCAGGTTCCTGCGGGGGTTCAGGTGACGGACGTCGCCTTCGCACTGGGTGGATTCCTGGCCGTGGCGCTGAGCGACGGGACCGTGCAGACCTACGACCCTGAGAAGCAGGGGAAGTTCCTGCGGACCGAGCAGGTCTTCCGCGCGGCAGGCAAGGACCAGTACCTGACCTTGGCGTTCAGCGGGGCCTGGGGACAGATGCTGGTGGTGTCAGGCACGCAAGCCCAGGTCATTGAACTACCGCGCGGGTGAGTTTCTCTGAGTTGTGTGTTTGTACACAACTTAACTTTTTTGTGTATTTGTACACACATATGGTTTTTGACGCTTAGGAAGTGATGTTCGCCCCTCCACCTCTGGTGGGTTCGGGGCGTCCTATCTGGCCATCCTGTTGTGGCTCTGGCGGGTGAAACTTAACTCATCCAAGTCCATTTTTTGCTCGTGACCGTCCGTGCCTGGCTTCCTCGAGCGAGACGGTAGGCATGGCCATAGATGCGGGTAGAGACCTCAATCTGCGCCTGTTCTTGCCCCCGATCAAACCCAACCCGGGAAACGGTGAGCAATGAGCCGGCCTGTGGGTACAGGGAGTGAAACGCATCCCAGCTCCTGTCGCGCTGATGCGGGTAACGCTTGTGACTCATGCGCAGCAACTGCTCCACGGCTTGTGGGGTCAGCAGCGTGAACCGCCCCCGGATCACTGCGTGGCCACGGTAGATCAGGCGTGGCTCATGGATGTTTTTGAGCATCCAGTCTTCCTCTTCTTCGCTCGGCACCCAGGGGGGTTGTATCTCACGTTGTTCAAGGGAGTGCAGGTAGGAAGAATAGAACCCCTCAGCTGTCGACGAAGCTGTCATTTCTTCCAAGACACCTTGAGGATGGCGCGGCGATTGGTATTCCGTTTGGAGCACGTGGGCGATGACCTCGTATTCGTTGTCAGGCAGCATTTTCAGTTCGCCCCTACGAGACGATACCAACCCCCTCCTCCCCTTAACCTTGGCTACACGGCGTCATGCCCCCGCACGAGCCGCTCGAACACGCTCAAGAACTCCGGGTCAACGCGGTCGTCCACATGCCGCACGTTCCACAGTGCACTCCGCCGAATCGCTGGAGCCTGCGCTTGCCGTCCCAGCCAGGTCTCTGAACCCGGATCTGTCCCTGCATTCACGTTATTGAGCAGCGCGATCGCATTCTGCTCCACGAAGGCCCGCTCGCTGTCCTTCCCCGGCGCGTCGCCGACCGACAGCCAGAGCACCCCGAACTGCCCCAGTGTCTGGCTGACCCGCTGCTCGTGTTCGTGCTCGGCCTGCTTGACGGTCTGCCCTGCGCTGCTGCCGATGCCCCACGTGGCCAACGTCAGACCGTCGCGGGCCAAGAGGGCTGAACCGACGTGGCTGCGGAAGATGGAGCCCCGGTGGTTGCCACCACCATCCCTGACTTTGCCCTTGTGCTGGCTCAAACGGTTCCAGAGGCTCGTTTTGGAGTTCGCGCTGACGGCATGTGTACCGATCCGGACCACACGTGCTCCCTCACCCGTGACGGTGCGCTGCTCGCCTGGCTCGAAGAAGAAGTACACGCCCCGGTGTGGCCAACCTTTGCTCGTGCAGTCCTTGAGGAGCCGTCTGCCGCCAAGCCGCTGCTCAAGGTCGTCCAGCAACGTGTAGAAGTGGCGGATGGCCTGGGTCTGTTCGGTGGCGTTCACCAGTCTCCCCTCTGCGCCGCCTCGTTTAAGCGGCGGACCTGGACCTGAATCCCCGGTACATCCGTCAGGACCGCCTCGACTTCATGGCCTGCCTGTTTGAGCTTCGGGATGAGGGATTTGCGGTAGTGCCCTCCGGCAGCCAAGACGACCCGGTCACCGGACTGGAGCTGTGGCCCCAGGGCTGTGAAGACCTGCTCGGCCCAACGGCGGCTCTCGCCTGCTTTCAACACCTGCTCGTAAGGGGCGAGGTGCTGCTCCGGGTCAACCAGGCCGTGCAAGGCCGAGAGGATGAACCACCGCTCTCCGAAGCGCTCCGCGAATCGGCGCCGTGCCTGGAAGAGGCTGGAGGTGTACAGGTCTTTTGCCAGTGTGGGCTGTGACTGCTTGGACTTCACGCACCCGACGAGGACGATGGTGCGGCTGGCGCAGTCAGGGTGTGGGTCAAACATGGTAGACGGACTGTAAAAGCTCGATCGTTACACGTTCGGCACAAGATGTTCGTCCTGCCAGCAGGAGTTGTGGGGTGCCCAAGCGGCTGAGTGTCTATCTGCTCCAGAGGGCAGGTTCCAGGCAGGTCAAGATGTACACCACATAATTTGTGTACATGTACACGCGCAGCCAGGCAGTTTTTCACAATGACGGGTAAGACGATGCGCTTCTGGACAAACAAGAAAGCAAGTGAAATTCTTGATTGAGAAAGTTGTACACAACTTTACACACGTACAAATTTACTCCTAACCTTACGTGCGTGTTAGCTTGTTCATAGAATGACAAACGCACCCACAGGTCCACTTGTGATCGCCGTCGCTGGCCTCAAAGGAGGCATCGCGAAGACCACCACCGCCATCCACCTGGCTGGCGTCCTCGCCCATGAAGGACAGCGCGTGCTAGTGGCTGATGGAGACCGTATCCGGACCAGCACCGCGTGGGCCCGTGGAGGGAACCTACCTTTCACGGTGGCTCCCGTCACCGCACTTGCAAGGGCACGTGACTACGACGTGGTTGTCCTGGACACCCAGGGTGGCCCTGACAATACCGAACTGCTGGAGTTTGCCCGCACCGCAGACCTCACCCTCCTCCCCACAACTCCAGACATCAACGGCCTCGATGGTGCGGCTCAGACGGCCGAGATCCTGCGCTCCGGTGGAATCTCACCACGCAGCTATATGGCGCTGATCACCATGGTCCGCCCAGGCGGCATGAAAGAGATTGAGGCGCGGCGGGGTCTGAAAGAGCAGAGCGTGCCGGTGATGACCGCAACCGTACGCATCAGCGAGGCCTTCCGCGACGCGACGAACGCAGCCGTCTTGGTAAAGGACCTGCGTACGGACATTGCTGGGAAGTGCTGGCGGGATTACGAGGCCGTGGCGGGGGAAGTGCTGGAGCGCATTGTGGAGGCCCGGGCATGAGCAAGATCAGCGGAAGCCTCGCGGCCCTGAGGCAGATGCGGGAGGGCGAGAGGACAGATGAGAAGCCCGCCCCCATTGTTGAAGAGGCCCTCCCTGGTCCAGCCACCCCGAAGGAAGAAGTGTCCGCCACTGTGCTCAATAGGGGAGAGGGCAAGACCCTCGCTGGAAGGGTGCCTCTTGCCCTTCACCGGGAATTAACGCGTGCCCTTCTGGACGCTGCCGACGAGATGAACGTGCGGCGGGTCAATGTGGATGAAGCACTCGAGGCAGCCGTCCGCGTGGCGTTGCGACACCCAGAGGCGCACGGGCTGTGGCTGCAAGAAATTCTGGCGGTTCGGCGGGAACGCCGAGAGGAATAACGGAGCCGTCCCAGCTTTGAGAAAAAGGTGTCCCGAGGAGAGCCGCGTCGCCGCCCTACCGATCCTCAAGGACCGTCACGGGAACGGTAAGCGTGCCCGACGGGGCCGCCAGGTGGGCGTCCGAAAAATCGGCTTCCGCTCCTTCAGCAACCGCAGCGCCTCCAGCACCATTTGTTCTTCCAGGACCGTCCTGCTGGGCAGGGCGAGTACATTTGTCAGGGTCTCGGCGATCGGTCCCCTTTATGAAGTGCAGGTCTAGTTGGGCTCCTCCCTCAGGGCTGGTAGCGTCTG
This sequence comes from Deinococcus hopiensis KR-140, assembly GCF_900176165.1. Taxonomy (NCBI): domain Bacteria; kingdom Thermotogati; phylum Deinococcota; class Deinococci; order Deinococcales; family Deinococcaceae; genus Deinococcus; species Deinococcus hopiensis. Next base: position 38,774 of record NZ_FWWU01000008.1, read on the forward strand.
CTGGGGAGGAAGAGATGCGCGACCATGGTGACCTGTATCCTGAGGACGTCCTAAAGCGCTTTGAAGCGGCGCTCGAAGCGTTCGTTCTTACGACGAGCGCCGCCCCCTCACGGACGCTAAGCAGGCCGAGCGCGTGAGCGAGTACACGCAGGCCCGGCCACTGTCCGGCAAAGTACGCGGAGACCACTAGCCCAGCCAGGTCACATGCAGTTCGCCCTTTTCCACCCGTGTGTAGCCGCGTGTGTCCAGGGTGCTGAGAATGCTTGCGTAAGTCGAAGGCCGTCCGATGCCCTCCCGCTCCAGCACCTGCACCAGAGAGGGCTCTGTGGAGCGCGGTGGAGCTGGAGTCTTCTTGACCTCCGTCTTGGCGTCTTTCATGGGGAGCTGCTGCTGTTCCTGCACGTTCGGTAGCGGTTGGTTCTCGGGGCCGCCTGCACGTAGAGGTAGATCTGGGTAAAGCCGGGTTCGAGCATCACCCGTCCGCTCGTTGCTAGGCCACGGCTCCAGCGCCCAGCGTAAGGACCGTCTTGCTGCCCTGGAGGTCCATCATCTGGCTCGCAACCGTGCGGCGATAACCAGGTCATAGAGGACCACTTCCTCCCCCGCAAGGCCTGTTCGCTTCGGCATCCGAAACGCTTTGCCCGTCGGGCGGATCGCCTCATGCTCCTCCTGGGCATTCTTGGCCTTCGCGGCGTAGGACCGAGGGGATGAAGGCACGGCGTCCGGTCCGGAGGCGTGTGGCTGCCTCACGAGCTGCTGCCGTGGCCTCATGTCTGAGCGTTGGACTGTCGGTCGTAGATGATGAAGCTTTTCTCGTAGAGCTTCTGCGTCCCCTGCATAGTCTCAGCAACAGGGATCTCCCCGCTACAACCAGCTTCCATCGTCACCGACCGAGCAACCTGCTGAACATCTCTCCTGCTTTTGAGTGATGATGTCTTTTAAAGATAAAAGATAAAAAGAATTGATTGATCATCATCAGAGAGTGGGTTCCCGCGTGTCTAGGAGCGCCTTTTTCGGTGTTTCCCCCCACAAACTACGAGCTTTGCCTCCTCCAATCCCCCAGAAACTACGTGTCCTCCCTCAGGGCTTCCCCCAGAAACTACGAGGGTCGCTCACCGTAAATTCCCCATAAACTACGAGTGTTTCCCCCCAGAAACTACGTGCTTTGGGCGACGCAACTTTACGGAGATAACCTGAAAAAGAGGTCTATTCCCCCACAAACTACGTGCCCTCACATAGAGTTTCCCCACAAACTACGTGCCCTGATTCTCAGGTGGTTGAACGGCCCTCAGAACAGTGTTTTTTTGACTTTTCCCCCACAAACTACGACAAGGAACAGGGCCGGATCCCCCGTAAACTACGATGGCCCTCAGGAACCGACAGCAGGAGACCAGGTGCCGTCCAGCAACTGGCGTAACTCTGCCCGGACCTCATCCTGAGCCGCTGGTCCCTGACTCAAACTCTGAAGGGCACGCCGGACCAACTGACGCCCATCGATCTGGCCGTGAAGCACCAATTCTCCAAGACGGCTGCGGTCCAGGGCATTCAGGTGCTTGAGAACCCCAGTGAGGCTCAGCTGTCTGAGCACCCAGTCCAGCAGCGCTTGCCCCGACAGAACGGCCACTTCGGCCTCATTGCGGGCCTCAAGTTGCGCTTCATCCTGCTCGCGTTGTGCCCGCGTGCGCGGTGGGCGAGCGGGGCGCTCTGTCGAGGACGGGGCAGGGGACAGACCTGCGTCATCCAAGCCCGCGTAATCCTCTGGACGGGTCACCATCGCCACCATCAAGCCACCGCGATTTCCGATGGGCGTCTTGGCTGTCTGGAGGTAGCGGTCGAAACGGCGCGCCGCTTCGGGAATACGGTCCGGGAAAAGCGTCGTCAGGCGGAGGGCCATCCCGCGTTTCACCCCACGCGCCAGCATCATCTCCACGAGTTCCGGACGCTGGGTCTGGGGCAGATCGGCGAACACATACTCCAGGGTCGCGCTCATCCCCCTTCCGCTCCATTTCGCGTCCTGAAGGTAATCCCGCTCTACCAATTCCTGGTGCGCGCCTGAGAGTGCTTCCCGCACCTTGTCGGACCGCTGAGACAGGATGCCCAGGCTCGCGGCCCAGTCCCGCAATCCCACCTGAAACCCAGGCGCCAAGCCGTCGCTGCGGTGCTCGTCGAAGCGTCGCGCGTCCAATTGCCGGTACAGCGCCCGAACGAGCGGTTGACTCAGGCTGGTGTAGAAGCCCACGTCCAGAGGCTTGATGTACCCCGCCCGCAGATTTTCCGTGATGGGGTCCGCCAGGCGCACCGTGATGACGCTTCCTCCGCCCAGCGCACTCCTGGCGTTGTAGGCGAGGTACATGATCTGGCTGAACATCTGCGTACTCCACATCTGCTCGCCCTGCCGAAACCAGCCCTCCTTGATGGTGTACTTGGCGTCGGTCAGGCGTTTCAGGGCCTCTTCGAGGATGCGGTAGTACTGAACCGTCGTGGGAAACCCGCAGGCTTTGAGCAGGCGGTACGCACTCGTGCTGAACTTGCCGTCACTCGGTAAACCCGCTTCAAAACACAGGCTGATCAACCCGACCATCACGTCGTTGTCGAGGCCGTGCGGAACGGTCTGCCCTTCAGAGACGCTGCACAGAATGGAGGCGGGGCGTCCATCCGGCAAGGTGATGTCCCGTGACCAGGTGCGCAGGGTGGCAGGCACCGTCTTCTGGGCGCTGATGAGGCCGAGACGGCCCAGGTTGCGCTCGTCGTGTCCCGTGGTCATGCCCGCGTCTGCTGGCGGCAGGGGAGCACGCACGGCTTTTGGCGACATGCCCCCATTGTAAAACGCACATGGCAACTGAGCGTCTGCGGGTTTGTCTCAGGCGATCTCGCGCGCTCCAGCGACGTTGGACTTGCGGCCCATGATGAAGCCCGCGAAGTACAGGTGGCGAATGCTTTGTCGCAGGCGGTTGAGGTCCGTCAAGGAAGTGGCAGCGGGCGTCTGGACGGAGAAGCGAACAGCACTGGGGAGATGGCCTGGTGGCAAGACGGGAGGAGGTGTCTGGGACGGCCCTGTCAGAATGCCAGTGTGGTTGGCCCCGACGCTTCCCAGCAGCGCCTCCTCCTGGAGGCCTGGCTCTCCGCGCATCAGGCGTATGCGGCCCTGATGGCAACTGGCCGTACGCCCTTCTCGCGCCGCGCGGTGCTGGCCCGCGTCGCCTCACTCGCGGGCCAGCAGGGAGACGCCGAGTACGTGTACGTCCTGATGGAGCGCCGCCTGGATGAGGATGTCCCCGCGTACGTCGGCAAGGCCAAGGATCCCCTGAGGCGCTGGAGTCAGCACCTGAGCGGCCTGGAGCAAGGGGAGGGCAGCTACGCGCGGTGGCGGCGAAGACTGCTGCGGGAGGGGCACCACGAGGCCCGCTTTGATCTCCACCTGTACGTGGTCGGCCAGTCGCACGTGGCCTTTGCACCCCTGCCCGACTTTCCCTCCACCATCGGCAGCGTCGAGTACCAGCTGATCGGCCTCGCGGCTGGTGCCTTCCCCCTCCCCCTGCTCAACGTGGAGGGTCAGGCCCGGTGACCAAGCTGCAGTCCTGGCTCACTGCCTTTCCCGGCGCGAGAAGCGTGCCCCTGTTCGAGACCGACGGGCTCACTGTCCGAACCCACCTGCGGGGACGGGCGAAGGACCGGCGCGTCCCGACGCGCTCGCCCGACTTTGACGCGGCAGTGATCCAGCTGGTCGAGGCGGGCCTGGCGCGCGAGGACTGGACCGGCCTGGTCTACGTGATGGGCACAGGTGAGGGCGGGGCATTCACGCCACGTTATGTCGGCAAAACCGAGCGCCGTGGCACCCGGCATGACCTGAGCCGCAACATGGCGAACATCCGCCACAATCCCGAGCGCTTCGCCCGGTGGGGCTACGGCCTGGATTACCACGTGGGGGACCTGAGCCACGCCCTGTTTGGCTTTTCCGCCTACCGCCCCCCGCAGGGCAAGTATCGACGCTGGGCGGAGGCGCTGTTCCTGACCTTCGATCCCCCGGTACTGCGAGAGCCTGTGCATGTCCTGTGGTTGCCCTGGTTCGGAGACAGCCGAGGGCCAAGCGGTTTGGGTGTGACGGTAGCGGCGGCCGAGAAGGAAGTGATCGCGCTGGCGTCCGTTGAGCATCCCGAGGCGTTGCTCAACGTTGACGGGCGGTGAGGAGGCTGGCTTGACGGCTTCACAAGGGGCCCGCTGGAAGAGGCTGGAGGGTTTGCGTTGGGTGAAGTGGGCGACCTCGCCGCGTGGTCGAGGTCGGCTGCGGAGCACGTGCGCTCCTGCGCGGAGGGGGCGGCGGCCCCCTTGACGCGCATGCGCGTCTGCACCCCCGCGTGAAGGTGGGTGAAGCGCAGCAGGGGAGACGAGGGAGGCCAGGCCCGCGGCCCTCAGGGGGCCAGCACCAGAAGGGCGCTCGCCGCGAGGGCAGAAGCCGAAATGTCAGAGGGAAAGGCGCCTCAACATTTCGGCTTCGCCGTCCACGATCCGGGGAGCCGTTGCCGTCCAGGGCAGGCCCTCCGGGTGCAGAAGAGCGCTGCACCCTGGACAGCGCAGGGGCAGAGGCGGGGGGAAAAGAAGGCCCTGGTCATACGCAATCAACGACCCGGGGGACGCCGAGGTAGCGGAGAGACTCAGCCTTTGCCTTGGTCGTCAAGGACCGTGTAAGCGCGGACGATGAAAGCGCCACGCTCTTCAGCGGTCATGGTACCGAAGCGGTCAAGGATTGTTTCAGGTGCTCGCACTCGGTAAACGCGCGTTCCTTCTCCTTGTTCCAGAACCTTCACTCCAAGTACCTCCGGGTGGGGCTTAAGCCCCCTGTAGCGGCCCTGCTTGCTCATGCCTCAAAGCTAGCATAGCAACGTGTAACACGACGATAATTATTGACAACAACGCGTAACGCGTAGTAATATAAAGGCACTTCGGAGGCGTTCCGGCAAGAGCCGCCCCCGAAGAAATCCCACCCCGTTCCAGGAGAAGGATATGAGCGAGTTTAGCACCCACATTTCTGGCAACCCCCGTCCCGGCGTCGTTTTCGAGCACAGCGCAGAAGGCGCGTGCGTCATCCTCAATCCGGACCTGACGTTTACCAGCGTCAAGGACGGCCAGGTGTCCACCTTTCTTCCCAGCCTGGATCAGCTTGAGATGTGGCAGCTCGACGCTTACGAGGCAGTGCAGGGCATCAACCCCGACGTGCGTGTCGGTGAGGTCGGGCGGCGCATGGCGCAGAATCTGGAGCTTCACCTAATGGATCTCCGCCAGTCGCGCGCCGATATGGCCTGCTGAGTTCGATCCGGCAGGGGCGGCCAACCTCGCCGCCCCTCACCCACCACGCACCGACGCACACGGGCCACTTCCATGCTGGCCCGAGGGGGACCCATGACCACCGACCCTGCACCCGTTGCCCCAATTCCCGCCGCTGAACTCCTGCGGCAAGTCGAGCACCACGTGGAACACCTCGCCCAGGGAGGCAGCATCGAACTGCTGGCGTACCTGGCCTTTGCCGCCCGCTTCCACACCTACAGCGTCAACAACCAGGTGCTGATTCTCCTGTCCGCCCCAGAAGCGCGCTTTGTCGCGGGCATCAAGACCTGGAACCAGCAGGGACGCCGCGTCAGAAAAGGCGCGAAGGGCATCAAGATTCTCGCCCCCATGACGCGCCGGGTCGAGGAGAACGGGGAAGAGAAGCGCGCTTTGGTGGGTTTTCGTACCGTGACCGTTTTCCCTGACACGGCGACCGAAGGCGACCCGTTGCCGGAGACGTCATTTATGACCGCGCAGGAGGGCGGAGACCTGGCCCTGTTCGATCATCTCGTGTCGCACTGCCCGTACCCCGTGAAATGGGAACCGCTGAGCAGAGCGCACGGGATGACGGACGGGGGTGTGATCACCCTCGATCCGGACCGCTGCGCGACGCCCGCCCAGCGCATCCGGGTGCTGTTCCACGAGTGGGCGCACGCCGCGCTGCACTTCCAGGGGGCACAGCTGCGCGCGGAAGACCTGCCCGACCGCCAGACCCGGGAACTGGAAGCGGATGCGGCGGCCTATGTGCTGGCGAGCTTGCACGGGGTCGAGGCGACCGCCGCGGTCAGCGACTACCTCACCACCTGGGGTGGAAACGCGGAGAAGCTCCGCGCCAGCCTGGGCCGCATTCACCAGGCTGTGTCCAGCATCCTGGGGCGCTTCCAGAACAGCAGCCGCATGACGCCGCAGGCCGCCGACTGATCCACGGCGGGGGGTGGCGCACTCACCCCCCAGCCCGCCCGGCGCGTCTGGTGTGCCAGGCGGGCAAGAAGTGGAAACGCCCCCGTTGAGCAGGGGAGAGGCCGGGCGCTGCGGTGCTCCCCGGTTCGGCTCCGCCTCACGTCCCCACCCCCCGGCCCCCGCCCCGAGGCGGGGGAGCCAAAGCGGAGCGGCCCTGATGGCCGCCTGTGCTCGATCGTCCAGCGCCTGCGCTGACTGGCCGGGGAAATCCAGCACAACGGTTCCATGCGGAGATCCAATCCAGAGCGGGAGGACCGGACAGGGCTTTTGAGCACGGCGAGCGGGGGTCGAGCCTCTGCTGCTGAAGAAGCACGTCAGGCCAGCGCCGCTCCTGGTGTCTGGCGTGGAGATCACGGACGTGGACCGGCAAGCTGAGCATCGCTTCAGTGACTCCGGCCCTCTGCCAGTCTTCGCATCTGCGTTCCCCTTCCATCCCCCGTTCCGATCTGCTGGAGTGGGCGCAGGAGCAGCCCATGGGCAAGAAACGCGACATCCCCAAGTACGAACAAACCCACCCGCCCCACCTCGCCACCGCGGACACACTCCGGGGTGAAGGCCTCAAACCCCACCGTGACCAGCTCCCTGCCGCCCTCTTCCTGCACAAGACCCGCGACCGAGAAAGCCTCAGCGCCCTGTACGAACGTGATCAGTGTGTCCCCATCGAGAACAAGAATGAAGCCTCTTCATCCTCGGCCGAGCGCTGATCCAGAAGCAGATCTTCCCCCAATCACGCAGAACCCCCGCACATCAGGCGGGGGTTCTTGTCAGAAACTAGCGTTTACTTCTTGGCGGTGCGCTTGGCCCTGGGCTTGGGCGCTGCGGCCTTGCTCTTGCGGGCGTTGCCGAGGTTCTGGCCCTTCGCGTAGCTGTTTTGCAGCTTGCGGCGGGTTTCTTCAGCGAGGGCCTTGAAGTCAATGACACCCTCTTCGAGGTTCTCCACCGTGAGCTTGGGCTTGCCACGGCTACGGATAGGGGCCGACGCCAGTTCCTTGTCCACGCCCTCGAACCACTTGTCGAACTTCGAGGACGTCTCAAAGACCATGTCCTTCATGTCCTTCTCGTAGGTCTCGTCGCTGCCACGTCGCTTGAATTTCTTCGGGAGCGTGAAGCGCTCGGGAAGGTCAATGGCGTCGAACTCGCCCTCCCGCACGGCGTCACGGAAACGCTTGACAAAGGCGTCGCTCTGCTGCGGGGTGGACAACTGACGAATCTGTTCACTTAATTTGGAATAAGGCACGAGGCAAGGGTACTCCATGTTCGCCAAAGAGGCACTTCCTGCGATCTTTAAGGAGCTGACGGGTGTAAAGCGCGGTATCCCTCAGGACTTCCCCTCGCTGGCCCATGTTTTTCTCGTGCTGGTGAACACATCATCACCGTCAGCTCCTTCCCTCGCTTTGTTTGGCGTGCATAGAACGTCTTTGATGACAGCGGCCTGACTTTTAGAAGTGGCCTCGCTTGTAGGTGACAGAAGGAACAGATCAGACTTCCGCTACGGAATCGGACGCCAATGCTTTCGCGTCGGCCTTGCTGATGCCGGAGATGATGGTTCGGTCTTCAGTAGATGACAACTTCACTTTTTTCTCGTTCCAGTGAGGAAAAAGGCCGGAGGAGGACTTGAAGGATCTCCGCCAGTTGGTGCGGGACCCAGCGCAGCACGTTGTGCAAAAGCTCTGATCCATACCGGACGAGGCTCATGGCCCGGCGGCCATGAGCCAAGACTCGGATAGGTTGGGTCTCGTGGCGCCAGACGCCCACTCGCAGGCAGCTCAACCACGCCAGGGTGACGAGCCCAAACAAGCGCTCCAGGCGCCCTTTGTCCGTCACTCCAGTGCGCTCCAGATCAAACCCCCGCATCTTTTGCGAGCTGAACGTACATTCAATGGACCAGCGGAGCTTGTACAGCTTCCATGTCTCCCAGACGCCAAAATCTGTGGCGATGATCACCAGGTCACCCGCGGGTGACCTGGTTGCCACGACCCGCATACGCTCTCCGAAGACCTGTGTTTTTTCGGCGATCATTCGGAATTGACCCTGTTGCAGATCTTGGAACCACGTCTCTGCTGCGAGCTCTTCCAGCACGGTGTCTTTGCAAATCCGAACAGCTCGACGAATGCCCTTGCGTCGCAGGAAGCGGAACCACTCGGCACCTATGAACTCCCGGTCCGCCACCAGGCCCTTCCAGCGTCGCGCTGGAAGGGCCTCCAGCAGCTTGGAGACCACCCACATCCTCGCCCGGGTGTCACTGTTGCCGGTGTGATCCAAGGCCACCCAGTACAGGGGGATCGTGAATCCGTGGACGACCGCACCCAGCACCAGGAGGTTGAGGGGAGATTCCCCATGTTCCCAGGTGGTGCGGTCCAGGCTCATGAGGATTTTCCCCGGGGGAAGGTGTGCCAACAGCAGTGCCAGGAAGACCTGAGCGGTGAGTTGCTCGTCATGGACGGCGCGTTCCACGCGCCGTTTCTTGGCTTCGGTGGAACTGATGCCTGGGAGATGTGGACCAAGGTCGCGGTGGTTGACGCTCTGCGCCGTGATCATGGCCTTCATGCACATCTGTAGCGCGCTAGAGGGTGTCGATGCGCAGAAAGGGCACACAGGTTTTGAAGTGAGCCGTCAATGCAGAGGTCGACTGGGGAGGGGATGTGGGTTGCATACCTCAACACACCGCCTGCCGCCGTCCCTGTCCAGGGACACACAGGAAAACAGCTTTTTATCGTCTAGGACAATGAAAAGCGAAGTTGTCATCTACTGAGGTGTCTCCGGATGTCCTTCTCGCATTCGGACCAACTCACGCAATTTGGTATGCAACGCTTCCCACACGCCTTGCAGCCTCCACATCCTGTGCGCGTGGTCGGTTGTTTGCCCGGGGGAAAGATTGGAGTGAACCCAATGGAGCGGACCGCAGGGCAAGTCACATCTGGGTAGCAGTGTAGCGGGCAGCGAACTCGGCAGGTGGGACGTATCCCAGGCTGGAGTGCAGTCGGCGGCGATTGTACAGGTCCGCAATAAAGAAATTGATGTGTCGCCGGGCATCGTCCAGATCGACGTACTCTTGCAGATCGACCTCCTCGGTCTTCAGGGTCTTGTAGAAACTCTCCATTTTGGCGTTGTCATAGGGATTGCCTGTCCTGGACATGCTTGGCGTGATTCCTGCGGACCGCAAGCGGTCCACGTACACTCGGCTCGCGTATTGCATGCCCTGGTCCGAGTGGTGCAGCAGACCGGGAGCAGGACAACGCGCCGAAAGCGCGTTGTTGAGCGCTGCCAACGGCAAATCCGCGTCCATGAACTTTGACATGGACCAGCCCACGACCTCACGGGTAAAACCGTCCAGCACGCAGGCCAGGTACACAAAGCCTTGCCGGACTCGCACGTAGGTCAGGTCTGCCTGCCAGACCTGATTGGGCCGTACCGGAACGGCGTCACGCAGCAGGTTGGGAAAGCGCTTCTCGCTGTGGTTGGAATCCGTCGTCGCCCGGTGGCGGCGCTTGGGACGGCACAACAACCGTCGTTCCCGCATGACACGCAACACGCGCTTGTGATTGACCGGGCGGCCCCGTCGGGCCAACTCGCGGGTGACACGCCGATATCCGTACCCGTTGAACTCCATCACCACGGCCTCAATGTCCTGGGACAACGCCTGATCGGTGTCCACCTCCTCCCGGCCCTGCTGTTCGTAGAACCACGAGCGATTGACGCCGTGCAGCTCGCACAGACGACGTACCGACACCTGGGGATACGCGAGTCGCGCATCCTCGATCATTTGATGCCGTTTTTCGAGCGGTACGTCGCCAACGACTTTTTTAGAATCGTGTTCTCCAGCGACAACTGTCCGCAAAATCGTTCCAACTCGGCGATTCGTTGTTCCAACGACTGGTCGGGTTTGGCCTGGTCGGTGAACGCTGCTTCACCTCGCGCCTCGACCTCTTTCCGCCAACGGTGAATCAAGCTGGGCGACAGGGCATGTTCTCGGCAGAGCTGGGCGGTCGTCTTGTGAGCCCCATTGATCTGGTTCACGATGTCAAGCTTGAATTCACGGCTGTGGGTGCGTCCGGGCATCTTGGCTCCTTCGGTGCTGTCAGCCTACGGGCTGACGGGGACGAAGTGCTTGGCCTCTTGGTCCGGTCCTAAGGGGTCAGTCCAGATCGTGAGGCCGTCGCCCGCCAGGCCGCGACCTCCGCGGAGGACGGAGAAGATGCTCTCCAGAATTTCTTGCAAAGACCACTTGCGCGGTCGACCCACAAGCGATTCAGGTGGGGTCAGCGGCTGGAGGACGTTCCACTCGGTATTGGTGAGGTCGTTTGGGAGGTCACGGCCGCGTCATGCGCGCACCACCTCCGCCCTATCATCCCTCCATCCTCTACGCGGGTAAAACCCGCTCCAGCACGTTTTTCAGGCGGACTTTAAGAGCGTGTCTCCGCTCGGTCGAGCGGCCCCTTGGTCTTCGCGGGGAATGCTGCCGCCTTGCTCTGGCGGATGCACCTGCGCCTTGAAAGCCCGCCGCCTTCTATCCATTCGGTGTGCTGGAAGTGTTCTTCGCCTGGGGACACCATTTGTCTGTGGCAAGTGACCCACCGAGTGGATCCACGATTCAGCCGCCGAGCAGTTGGAAGAAGGTTTCCACGACTTCCGGATCAAAGTGGGAACCCGCACCACTCCGGATATGCTCAAGTGTCCTTTCCCGGGTCCATGCTGCTCGGTAAGGGCGATCACTGGTCAGCGCGTCATACACGTCCACCACCGCGAACGCCCGGGCCGTCAGGGGAATGGCCTCGCCCTTGAGGCCGACCGGGTAGCCACTGCCGTCCCACTTCTCATGGTGGTACTGCGGAATGTCAAGCGCTGGGCGCAGGAACCGGATCAGCGAGAGCAGCCTCACCGCATGGTCCGGATGCTGCTTCATCAACCCCCATTCCTCCTCGGTCAGCTTGCCTGGCTTCAGGAGAACCGCGTCGGGAATGCCCATCTTGCCAATGTCATGCAGCAGCGCTCCCCGCCGCACGTCCACCAGTTTCTCTGAGGACAGTCCCAGCTGCTGACAGAGCTGCACCGTCATCTCCGTCACGCGCCGGGAGTGCCCCTCGGTCTCCCTATCGCGCAGATCAAGTGCCCTGGCCCAGCCTTCGATGGTTTCGTCGTACGCCAGTCTCAGTTCCAGGTTCTTGCGATCCAACTCCCTGAGCAGCTGCGCGTTGTCCACCGCGATCGCGGCCTGGGCGGTCAGCATCTCGAAGGTCTCTAACCAAGTCACAGATGGGTCAAACGGTTCCTGGTGAAGCACTTCCATCACGCCCAGGACCTTGCCCTTGGCCAGCAGCGGCGCACCGTAATAGGTCATCAGCCGTTCCCGAGTCAGCACTTCGTGCCAGGCGGGCGAGATTGAAGCGTGTTGCAGGTCAGGCACGGTCAGGGCTTTTCGGCTGAGCGCCACTTCGCCCGCCAGACTGTTGCCGACGCGCACGGTCGACCCCTGGAGCGGCTTGGTAAATCCACGGGTGCCCGCGTACTCCAGGCTCAGGGTGTGCGGATCGAGCAGCAGCAAGGTCACGGCGTCCGCCCCCAGTTCCTGCGCGACGTTATCCAGGATCAGCCCCAGGGTGGTCGTGAGGTCGCTGCTTGAGGCGATGGCCTGATCGATCTCCCGCAGGCCGATGACATGACGCAGTTGCTGCTGAAGGTGCTCATTGAGGTGCTGAATCTCGTTCCTCGCCGACTGGCGTTCCGAGATGTCCTGCGCGATCTTTGATACGCCGATAACCCGGCCAGCCAGGTCGAAAATCGGTGAAGCCGTCACGAGCACCGGGACCTGGCGTCCATTCTTCGCCACACGCACCGACTCAAAGGGATTGAGCCACTCACCCGCCCCGACCCGTTCAAGCATTTCCGATTCCTCAACGTGGAATTCCGGCGGGACGATCAGGGCCATCGACTGACCCACGGCTTCCACTGCAGCGTAGCCGTAGAGCTGTTCGGCCCCTGTATTCCATGAGCGGATGGTGCCGTCCAGCGCCACCCCGAGAATGGCGTCCTGACTCGCCTGCACGATGGCCGCCAGGTACGCCTGGTCCTCTTCTGCTGCCCGGCGCTCTGTGATGTCGCGGGCCACACAGTACATCAATGAATCACCGGGCAGCAGAACTGCCGCCCACTCCATCCACACCACCGTTCCGCTGCGATGGAGGTAACGGTTCTGAAAGGTGATCGTGGTGTGTCCTGCGGTGATGCTGACTTCTTCCTGCGCGGTCCTGTCTTGGTCCTCCGAATGCACGAAGTCCAGATAGGGGCGGCCAAGAAGTTCTTCAGGAGCGTAGCCGAGAATCTGTTGGCAGGCCTCGCTCACGGTGACGAAGCATCCTGCGGCGTCGAAGGACGCGATCATGTCCAGGGAGAGGTCCAGGGTCCGTTGCAGTTCAGTTGCGATGCGGCGGTAGCGCTGTTCGCTTTCCTCCAGTATCCGTTGCGCCACCTTCTCAGCGGTGATGTCACGGGCGAGGGTGACCACACAAGGTTCACCCTCGAGCTCGACCAGAACCAATGAGAGAACCATGTCATGATGCTCGCCGGACCTGGTGTGCAAGCGCACTTCACGGCTCTGCACTGGACTTCCTTCACTCACCTCGCTCGCTATCCGATCACGGTCAACGCGGTCAACCTGGAGTCCAGTCTCTTGAGAAGTGCGGCCGATCACCTCCTCCCGGAGGTAGCCGACCTGATCCAGGAAGGCCTCGTTCACATCGATGAACCGCTCGTCGCTCAAGCGACTAATAATGATGGGCATCGGGCTGGCCTGGAAGACTTTTGAGAAGCGGTCCTCGCTCATCCGGAGCTGTTCCTGATCCTGATGATGTTCGGTCACGTCGCGGGTGAAGACCGAAAAGCCGTCCTCAGCCGGGTAGGCGGTCGCTTCAATCCACTTGCCGAATGGCTCCAGATAGCTCACGGCACTTTGAGCCGTTCCCGTTTCTCTGGCCCGTTGAACAGTTTGAAACACAGCGGACTCAGCAAGTTCCGGGAAGATCGTGAACAGGTGTTGACCAATGAAGTCTTCGGGACGCTGTCCGGAAATAGCGGCGGCGGCAGCATTGAGGTAAACGAAGTTCAGATCTCGGTCCAACGAAACGAAGCCGTCGGTCATCCGGTTGAGCGTGGAGATCAGCTGCTGATGCACCTGGGCTTCATGGTGTCTGGCTTCCTCACGGGCCGTCACGTCGTTCTGGAAGCCCACGAAGTGCGTGACGGTACCCGCCGCGTTACGAACTGGGCTGAGGCTCAACTCGTTGTAGAACAGCGTGCCGTCCTTGCGGTAGTTGCGCAGGGTCACGGTGACGCTCTGCTGCTGCTGCATCGCCTTCCGGATCTCACGAGCGCCGGGCTGATCGTGGGAGTGGCCCTGCAAGAAACGGCAGTTGTGCCCGACAATTTCGGCCGCCGGATAGCCAGTCAGACGTTCGAAGGCGGGGTTGACGTACACGATTGGGTGGTCGTCCTGAAGGGCGTCTGTAATCACGGTGCCGACAGCAGAAGACGCAATGACCTGACGCAAGAGCTGAAGATCGGACAAAAGCATGGGCAGCTCTGACATCAGGGGAGCCTCTCTGGGTTGGATTGGCGTGCTTCTCGACGCGGATGCGGAGAAAGAAGAGCAGACCCTCTATCCGACAGCCTTGCACAAACGTTCGCCCATAAATGTCACAGGGAGGTTCAGGTAGGCCTATCGGGCTGGATTGCTCCAGGTCGGATAACTGCGGACCGGGTGATATCGCCAAGCGAGGTGGGAAGAACGCCTTGATCATCGGCTGAGCGTCGTGAGCAAGTCCCAGGCTGGGACTTGCTCTGATTCGAGGTAGTGGGACGGTGACATCAGCATGGGAAACCGTAGACCCCACCCGTCACAGGGGTCCACGGGGGAAGTGTGGTGCTTCTTGGCTTGTCGTCTACTCTGGCAAAAGGACCCAGAGGTCGGTGGGGAAGGTCCCGCTGGTCGTTTGGATTGTGGTGGCCACGCTGGTGGGGGTGGACGCGTTGCTGGTCTTGACGGTGATCTTGTTCCAACCCGGGACCAGGGTGTAGTTCATGTTGGACGTCGTCACGCTCTACCCGTTCAACGTGCCCTGGCAAACCTGGGTGCCCGCAACGGTCAGGGGACGATTGACGTAAACCAGCAGCCCAATGGACGTCATGGCGTTGGCGGCCAGCACCGGCTGAATGTCTCCATCCTTGCTGGCGTCCACGCTCAGGATGAGGGCTGCAGTCCCCACGGTCCGGTCACTGACCTTGATCAGGCGCAGCGAGTGATATGGAACATCCAGCCCCTTCCGCTGGTTCTTGCCGACCACACGACCCTGCGGCAGGTCATGATCAACCTCTTGTCGAACGCACTGAAATACAGCCGGACACAGCTCGAAGCCCACATCGAGATCTGCGTAGAGGAACGCCCCCACGAGTGGGCGGTCTTTGTGCGGGACAATGGGATGGGCTTTGATCCCCGGTATACCAACAAGCTATTCGGTGTGTTTCAGCGCCTGCACCGGCATGATGAGTTCGAAGGCACGCGGGTGGGGCTGGCGAACGTCCGGCGGATTATCACCCGGCACGGTGGCACGGTATTCGCGCATGGTGTGCTGAATGAGGTGGCCACGTTTGGCTGTACCTTGCCCCGGTCGCGCTGAGGAGGAAGCTGAGCAGGTCCAGCCTGGGGCGGGCAGTGACAAGGGCGGGCGCCGCTGTTCCCTGGCTTTTCTTCAGCAGACCGGCCAATAGATGACTGGGTACTCGTCAGAGCGGCGTCCTGGGTCTTCCGCCTTGCCCGCAGCATCCAGGATGACCCGGTCTGGGCCCTGGTCAAAGCGTTCAAGCAAGTTAGGAGCTGGTCCTGAACCGCTCCGACTCAGTGCTGAGGTCTTGAACGGGGAACCCAGTCGCCGTGCGCTCAGTGCTCCTCTTCGTCCCAGGGCCCGGCGCCCCCCTTTCCATCGCCGTCGCGGGACGGCCACCAACAATGTGCGCGGGCTTTGCCACTTCCCGACGTAGCGCGACGGCGACAGGGTCGGGCGCAGCCGTCAACCTGGAAGAGTGATGGTGGAGCGTCCGAAAGCAAAGCCATCCAGGGGTTGGAGGCGGCCCGTCAGGCGCACGAGGACCCGAGGACGATCTCCATTGCCTTGGCTCTTGCGGCAAATGACCTTACGAACGCCCTGGAGTCCTCCTCACCCACTGGACCCAGGACTTATGGGAACCCTCCCCGGACGGAGTGGCCAATGGACGAGAACCTCAGATATCGCCGGACTCAAATGCGAGAACCCTCCTCCCTTCCCAGGTGGCAGGAGGAGAGCTTAAGAATCAAACTCTCGTTGCCTCCAACAGTCCACTCCACCGCGAGGAGCACGGAGTTTAGCTCTGGCTTTCATCCCTGAGGACGTGCGCCTCGGCGACATTGAGGAGGGCACGGAGTAACGCGACCAGGACGTCCTACGTATCTGGCTTCTGAACGAAGCCGTCCGCACCCACGTCAAGGACACGCTGCACCTCTGCTGCCGAGCAGCCCGTGCTCCACATCACGATCCGCCCTTTGTGCCGGCCATCCAGGGCCTGCAAGACTTCTAGACCCGTCATACCCGGCATGTTCATATCCAGCAGCATGAGGTCGGGACAAGCGTGAGTGCCGAGGTACGGCAGCACTTTCCTACCGTCAGAAAGAACATCCAACTGGAGATCGAGATCTATGTCTTCCAAGACTTCCTTGATCAGCAGGAAGTCGGCCGCGTTGTCCTCCACCAATAGGAATGATTGAACAAGAGTGGAGGAGTGCATACGGTCATGGTAGGGTACACACTGAATATACAGTGTTCATCGTGTTTACCTGGCCCAGGTGACTCGTGGTGACTCGTGTCAGCGTGAGCACCGCGCAGGTCCCTTGAGGTGAGCGTGGAGGACGGTCTAGAGCTGATGGGGAAGAAGCCGCCACCCTGTTCGACCTCAGTGTGTGGACAGATCAGGAGGTGCCTGTCCTGGAAGGCAGCGATCTGATTCAGGTGCGGCGCATCATGGCAAAGCACGGTGGCTGGGTGTAGGCGGAGGCGCAGAGCAGCAGTGGAAAAGTAGTGCGGGCGTTCCCCAGAGACGAAGCGGTGAATGCGTTCGAAGCCCTCTTCCAGCAAGACAACCTGGCAAGATAGGGACGCACAGGACGGCCATGGGGACCTGAAGGAGTTGAGCCGCGATGCGGGTGATGCGGTCAAAGACGTCTTCTTGCGCTGTGTCCAGCACGTAATAGCGCGCCAGATCGAGGAGACGCGCCGCTTCAGCTGCGGGAACAGGAGCACCAGCCATGACTTCAGTGTGGCCCGCGGGCCTGACAGTCGCCTGTCCCTTTGATGCCAAGCCGAAGCTCAGATGGGCCGGGCCGTGCTGATCTTCTTAAGGCGTCCGAAGACAGACTGAGCAAGCAGGGTGAACTGAAGTGGGGAGGGAACAACTCTGGAAGGCAAACAGCGTGGCTACGCTTGAGTACCAATTCCAAAGGGCCCCAGCGAACAGGGGAACCTAACCGTAATGCATGCCGGTTGGCATTTTCTTTCCTGTGCACTTCGGTGCGGCTGAAGCGTGTTCTCGAGTCAGAGCGGGGGAACTGACAAGGGGTTGAAGTGTGAGGTACATCTCATACTCTTCTTCACCAACCCCTTAATCTCCCGCCGATGAGGATTCCCCAGCACTTCTTCCTGGTCGACGATAGTTTGGGGGACCGCCTCCTGGCAGAAGAGGCGTTTGATCAACTCTGCCCTGACTGTACCCTCACCACCGTGGCCAGCGGAGAGACCGCGTTACGCATGCTCCGCACCAAGAGTGTCATTCCAGACGTGATTCTGCTGGACATCAATATGCCAGGCATGAACGGCTTCGAACTTCTGCAGGCGCTGAAAGACGATGACGACCTGGCGCAGATTCCCGTCGTCATGCTTTCGACCTCCGGTGCACCGGGAGACATTGAGCGGGCGTACAGCCTGCAGGCCAGCTCATACCTCATGAAGTCGCCCAACTTCCAGGCCTTCTTGAAGCAGATCGACGCTTTCCTGAAATACTGGGGTGGAGCACAGGTTGCCTATGCTGCCGAGTAAAAAACCTGGCCGCGATGGGCAGGGGTGCAACTGAAGCCGAGTGCCTGTGCAGGACCGTCATTAAGTTGGCGGCGATACTGATAAGGCAACGCCTCCAGATGCACCGATTACGCTGCTGCTGGCCCTCATGTCCAGCACCGGGGTACCCTCACTCGACTCGGTGTCGTTCTTGCCGCTGAACGTCTGCTTGACCAGGTGGTACCCGAGAAGGTTGTGGAGCTTCCCATACACCGTATCCGCACCGCGTTCTAAAGTGCGTCTGAAAAACGTGCTGGTGCATGTTTTTCAGACGTATGGGATGGAGGAATGATGGGGCGGAGGTGGTGCGCGAATGATTGGGGCGTCCGTACCCAAACGACCTCACCGATGCCGAGTGGAACGTCCTCCAACCGTTCCTCCCTCCTGAATCGCTTGTGGGTCGACCCCGCAAGTGGTCTTTGCGGGAAATTCTGGACAGCATCTTCTCTGTCCTACGCGGAGGCCGTGGCCTGGCGGGGTACGGCCTCACGATCTTCCCCCCTGGCAAACGATCTACCACTATCACAGGATGTGGAGACTGCAAGGCGTCTGGGAGACGCTCCACACGACTTTGCGTGAACTGGTTCGGCTGCGAGAAGGACGAGAAGCTACACCAAGTGCTGGAATGATTGACAGCCAATCGGTCAAAACCACCGAGGCGGGTGGGCCACGTGGTTACGACGGCGGTAAGAAGGTCAATGGACGGAAGCGTCATCTGCTCGTGGATACGCCCTGCCTCGTCATGGCGATCAAAGTGCATGAAGCGGACATCCTTCCCCCGCGCGGGCGCGGTCCTCCTCTTGCGAGGGGGCGCCGAACGTCTTTCCCCGAATGAAGCACCTGTGGGCAGATGCGGGATACACCGGAAAATTGGCAGGAGAAATCAAAACGTTTCTCGGCTGGACGTTGGAAATCGTGAAGCATCCGTGGTCAGGCCGGCAGACTACTTGGGCACCAAAAGACGCACCTCCACGCCACGTGGAGGTGCCCGCGGGATTCGTGGTGTTGAAACGGCGTTGGGTCGTGGAGCGGACCTTTGCCTGGCTGGGAAAATCCAGGCGCATGGCCAAGGACGATGAAGCTCTGCCGGAGACAGCGGAGAACCTCGTCTACGAGGTGATGATCCGCTTGATGGTCCGCCGCTTGGCCAAGGGTCCACCCTGACCTTTTTCAGACGCACTTTATTGATAGCGGCTTGAATCGGAGACGAGTGGTAGGCTGAGGTCATGGTGCAGGTCTGGCGACCCTCAAGGCTGAGCCGCGCGCAACTCGAAGAACGACGGCTGTATGTGCAGCAACTTCTCCAGGATCCTGAAGTGACCGACCGCGTCATCGCTGAGACCGTCGGTGTTGCGGAAAGTACGGTCAGGACCTGGAAACAGCGACTCCGAGAACGAGGCAGTCTGGAGGCGACGCGGGCCACTGGTCCTCGGCGTCGCCTCACTGCTGAACAACTCAAGCAGCTCCAAGCCCTACTCGAGGCGGGTTCGAAGGCCGCGGGGTATAAGGATGAGCGCTGGACAACCTCCCGCGTGCGGGAGGTGATCGGGGTGCAATTTGAGGTGTGGTACCACGTCGATCACGTGAGGAAGGTACTCCATCAGCTGGGCTGCCCTCCTCAGAAGCCCGATCCACGCGCGATGGAGCGTGACGAACAAGCCGTTCAGACTTGGGTGCAGACCGTCCGACCCGAGTTGGAAAAAAAAAGTCGCTCAGGGCGCAACCCTGGTCTTCGTTGACGAGAGTGGCTTCAGCCTGAAACCCACGGTCACGCGGACCTGGGCTCCACGTGGCCAGACCCCCATCATTCACGCCAAAGCCGGGTGGGACAAGCTCTCTACCCTGGGTGCAGTGACGACCCGTGGTCAATTTCTGCAGCACACCGTACCAGGAGCCGTTCGAGGGCCTCAGGTACTCGCGTTCTTTGAACATCTGCTCCGACATATCAAAGGCGACTTGATCGTCGTCTTGGACAACGCTCGCATTCATCATACGAAGGCCCTCCGGGCCTTCGTTGAGCAGCAACAGCGTCTCACCATCCAGTACCTGCCCCCATATGCCCCGGAGCTCAACCCGATCGAGCACCTTTGGGCCTATGTCAAAGGGCACCTGCTCGGCAATTTCTGCCCCAAAGACCAGGGCGAATTGAAAGATCGCTTGAACTTCGCCTGGCGTCGCCTTCGCGCCTCACAACTCCCCGCCAAGCTCACCCATGCCTATTGCTCGTCTCAAACCTAAGCCGGTATCAATAATGGTACTCCGTTGGGTCTGAAAGTGCTGGCGAAGAACACGGGGGATTCCCACTCTTTCCGTACCGCACTGACCCCAGAAACACGGGCACCATCCATCAGGTTCCCGCCAGTCAACGGAGTACCAATAATACGGAACCAAAGTGACTCCCATATGTGGCTAGATGTATGATGAGGATATAGATCACGTCTGGGAGGACTTAAATGGATATGACTCTCATAACCGTATGAGTGAAAACCATTATTATTCCGTATAATTGGGTCGGAAGGCGTACCCCATGCCCCTTAGGGTTCGGATCAGCCCGGCCGCCTTCACGTTACGGAGCTTGGTGTGGAGGTTTCTCATCTGCATGTGCAGCGTTTGGCGTCCTGGAAGCGGGGCACCGTTCCAGAGTTCGTGTTCGAGTTGCTCCACAGAATACAGCCGCCCGGGATGCCGGGCCAGGAGGAGCAGCAGGTCAAACTCTATAGGAGAAAGCTGCACTTCACGTTCTTCGTAGAGGCACTGCCGGAGTTGCGGACGCAATTCCAGGCTCCCAACGGTAAGCGTGTCGTCTTTACCACACGGCTGACGGCGCAACTGGGCTTCGACCCGGACCAGCAGTTCCTCCGGGAAGAAGGGCTTCGTGAGGTAGTCGTTGGCCCCGGCGCTCAGCAACTCCGCCTTGCTCTCCACGGTATCCACCGCTGTCAGAATGACGATGGGCACTGCGCTGGTCTTTCTGAGTTGCAGAGCCACTTGCGCCCCGTTGATATCCGGCAGCCCCAGGTCAAGCAGCACCAGATCCGGGTGTTGTTCTTGTGCGCGGCGCATCCCAGTTCGCCCGTCCGCTGCGGTCGTCACTTCATACCCAGCACCTTGAAGATCGTACTGAAGGAGCGCTGTGAGGTCTAGATTGTCTTCAATGAGCAGAATGCGCTCAGGCATAGCACCTCTGTGACACACACAGTCCCTTAAAACCTGGTGAAATGCTCAAGGAATTTCTAAAACTTTATTTACGCCGTTTAGGGCTGAGCGAGGTTATGGGCGAGGACGGCCAGGACGACGCGGAGCCGGAGAGAGGGAAGTGTTTTGGTCTGAACGGAGCGAATTTGAGCTTCGACCAATTGTGAAAAGACGGTTTCAATGCGTTTGCGGAGCTTTGGGTGGCGGTCTTGCCGCCACCCGTTGTCATAGCGGGTGTTTTTCTTGGGTGGGAACAGGTAGCCCAGGCAGCAATAGCCCTTGTCCCCAATGATCTTTGGCCCGCCGAACTCAGGCCACCTCCGGTTCAACTCATAGCTGACGGTGGTGTCGTGAAGATTGGCGGGTTTGAGGAGGGACTGGACGATCTCCCCTGCGGGTGTCACCCAGGCATGCAGCTTGTACCCGTACACGTCGCTCTGGGTCCCAAACCCCCATTTCGCTCCCGGGAACTTGCACCGCTTGCCTCGTTTCGGGCGACATACCGGGAGCGGCATGGAGTCAATGATCACTTCTGCACAGCGTTTGGCGGGGCTGACCAAGGCTTCGAGGCGTTCCAGCAGACGCACGCTTCGCATGTACGCCTGGGTGTAGGAGGGAAGACCGACGCGGTCTTCCCTCAACATGTTCCACCAGATCGAGGGATACGGCTGCTTGAACACGAAGCGAGCGAGCAAGAGGGCCACGAGCAGGGCATCCGTCAGCTTCTGATGCTTAAATCGCTTCTGATCGCTGAAGTGCCGCTTCGCCCAACGGTGGAGCTGACGAATCACCGCACGACGACCTAAACTATGATGGAGACGGTATCTGCACATACCGTCTCCATTTTTCCTCGTCTCCGTCCTACTCGGCTACCCCAGCCTCAAGCCCTAAACGGCGTTTATTTATTTCGTGACCCAGCGCGACCCACTGCTGGAGTACCCCGTTTGCGTGAATCAGCACGTCAAGACCAGAGGCAGACGTTAAGCTGGCGTTGGTTCCCACAAAGGCGGACCGCTCAGGAGAGCTTCATGGGCAGTGACGATTCAATGACGTCTGCGGATTTGTCGACCATACAGCGCGCAATTACGCGGCACCTCACGGTGTATCCCGCTTCCCATGACGTCATACAGCAGGTTCTGGAGTGGGCAGGGCAAGCCCTGGGGGCACACTCCGCGAGCATCTGCACCTACAACCCCAGAACCCAAAGCCTGCACCGGGTGAACGCTATGGGATACAGCGAGGAGCGCCTCCGCGAATTCCGTGATATTCCCGTCGAACCGGGCCTGCCCATCACGGACGCTGTCCTTGAGCAACGTACCATCTGCCTGACAGCACGCGACTGGGACGAGCGGTACCCGCACCTCACGTTCATTCGTCTTCCGGAGATGCAGGCCATTGTCGCCCTCCCCCTTCTGCTTGAGGGGAAGGTCCACGGGACCCTGACGTTCAGCTGGGACAGCGGACGTACCCTCGATGGGTTTGAGTGGGTTTTTCTGGAGGGGTTCGCGCTTCAGTGTGCAGACGCGTTGTACCGCTTGCGCCGAACAGCCTGGGACCACAAGGTGCTCGAGTACAGCGGCGGCATCGTGCTGGTGTTCGGAGCGGACAGGAAAGTCAGCTTTCTCAGTTCCAGTGTGACGGCACTGCTCGGGTACACCGAGGAGGACCTGCGTAACCTCCACCTGCCCGACGTCCTCCACCCGGAGGAGGCACACCTGGTGCGAGACGTCCTGGCGGACCCGGGCAGGTCGCTCCGTACCCGAATCCGCGTACGGCACAAAGCGGGTGGCTGGATCTGGCTGGACGTCACGGTGCAGAACTTGTTGGCGGATCCGGACGTGCAGGGCTTCGTGGTGAACGCCCATGACGTCAGCAGCAGTGTACGGGCCATCGAAGCCCTCAGGGTGTCAGACCGTGCACACCGGCAAGCCGCTGACCGTTACCGGCACCTGCTGGACCTCGTGAACGCGTTTGATTTGACCG
This sequence comes from Deinococcus hopiensis KR-140, assembly GCF_900176165.1. Classification (NCBI taxonomy): domain Bacteria; kingdom Thermotogati; phylum Deinococcota; class Deinococci; order Deinococcales; family Deinococcaceae; genus Deinococcus; species Deinococcus hopiensis. The sequence continues at coordinate 61,366 of NZ_FWWU01000008.1, forward strand.
TGGACCCGGACGCCCTCATCCTGACGATGCTTGAGCGGGCCATGGCCGTCACGGGATTTCCACAGGCGTTCTACTACGCCGCGGCGGGCACGGATATGACCCTCCGGTGGGCACGGGGTGCCCACACCGATGAGGCGCTCGCTCTGTTGCCGAACATCAACGATTTACGTGCTTTTGGAAAGCCCGGGCTGGCCACCATGCGGGGTGAACTCTTTTTCGCAGCGGCGGATGAAGCGCTGTTCGACCCACCAGAAGCGCTGCCACGCCACTTCTGGCGATCATTCTGTTCCGTACCCATCCTCATGGGGGGCGCCCTGCACGGCGTGTTCGTGTTCGTGTCTGGAGCGGAAGACCGGATCAGTCCTGACCTCCAGCAGCTGATGCAGAGTTTCGCCGATCACGTCAACGTGATGCTGGAGCGTTACCAGCATGTGCAGCAACTGGATACGGCACGGGAAGAAACGTTTCGCGCCCTTGGTCGCGCGCTCGAATACCGGGACCATGACACGCACGGTCACACCGCACGGGTCGTGCAACTGGCGGAGCGGCTGGGCCGGGCGCTTGAGCTGAATGAGGCGCAACAGGACGCGCTGCGGTGGGGGGCGTACCTGCATGATGTGGGGAAGATAGGCGTTTCGGACCAGGTGCTGCTCAAACCGGGCGCGCTCACCGAAGGCGAGTGGTGGGAGATGCGGACGCACCCTCAGCTGGGTTACGCGATCCTCGCGCAGATTCCCACGCTGCCCGCCGAGACGCTCGGGGTCGTGCGGCATCATCATGAGCGGTGGGATGGGCGGGGGTATCCTGATGGGTTGGCGGGAGATGAAGTACCGCTGCTGGCCAGGGTATTCGCGGTGGTGGACGTGTATGACGCGTTGACGAGCAAGCGGCCGTACAAGGCGGCGTGGACGAGGGAAGAGGCAATGACTGAACTGGAGCGGATGGCCGGATCGCACCTTGACCCGGACATCGTGCACCGCTTCCTGACGCTCCTTTCCAGCGATGTCATCCGCTCAGCGTCCGGGGATGACCGCTGGCACACGGAGTGAGCAGGGTGCACCCTTCAATCGCTGCCTGGGATGTGGTGCCGCAGGGTGCGCCCGGAAATGACCCGGCCTTCACCCTGAGCCTGGGGCAGCAGGACACCGAACGCGTCCTGGTGCAGGTGTGGGGCGAGGTGATCGGGATGCTGGAGACGACGCTGCGGGATACGCTGGTCTGGACGAAGGCGGACCGTGCCGGGCAGGTGCGTCATCTTCAGGCCCGTCAGGACCGGCTGGAGGACGCGACGCGGGTGGCCCAGAACGCGCGCACAGGGGGAAGCATTCAGCGAGGCGGTGTGGGCAGAGTTGCGACGCGAAGTGACCCAGTTGCGTCACAACCTGGACCAGGAAGGGGAAGGCGCGCGTCTGGAAGCACTGGCTGCGCGGCTCGACGTCCTGCCGTCATGCGCTCAGAGCGCCAAATCCTTTGACATTGGCTTCACCCTCTGCTCAGTCCACTGCAGGAAGATCTGAAATCACTTCAATGTCATCCCTATCGGCCAGAAGGGCTGGGGCGAGATACTCCTGCCAGGAAGGGAAGCGTCCACCTTCTTAAAAACGGACGTGCGAGTGGGGCGGAAGCAGGTTCCCGGGCTGGTTCAAGTCCAGTCACCCACACCCCTCATGCGGCCCCAGGTCGCCTTTTCCCGGTGCTCCAGAGTTCTATAAATTCCTCTGTAAGGAACTGGTCGGCGTTCAAACCGAATGGCCGCCTACCCTGGTTCATATGGCGGAGCCACAGGCACAAACTCTCTTCAGTGATGAACTCCACGCTGTAGGGCACGCGCTCAGTCCCATCCAACCACAAGAGGTGGTCACCGATATCATCCTGCGTCCTGCCATCAGTTCCCTCGGTGCAGTCGCTGGTGCGGTCCTGCTCATTAACGCCATGCAAGATCGCCTGGAACTCATCACGCGGCAGGGCTACGAACAGAATGCCAAGACCATCTGGCAAGACGGTCCCCTGGACCGTCACGTTCCCGCTATCGACGTCATCCAGAAACAGGAACCGTTGTTCTTTAAAGACGCTGAAACGCTGAAACAGCATTACCCGCAGCTCGAACAGGACACGGGAGCCATCAGTCCTCTTGGCAGCGCCATCCTGCCTATCCTCCTGAACGGCCGCTCTCTGGGCGTGCTGGTCCTCGACTTCCACGAGCCGCACTTCTTCACCTCCGCTGAGAGGCAATTCCTGGTTACGCTGGCCCTTCAGTGCGCTATCGCTCTGGACCGCACCACGCAGCACGCCCGGCTCCTCCAGCAGCAACAGCAGCAGGTGGACGTGTTGGAGAGCATCAATGACGGCTTCTACGCGGTGGATGAGACCTGGCGCTTCATCTACGTCAACCGCCGCGCCGAAGAACTCTGGCACCGCCACCGGGAAGACTTGCTCGGCAAGGTCATCTGGGAGGAATTTCCTGAGATCGTTGGGAGTGAACCGTATCAAGCCCACTTCCAAGCCGTGCAGGAACGGCAAATGGTGCGCCTGGAGGCTGTGTCTCCCGTTCTCAATTCCTGGGTCTCAATCAACATCTTTCCTACAACACACGGATTGTCGGTGTACTTTTCCGACATCTCGCAGCGCAAGGCCGACGAGATCAAGGAGCGAGAATTCACCCAGACCTTGGAACGCCAGGTCTCGGAACGCACCCGGGACTTGCAGGACCTGAATGCGGAGTTGCGCGCCTACGCGCTGGGCATCACGCGGGACCTCAGCGAACCCCTGCGCCGGGTGAATGCTGTGACCGCACTGCTGCAACGCCGCCTGGAAGGCCGACTGGATCAGCGGCATGAGCGGTTGTTCCAGCAGGTCCGGGAAGAGGCACGCGGCGTTGGAGAACGTCTGGACGAGTTGCGGCATCTGGCTGTGCTGGAGCGGCGGGAGTTGCGGGAAGAGCCTTTGCCGCTCGCTCAGCTCATCGTGCAGGTGCGGAGTGATCTGGAACCCCTGCTCAAAAGGCGCAAGGTGAAGTGGGTGATTGGGACGCTGCCGGTGGTGCTGGGGGACGCCCTGCTGCTCCGGCAGGTCTTTGCGGAACTGCTTCTGGTGACGCTGGACGCCACCACCGAACGAGTCCAGGCGGTGATCGAGATAGACGGTGAGGCGCGCGGGGAAAACGTGCTGGTCTGGGTGAAGCACAACGGCTTGGGCCTGACGGCAGAGCAAGCGCAGGGCCTGTTCAATGTATTTCAGGTACCCCAAGGCCAGCTCGGGACGGGAGAGCGGATTGGGCTGGCGAATGTCCGCCGCATCGTGACGCGACATGGTGGGCAGGTGTGGGCAGAAGGGAACAGGGAAGGCGAGATGGGGGCCTCCCTGCTGGTGGCGCTGCCGAATCGCCTGGGTGAACTGGGTCAAGCTTAAGGAGTGGGCCCTGGTGGCCTGACAGAAATTATGAAGGCAAGCGAAAAACGAGCGTCCAGCCAACTTCAAGCGAGATCAGAGGGGTTGGTTGAGGACGTTTTCGGAGCTCCAGGGGTTCAGGATCGGGGCCGCCTCGAAGGGTCAAGCGGGTCATGACCGCTTGACCTCGACTCAGGGCGTACTGCATGGCTCGTAACCCAATCTTGAGATAGCTCAATCCCGTTTGCCAATGGGGATCAAGGACGCGCCGAGTCCCGTTCTGCACGACTTGAAGTCCTTCGGAAACCAAGAGGAGGGTGGCCACAGCGATGATCATGACCAGCCGTTCCAGGCTTGCTGCATCGCGGAGTTTGGACGCTTCCAGACCGAACAGCCCGCTTTTATCATCGAGAAAGCCTTCTTCGATCTGGAAGCGTTCGCCGTATTCGGCGAACGTGTCGATGCTGGTTGGTTCATCACTGACGACTTGCCACTGTTCTGACGCATCTGTTGGACGCCCCATGGCCACATGCACTGGGCCAAAATACTGTCCGGTGAGCATGACGTTGTGCAAACACCGGGTCTCTCTGGGGACGAGCTGAACCTCATTGACCTTGCAGAGTCGCTGCCCCTGGGGGGCAGCGAGCAAGAGGGTGGATTTGATCCGGATACGGAAATGCCTGGAGTGAACCCAATCGAGCGGACCGCAGGGCAAGTCACATCTGGGCGGTAGTGTAGCGGGCGGCGAACTCGGCGGGTGGAACGTACCCCAGGCTGGAGTGCAGTCGGCGACGGTTGTACAGGTCCGCAATAAAGAACTCGATGTGTCGTCGAGCGTCGTCCAGATCGACGTATTCTTGCAGATCGACCTCCTCAGTCTTCAGGGTCTTGTAGAAGCTCTCCATTTTGGCGTTGTCATAGGGATTGCCTGTCCTGGACATACTTGGCGTGATTCCTGCGGACCGCAAGCGGTCCACGTACACCCGACTGGCGTATTGCACGCCCTGGTCCGAATGGTGCAGCAGACCGGGGGGCAGGACAACGCGCTGCAAGCGCGTTGTTGAGCGCTGCCAGCGGTAAATCTGCGTCCAGAAACTTTGACATGGACCAGCCCACCACCTCACGGGTAAAACCGTCCAGCACGCAGGCCAGGTACACAAAGCCTTGGCGGACTCGCACGTAGGTCAGATCGGCTTGCCAGACCTGATCTGGCCGTACTGGGACGACTTCGCGTAGCAGATTTGGGAAGCGCTTCTCGTTGTGGTTGGAATCGGTTGTCGCCCGATAGCGGCGCTTCGGGCGGCAGAGCAACCGGCGTTCCCGCATGACTCTCAACACGCGCTTGTGGTTCACTGGGCGGCCTCGTCGGGCCAACTCGCGGGTGACACGCCGATATCCGTATCCGTCGAACTCCACCACTACGGCCTCAATGTCCTGGGACAACGCCTGATCGGCGTCCATCTCCTCCCGGCCCTGCTGTTCGTAGAACCACGAGCGATTAACCCCGTGCAGCTCACACAGACGACGCACCGACACCTCTTTTGGGCGCGCTCCGCGCATCCTCGATCATTTGGTGCCTTGTTTCGAGCGGTACGTCGCCAACGACTTTTTTTAGGATTGTGTTCTCCAACGACAACTGCCCGCAAAACCGTTCCAACTCGGCGATTCGCTGTTCCAACGACTGGTCGGGCTTGGCCTGGTCGGTGAAGGCCATTTCCCCCACGCACCTCGACCTCCTTCCGCCAGCGGTGGATCAGACTGGGCGAGAGAGCGTGTTCTCGGCAGAGCTGAGCGGTCGTCTTTTGACCCCCGTCAACTTGATTCACGATGTCGAGCTTGAACTCACGGCTGTGGGTACGTCCGGGCATACGGGCTCCTTCGGTGCCGTCAGCCTACGGGCTGACGGGGACGAAGTGCTTGGCCTCTTGGTCCGCTCCTAAGGGTTCAGTCCAGCCACCCACAGACCCGGAGCCACGTCATCAATTGGGTATCGCAAAAGCCTCGATCTGCCAACAGACGGACTTCAGAGATCCCTAAGAAATCAAGCATCCCCTTGACCTCGGCCAGGACACCAAGCAACTGCGCTGTACTCACCTGAGCGCTGGAATGCTCCAAGACCCGGGAGACGAGCGGTACCGCTCGTCCACGGAACAGTACTGCCACACGAATCAGACAAAACCGCTCGAACAACACGCTGGTGTCGAGCGCCAATACCAAGGTGTGCTGGCCCCAATCACGCAGAGCATGGGTGATCAGAGGACCATAGATGTGTCCCGAGTCGATGGCTGGACAATCCAGCCATCGACGATAACGGCGTTCCGTGCTCTGAGCGAATGTCGCTCTGGAGTGAACATGAGGGACCCAGGCTGGCAGGGAGGGACACTGGGAGAGCAGCAAGCCCGTGACCATCCAAGCCAACGTCTGCGCATTTCGGCGGTCATTCCACAAGCACGACTGAAGATGATGCAGCACGGCCTGACACAGCTTCCCAGCATCTGACTGGGTGTGCATGGCGGGATGACCGCCATGCTGCAGGGTAGATTCAGGCAGACGAAGAAGTGGCATAGAGCCGGTAGAATTCTGCCGTGGAGTTCGAAGATCAATACGGTTCGGCACTCATGAATATTGAACTGGCCGTCATGGATGTCTATCTGCAGCATCCCCAGTTGTTAGATGCGCAGGTCGATGCAGGTCTGGGGGCGTTGATCTCCCGCTACAAAGCAGAATTGCTGGGACGCGAAGTGAGTCCACCTCAGTTGCCCCAGCGACCCTTGTTGGTCTTCGAATCGGTCCGAGACACGACGGAACTGATGCTGGGCCGTCCCGATCAAGTGATGGATACCATCACCTTGGAAGAGACCGTGACGTGCTTACAGCGTATTCGCAAATCCGTCAATTTCTGGACCAAGCGCAGCGGCAAACAGGGCTACCTCAAATTCGTCCGCTCGCAACTTCATCCCGCCGCGACCGACTCATAAATTCTGTCAGGCCCTCAGGGGCCAGACCTCTTCAAGGAGTTCCCATTCGGCATCCGTTACGTCGGAGTCGTAGGTTTCAAAGGGCATGCCTCAAGGTAATGAGCCACCATGAGAACTAATCCATTTCCAAAACGCCCTCTAGTACTACAGTTGCAGTTGGCGATTGCGTCTCTCAAACGCGGGAATTCTCGGGAGGTGACTGGTGACAGAAAGCCCTTGAACAACAGGTTCCTGGAGCAACTGTAACTGTAGTACTAGTCACTGATAAAGACCGTTCAGGGGATCTGGAGCGCGGCGCGCAGTTCATCGGCATAAGCGTCGAGCGTTCCAGAGGCTTTGGCAACCGCCGCTGCGCTCGTGACGTCACCCGCCTCCGGCTGCCCGATGATCAGTCCCATGCGCAGCAACGCGTATTCGCTACTCGTGAAGCGGTCACGGAGCAGGAACTGCATGGTTTTGAGCGCGGAGTCCACCCGGTCTTCGAGAGACAGCGCAGGCTCGGCCCTGGCGGACTGCGCCAACGTGGGCATTGGAGTATGCCGTGATTTTATTGCCAGCGTGCTCGGTTCGGGGTATTTGCCCTCGGTGTCCCGAATGACGTCCACCAGGACGCCTGAATGGTTGCGTGGCTTGTACCCGTTTTCGAGGAGACCCTGAAATTTCCCCAGGCGCAGCTGCACGTGTTCTTCCCCAAACTCATCCACCAGACGGCGCGCGACCGACTGTGAGATGCGGTGACGCATCAAATCTTCGACCACAGGAGAGACGCTGACAGGCGTAAGGGAGACGGGATCATGTCCGGTGAAGCGGTACGTCAAACGTTGGGTCTTCCCGCGGCCTTCGTAGGTCACCGCTTCCAGATACTGCCTGTCTATAAGCTCGTCATGGGCGCTTTTGAGGGTGCCGCGAATTTTGTTGGTGCGCTGATCGACGATTTTACAGGCCGCTGCCCAATCCACCAGATTGACCGTAAACGACTGCATGGGTGTCAGGGGATTGTCGGGGGGATAGCGGCGCGCATCCAGGAGGCGGTACAGCGCCCGCGTGAGCGGTCGGTCCAGACTCGTCGCGAACTCGTGATCCAGTGGCTTGGTGTACTTCGCGCGGATCGAGCGCACGATCGAATCGGCCAACCGGATCTTGATGACGCTGGAACGCTGAAGCCCGCTGTCATCCTTGTGACTCGTAAATTCAAGCTCCGAGAGGTAGTTGAAGGTCACGGTCGTCCAGTGACCACGCTTATGATCGCGCCAGGCTTCTGAAGCAATGTACGTGGCCGTGCGCAGGCGAAAAAGTGTTTGCCGTAGATTGTGGTAATACCGTCCGGCGTCAGGAAAGCCGGCGCGCTTCAAAATCTGATAGGCGCTGGTGTGCACGATCCCGTTTTCAGGACTGCCGCTCTCTACGAAAAGATCAACGATGGCGGTCGCGATGTCACCATCAAGCCCATGCGGCACGCCTCCGTATTTTGGTATGGCGTCGCAGGTGAGACTTGCCGGGCGACCGTCGACTGAAAAATGTTCGGTCCAGGAGGTAAAGGCCTCTGGAATCCGCTCTTGAATGCTGATCAGCCCAAGGCGGCTGACATTCGCCTCGTCGATCCGCGTGACATGTTCGAGAGGAGCAGGCGGCAGTTTATCACCCCGTTTAATACCCACCGCACTGCCTCCTGGGAATGGAATCCCGCACATCATAATTGGCCGGGATCCCAACTGCTATACCGTACAACTCAGGCGATTGGGCTGCTTCGCGGCCCGTACAACTCAGGCGATTTTACAGTGACGGGTCGAGAAAGACGTGCCGAAGCGGAAATTTCCAGATGGTCCAGCCTGGCTCGGCGGCACCGTACTACTCAGGCGATCCATCATCTTGGTCCCGTACAACGCGAGCGAAATACCGTGCAACTCAGGCGATTGGGCCTTGCGCCTTCCCGTACAACTCGGGCGATTCCGGAGCAGACGTACCGTACAACTCGGGCGATCGGGCCTTACACCTTCCCGTACAACTCAGGCGATTCCGGAGCAGACGTACCGTACAACTCGGGCGATTCAGTCTTTCTCTTCCCGTACGACTCAGGCGAAACGCCCGTACGACTCAGGCGATTGAGTCCTGTTGTCCCCGTACTACTCAGGCGAAAAACGCAGAAAAGGCCGTGTTTGTCGAGATACCCACCGCCCCTTGATGATGATCATCATGTTTTTTAAGATCAAAAACTCAATAAAAATCAACATCATATGTTCTGAGGGTTGGAGACCCTGGCGCTCCTTGCGGTCAGGATTGCCCTGGAGGCAGGGCAACAGGTGGCGTCAGGTCCAGCTTCCTTCTCAACCCCTGAATACGTTCACAGCATGGGGTCCTGCGCTCCCTCCGTCTGAGCCTGGCCTGTTTTCTGCTCTGTCACTTCGAGCGCCTGGACCAAATCGGGTCAGGCCAGGCGGATTCCGCCTGGCCTGACTGGGGTGTGCTCGCCTGACACGTGCGCATGAAGTGTGCCGGCTGGGTGCCGCTTTTTGAACTCAGGAGGACGCGGGAACAGATTCTGGCCGTCTGGAACGACGATCAGCACCATGCCGCCTCAACTGATGAATTTCAGTCAACCACCCTCACTGAATTTTGAGAAAGAGTCCAAGTGCGACTAATTCAGGTGTTATTTTAAACTCATCAGAGTAGGAGATAGATACTTATGCCCTTGACCCTTTGAAACGACATGTAAAAGCGTCTTTTCCAAGTTGATCTCAATCAGTTGGGATTCACGATATTACAAGCCGGAATCAATCTTCTTCTATAATGTCATTCTTGGGCACCGCTTTCGAAACTTGCCTAAAAAACAAAAAGGCGCTCCTATTACTGGTTTGGACAAACTTCTCGTCGAGAGTACCATCTCCAGCAAAGTACAATCTATTCGAAGTATCTAATTTTAAAACAATATTTTTTGCATTAACAAAATTTTCTTGGTAATTTATGCCATATGCCATATTCATTTCTAGATTATTTCGTTCTCTAATTTCACCCAGCTGAGCCAAGCCCTGAGCCACAAATGATTTTCCTTGAACTTTCCCGTACCGTCCCACTGCGAAGGTGCGTCCGTCCTCCGTCTTTTCATCATCAAAAACCAGAGTTCCACTAAAGCCGATAATCTCGCCTGGTGCAATATCATATTCCCAAACTCCTTCATACAAACTATGAATATTGATACTCTGCGTTGTACTTGTCTGTCCAATATTTCCGCTAGAGTCATAGGCTTTAATTGAAAATACGGCTTCTCCATTATCAAGCTGTGTTGCTTTGAACGAGGTTGCGTATGGTGCATCGACATCTGTGGCAATCAAAGTGCCATCTCGGTAAAACTCTACCTTGGTGATACCATTTGAATCAGCCGCTGTGGCTGTTAAGACCAAAGCTCCTGGCTTCTCTGGCACTTGAGTAGAGATGGCCACTGTAGGAGGCGTAGTGTCAACCTCAGGAGGAACTGTCGAGGGAGGAATGGGAGACATGGGAGGCGTGCATGCACTTAGGAAAAATCCGACTATTGGAAGAAAAGCTCTGGACTGACCCCTTAGGACCGGACCAAGAGGCCAAGCACTTCGTCCCCGTCAGCCCGTAGGCTGACAGCACCGAAGGAGCCAAGATGCCCGGACGCACCCACAGCCGTGAATTCAAGCTTGACATCGTGAACCAGATCAATGGGGCTCACAAGACGACCGCCCAGCTCTGCCGAGAACATGCCCTGTCGCCCAGCTTGATTCACCGTTGGCGGAAAGAGGTCGAGGCGCGAGGTGAAGCAGCGTTCACCGACCAGGCCAAACCCGACCAGTCGTTGGAACAACGAATCGCCGAGTTGGAACGATTTTGCGGACAGTTGTCGCTGGAGAACACGATTCTAAAAAAGTCGTTGGCGACGTACCGCTCGAAAAACGGCATCAAATGATCGAGGATGCGCGACTCGCGTATCCCCAGGTGTCGGTACGTCGTCTGTGCGAGCTGCACGGCGTCAATCGCTCGTGGTTCTACGAACAGCAGGGCCGGGAGGAGGTGGACACCGATCAGGCGTTGTCCCAGGACATTGAGGCCGTGGTGATGGAGTTCAACGGGTACGGATATCGGCGTGTCACCCGCGAGTTGGCCCGACGGGGCCGCCCGGTCAATCACAAGCGCGTGTTGCGTGTCATGCGGGAACGACGGTTGTTGTGCCGTCCCAAGCGCCGCCACCGGGCGACGACGGATTCCAACCACAACGAGAAGCGCTTTCCCAACCTGCTGCGTGACGCCGTTCCGGTACGGCCCAATCAGGTCTGGCAGGCAGACCTGACCTACGTGCGAGTCCGGCAAGGCTTTGTGTACCTGGCCTGCGTGCTGGACGGTTTTACCCGTGAGGTCGTGGGCTGGTCCATGTCAAAGTTCATGGACGCGGATTTGCCGTTGGCAGCGCTCAACAACGCGCTTTCGGCGCGTTGTCCTGCTCCCGGTCTGCTGCACCACTCGGACCAGGGCATGCAATACGCGAGCCGAGTGTACGTGGACCGCTTGCGGTCCGCAGGAATCACGCCAAGCATGTCCAGGACAGGCAATCCCTATGACAACGCCAAAATGGAGAGTTTCTACAAGACCCTGAAGACCGAGGAGGTCGATCTGCAAGAGTACGTCGATCTGGACGATGCCCGGCGACACATCAATTTCTTTATTGCGGACCTGTACAATCGCCGCCGACTGCACTCCAGCCTGGGATACGTCCCACCTGCCGAGTTCGCTGCCCGCTACACTGCTACCCAGATGTGACTTGCCCTGCGGTCCGCTCCATTGGGTTCACTCCACTCTTTTTTTCATCCTGGTCACTTTAGCAAGCAAGAAGACAGGAGGTGACTGTAAGTGCCTGGTGGTCCGGTAGGGAAGTGCGTTGGGAACAGGAGGAGCCTGAGGGCGGAACTGGACGATGCCCCGTGGCCCTTCATCCCCAGTCCTCACGGGCGCAGGAGCACACGAGGCGCTCACGGCACCATGCCGGTGACGCCAGTCGGGACATTCGTCTCACCAGCGGAGTTCTCCTCCCCGGCGACGACCGTCCCGTCCGATTTTAAAGCGAGGCTGTGGGCGTCACAGGCTGCGATGGCCACCACACTGCTCAGGCCAGCCGGGACAATCGAAGCCGGAACACTCGTCTGACCAGTGCCGTTCTTTCCCCAGGTGACGACTGTGCCATCCGCTTTTAAGGCAAGGCTGTGGAGGAAACCGGACGTGATCGCCACTCCACCGCTGAGACCAACCGGGACACTCGCCTGACCAGCATCGTTCCTCCCCCAGGCGACGACCGTCCCATCCGCTTTTAAAGCAACGCTCTGCAACGAACCTGCCGCGATGGCCACTACACTGCCCAGGTCAGCCGGGACACTCGTCTGACCAAAGTCGTTCTTTCCCCAGGCGACGACTGTGCCATCCGCTTTTAAAGCGAGGCTGTGCTCAAGACCACCTGCGATGGCCACCACACTGCCCAGGTCAGCCGGAACACTCGTCTGACCCCAGGCGTTCCTCCCCCAGGCGACGACTGTGCCGTCCGCTTTTAAAGCGAGGCTGTGATATTCACCTGCCGCGATGGCCACCACACCGCTCAGCCCCACTGGGACACTCGGTTGTGGCAAGTTGTCGACCTCAAAGAAGCAGAGGGGAGCCGAGCACGCAGGCGGCCTGAACTTCAGGCCGCCTGTTGCACGACCTGCTGCCACATCTTGAAGGCCTCTTCTTTGTGAGAACGGCGCTGGGAAGCAGGGATGGTGGAGCGAGCGGAATGGTGAAGGTTCGAGACTCAGGCGTGCAGGTCGAGGAAGCCCTGCGCTCGTTGTCGTGACCTGAACCCCCACTGCTGACGTTCCTGCCGTCGTGTGGGGCGGTGGGATTGCTCGATCAGAGTGTTGCAACGGGCAGTGGAGATCACCTGGACGTGCTCCACGCTGTGGAACACGGGGAGTTCACGCAGGGGCGCACCAGAGCTCCAGAGCTTGTCGGTGTGAATGATCTCCGGCACGTCGTACTCACTCAGCAGCCAGGAGAAGAACGATTTGGCGGCTTCCGTGTCTCGGTGTTGCTGCAACAAGACGTCCAACACGGCGCCGCGTTCGTCGACCGCCCGCCACAGCCAGTGTTTGACACCACCGACGTCCACGCACATTTCATCAAGGTGCCACCGGGAACCACGTCGTGGTTCCCGGCGAAGGAGGCTCTGGGCGAAGAGATGGCTGAAGTTGATGCACCACGTGCGGATGGATTCACGCGTCACGCAGATGCCCCGCTCCAGCAGAAGTTCTTCGACACCGCGGTCGCTCAGGGGAAATCGGTGGTAGAGCCACACGGCGTAGCCGATGACCGCGAGGGGGAACCGGTCGCCGGGGAGCTTCTGACCGCTCAACACCGCGTCACCCTACCCCAACAACTTGCCACAACCCATTCCACTTGTGGCCGTACACCCGTGGAATAAGCGTCGAGCGCCTGCGTCTGGGCTTCGGTTGCCATTGCGCTGTGCTGACCCAGGTTGTCGAGCAGGCCGTTGCCCCATTTGGGAGAGGAGGCTGTCTGGCTCCTGCTCAGAAGGTGTACGACGACCACCCGAGATTTCCGTCCCGCTGGGGACGGCGTTGTAAGGCGCCGAACTGGCCCTGCTGGTCCTGCGCGTACAAATCAATACCGCCCGAGTCCACGAGCAGTTCGCGGTTCAGGATACGTAAGCCGGGCTCGATGAGGTCAGGATTTCTTGCCAGCGCTTCCTGCAGGTCTGCCTCTGATCCCGCGAGCACAAACCCCCGCTTCCTCGGTCAACGCGAGCGCGAGAGCAAGTGCAGGTTCCAGGAACACCATGCGCACCAGCCCGTTCGGACTCCGCCTTAACGCGAGTAGCACGCACTGCCCCCATCCTCCACAAAAGCGGTCAACTCATCCGTTTTCGGGTGCCAATTCATCGGCTTGACGCCCTTTGGGGAATGAATCTGCACACTCCCATCTCGCTTCAAGAGCAGCAGGTACGGCCCCATATCCGCCGTGCTCATCGCTCGCCCGTGATACGTCACTTCCGCCAGCCCCGCCACTTGCACCAGACACTCCCGGGTCCGCGTTTGGAGACAGCAACAGCTCCCGAACTATCGCGTTCTCCCTCTCCATCCTGCCCTTATACAAACACACTTACAGTACGTAAAGAGCAGAATAGACGCCTGATACAAAACCAAGATGAGTTCCGAGTATAAGAGTTATTGGAGCTCAGTGGTGTAGAACAGCAGCAGGTTGGACAGCCGGACCCTCCCGGTTGAGAAGGTGCAGCCCTCATGCCCGGGCCTGCACAGCGTGCGCCGCGCCATAGTCCTTACGAAACAAGTTGCGCCGCTGCAACTCGGGGACGACCCAGCGGGTAAAGTCGGTCAGGGTGGTAGGGAGGTAGGGAAAGGCGACGTTGAACCCGTCAGCGGCGCCTGTCGTAAACCAGTGCTCGATGTGATCGGCAACGTCCTGGGGAGTACCGATCAACGTGTGGTTGCCGTTGGCAATCCGGTGGACGAGGTCACGGATGGTCAGGCGCTGCTCCTGGGCCTGTTGATACCAGCGCTGCTGCGTACTCACGCTTTTTTCGGTGACCGGCAAGGGGGGCAGTGGCGCGTCAAGGGGCAGGTCCGCCAGGGACACGCCGCCCAACCAGTACTCCACGTCACCCAGCGCCACCCGGGGATGAAGAAGGGCCTTGAGCCGTCCGAATTTTTCCTGAGCCTCGTCGCGGGTCGGTGCGATCACAGTCTCAAGATTCGGGCAGATGATGACATTATCTGGGTGTCGCCCGAAAGTCTCGGCGCGTTTGCGCAGGTCGGCGCGGTAGGCTTTTACGCCGTCATACTCCCGAATGTTGGTGAAAATGACTTCGGCCACGCGAGCAGCAAACTGCTTACCCGCTTCGGAAGCGCCCGCCTGGGCGATAATGGGCCGGCTCAGCGGGGGAGAGGTGAACGGCCGGGTGGGCGAAATGGTGAAGTGCTGGCCACCGTGTTCGAAGAAAGGCTGACCGCCCTGTCCCCAGAGGCCCAGCACCACATCCGCGAATTCTTCAGCCCGAGCGTAACGGCTGGCATGGTCGGCCAAGGCGCTCCCCCCGAAGTTGACGGCCTCGCCATGGTTGAGCGAGGTCACGGCATTCCAGCCAGCGCGACCTCCAGAGAGCGCCTGCAGCGTGGCGAAGATGCGGGCAACCTCCAGCGGATCGCTGTACGAGGTCGAAACCGTTCCAAACAGACCAATGTGAGTGGTCAGGGGAACCAGGGCCGCGAGGAGACTCACCGGCTCGAACGTGTCATTGACCACCGCCACGCGCTCCAGCACGGTTGGATGCGTATCGGGAAGACCCGCCAGATCGGGGATGAACACCGCATCGAATTTCGCAGCTTCCAGTGCCTGCACCAACCTCGACACGTAGGGAAAGTTCACGCCTGCGTCGGGAGGTGAATCCGGATGACGCCAGCCGGCCAGGTACTCGCCAGCCGGCTTCAGGAATGCGTTCAGACGCAGCTGGCGGGTCATGCCACAGCCTTCCTGGCTGGTCTGGACAGCGAGAAGCGTTCTCTTAGGTGCTGACCAACGTGAGCGGGTGTGACCACACGGCGCTCGCGCAGGCGCGTCATGGTCTGCACCATCACGGTGACGGCAGCGGGTGACCAATCCGTGAGGCCCACCTGCACGCCGTGGGCCGCATGGGTGAGCCACAGGTGCTCCAAATGATTGGCCAGCACATCTGAGGTATCCATATCAGGGTGCGGCGGAATGATCACAGGCGGCCAGGTGACCCACCGCGCTGCACTTCGTGCAACGCTGTCAGGCTGCTTGAGGGGAGGGCAGCTTTCGCGCGGAAGGTCACCGGCACCCCGTGCTTCGGGCACTGGCAGGAGCGTCACGTCCGCCACCCGTGCTGCCACAGGGAGGTGAGCAGCCTCGAGCAGGCTCAGGAAGATCGGGGGATAACCCTGAGGCGGACGTGACAGGTTCAGTGGCCCGGCCACCTGGTAAAACATGCCGTGATGGTCGAGTGCCTGCCGCTCTTCCGGACGGTAGTACACACCGCTCGCCTGGTCTCGCACCGGCGCGCCATCGTCGTAGCTGTCCCACAGACCGCGCAGCACGGTCACCAGTTCCAGCAGGTGCAGCTTCGCCCGTGAACCGAAAGGCCGTGGGGCCCGGAGGTGGACGCCCACTCGCCCCTTGGAAACGTGGTCCAGTGAAGCCAGACGCCGGGCGAGGTGAAACGGCACCTGATCCACCACAGCGACCTCGGGCACCACGCCGAGCTGTTGCGTACCGGCAAGCAATACGCCCGTCAGCGCCAGCGGATCGAGCTGCCCACCGTTCCCATCAGGCAGACCATGACCGTACTCGTCACGCAGCAGCAGCGCGTGGATGCCCCCGCGGTCCAGGATGCGGGCCACCTCAAGAAGTTTGGTGGTGGGCGGCGTGTCCTGGAAATTCGGGATAGGCAGGGACACCGCGACATGCAGGGCGTCAGACATGCACGAGTTCCTCCCGCTGCGGCGCAGCCCAGCCGAGGGCAGGGGCGACGTCACGCGCAATGATCTCGGCGTTGCGGATCGCCTCTTTCACGGTGGTCTGCTCCGACTGCACAGCGAGAATCAGGTCGCTGCTTAGCGGGAGGACCGGGTCAGCCCGCAGGCTCCCAACCAGATCCTCCGGCGTGCCGTACTGCACGTTCATGGCCGCGAGCAGTTCGTGAGGCCCCGCATGGGCGCTCACCCACCCAGCCTCCCTGTGCGCGGGCAGTTGCCGCTTGACATCATGCCACAACACGCTTGCCCGCTCCTCCCGGCTTGCGCCAGGAAAAGCCCCACGCACGGCGGCAATCCTGGGCGTCGTGCCCCGGAAGGCGGCGTGATAGGCCTTCGCCAGCGGGAGTTGCACGCTGCGCGCTGGACCGATCCCGAGGAGCAGGCCATGGCCGTCGGCAGCCACCTGTCTCACCGCGTCCTCTCGACTGGGCGCTTCCCAAAGCGTCGCGGCAAGACCCGGCGCGGCTGGTTCCAACCTCAGGTCACCCGGCAACGCCTCACCGCGCAGGATGCTCAGGAACCTCTGTTTATGCGCGTCGTACCGCGTGAAGCGCTGAGCGGGATCAACCCCGAAGGCTGGGAACTGCTCCACGGACGGGCCGCCGGTACCGAGACCCAGTTCCAAACGGCCACCGGAGATCGCCTCGAGCACCGCCGCGTCCTCGGCCAGCCGTAGGGGGTCTTCCAACGGCAGCACCGTCAGGGCGGTGCCCAGCCGGATGCGCGTGGTGCGGGCGGCCACGGCAGCCAAGAACACCAGTGGTGACGGGAGCCGCCCCTGCAACGTCTGCAGGTGGTGCTGCGCGACCCAGCCCGTCTCAAATCCGAGCTCCTCTGCGGCGACGAAGAGGTCGATCAGGGCCGGATACAACTCACGTACTGGGAGGTTGCCGTGAAAATGGGTGAGGAAGCCCAGCCGGAAAGGGCTGGAGCGCAGAGGGGTCATAGCGACGCTCCTTGGAACGAGAACGCGGGAATGCGCGGCACTGAGCCCAGCAGCTGCTGGGTGTACGGATGGGTGGGTCGAGCGAAAACAGTGGCGGTTTGCCCGTGTTCCACAACCCGACCGTTGTGGAACACCAGCACGCGGTCGCACAAGTGCGAGACCACACCGATGTCGTGTGAGACGATGAGCAGGCTAAAGCCCAGGGAGAGGCGCAGGGAGCGCAGCAACTCCAGAATCTGCGCGCGCACCGTTACATCCAGGGCGCTGAGGGGCTCATCGCCGATCAGGAGCCGGGGCTGATGAACCAGGCTGCGGGCCAACGCGATGCGCTGCCGCTGCCCGCCGCTGAACTCGTGAGGGTAGCGGTGCAGCGCGTGCTCATCCAGCCCCACCTGCCGCAGCATGTTCACCACCCGGTCGAGGTGGGTATGACCTGGAATCTCCGGGACGTTGAGCGCTTGAAGCGGCTCCCGGACAATGCGCTGCACCGTGAAGCGGGGGTCGAGCGAGGCATAGGGGTCCTGAAACACAATGCCGGTTTCACGCCGTAGCCAGTGCAGGGTGCGGGCCGGGCCGGGAATCACGTCCCGGCCGTCAAAGCTCACCTGGCCGGCCGTCCACGGTTCCAGGGCCAACAGCATCCGGACCAGCGTGGACTTCCCGGAACCGGATTCTCCGATCAACGCCACGCTCTCGGCGGACTGGATGTCCAGATCGACGTTGTCCACCACGCGCTTTACGGCGGGTGGGCTCCAGAAGAACCGCCGACCGTCGCTGACCGGGTATTCACGGCTCAGGCCACGGGCGCTCAGCAGCGCGGTCATGCGCTCACCCCCCCGGACCACTGACTCGCCCGGGCCGCGCTGACCAGATGGCGCGTGACCGGATGTTGCGCCCGGTTCAGCAAGTCCTGCACTGGGCCGCGCTCAACGATGCGTCCGCCCGACATCACGGCGGCGTGCGTAACGACCTGGGCCAACACGCCCAGGTCATGCGTGATGAACAGCAGGCTGGTGCCGCTGCTCTCGACCAAATCGAGGAACAGCTGGAGGATCTCGGCCTGGACCGTGGCGTCGAGCGCGGTGGTGGGCTCATCAGCGATCAGCAGGCGCGGGCGGGCAGCCACTGCACTGGCGATGCCGACCCGCTGCCGTTGCCCGCCCGACAACTGATGCGGGTAGCGGTCGATGATGGTGGTCGGCTCCGGCAACTGGACCTGCTGGGCCAATTCCACCGCGCGGGCCCTGGCCGCGCGGCGGGAGAGCCGTTCGTGGATACGCAGCGTCTCGGTCATCTGGTCACCGATCCGGCGAACCGGGTTCAGGGATGTCCGCGGGTCTTGGAACACCATGCTGATCTCCTTGCCGCGCCGGCGAGCCAGCTCCGCCTCTGGCAGGGGCAGCAGCGGACGGCCCTCCAGGTGGACCGTCCCGCGCGCGGCCGCTTCCCCGGGCAGCAGGCCCAGCAGGGACAGCGCCGTGAGGGATTTGCCCGAGCCCGATTCCCCGATGAGCCCGAAGCGGGTGCCGGACTCAACTTCGAAGGAGACGTCGTGCACCACGGGCTGGCTATGGATGTGCACGTGGAGGTTATGGACGGTCAGAGTCATGCGTTCACCCGCTCGGTGTCTGGCCCGGCACCGTTGGGCATGCCAGTGAGGGTCAGGTCGCGCGGGCGAGCGGGCCGCCCGTAACGCGCCCTTGGATCGCTCCAGTCGCGCAGGGCGTCGCCGAGCAGCGAGAACGACAGCACCGTCAGCGTGACGGCCAGGCCCGGCCACACCACGGTGAGGGGATGCACATCCAGATACGCCTGCGTTTCACTCAGCAGCCGACCCCACGACGGCGTGGCCGGCGACGCGCCGTACCCCAGGTAGGACAGGCCTGCCTCAGCCAGCACGGCAATCGCCATGGCATTGGAGAGCTGCACGGTCAGCACTGGCGAGACGTTGGGTAGAACGTGGGTCCAGAACGAGCGTCCGGCCGAAACCCCGGCAGCCCGGGCGGCCAGCACGTACTCGGCGGAGGCCACCCGCACGAGTTCGGTGCGCAGCACGCGCGCCACGCTGACGCCCAGACTCGCTCCCACAGCCGCAATCACGGTGCCAAGCGAACTGCCGAACGTGCTGGCCAGCATCATTGCCGTGAGCAGCGTGGGAAAGGCAATCAGCACGTCCAGCACACTACGGCTGATGCGGCGCGCCGGACGCGGGCCCAGGGCGGTCAGGACGCCGAGGCCCAGGCCGACTGCGCCGGCCACCACGCCGGAGAGCATGGCCACCAGCAGGGTTGTGCGGGTGCCCACCAGCAGGCGGCTCAAGATGTCCCGGCCAGTGCCGTCGGTGCCGAGCAGATGCGGCCATGAAGGGCCCAGCCAGCGGCGGTAGGGATCTGCCTCATCAGGAGCGAAGGGCGTCCACATCAACGAGAGCAGGGCCAGTACGGCCAGCACGATCAGGAACGCCAGGGCCAGCCGAGCGGGCAGCTGCAAGCGGCGCGGCGCCGCGTTCACGCGGCCTCCCGCTGACGCGGGTCGATCAGTCGGTGCAGCGTGTCCACGGCCACGCCGATCAGCAGCACCGCGCCGGTCAGCACCAGCAGTTCCCCCTGCACCTTCACCAGATCGCGGTTGCCGACGTCGTTGATCAGCATGCGGCCCACTCCCGGCAGGTTGAAGAGCTGCTCCACGACCACCGCGCCCACGACCAGCCCTGCCATCTGCAGGCCCAGCACCGAGATGACCGACAGCAGCACCGTGGGCAACCCGTGGGAGAGCAGCGCGCGCGTCCGGGTCATCCCCTTGGCGGCGGCGGTGCGCACGAAGTCCTCGTGTAGCACTTCCAGCACGGCCGAACGCACGAAGCGCAGCAACACCGCGCCCTCCACCAGACCGATCGCCAGGGCCGGCAACAGCAGGGAGCGCAGCGCCCGAACCGGACGCTCCCAGCCTTCGCTGGGGAACCCCTGAGCGGGCAGCCAGGGCAGTTTGAGTGCGAAGGCCAGCACCAGCAACAGGCCACTCCAGATGACAGGGACAGAAGCGGTGAGTTGCGCCACGCTGCTGATCACCGCACCTATACCCTGGCGGTGCTTGAGGCCAGACACAACGCCCAGCGGTACGCCGATCAGCACACCGAACCCCAAGGCCAGCAGCGCGAGCGGCAGCGTGACCTGCACCTTCCCGAGCAGCTCAGACGCAATGGGCGTCCCGGTCAACAGTGAGGTGCCGAAATCGCCGCGCGCGACCTGGGCCAGCCAGTGCGTGTACTGCACCGTCAGCGGCTCGCTCAGCCCCAACGCCTGCCGGATGCCAGCAATCTGATCCGGGGTCGCCTGCAGGCCACCGATCACCAGGGCCACGTCTCCCGGCATGACTCGCAGGGCGAAGAAGATGAGCATGCTGGCAACCAACAGACCGAGCAGCAGCGAACCGACTTGATGGGCAAGGATCCGGATCACGTCCCGCCTACCTGTTCACGGTAAGGCCAGCGAGATTCAGGCGGGCGCTGGTGAAGTTGGTGGGCACGCCGGTGATTGACTTGCGGATGGCTGTGATGGTCTTGGCCGTGTACAACCAGTCGGCCGGAGCGTCCTGCGCCACCAACTTGGCAGCCTCGGCCAGTTTGGCCGCGCTGCCCCGCTCAGTTGTGCTGCTCAGCGCCTGGGCGTACAGGGCCTGCACCTTGGCGTTGTTGTAGTTGAAGTAGTACTGCGGGTTCGCCCAGTTACTGAAATCCCGCGCCTCCGCGTGATCCACGTAGCTCAGGTCATAATCCTTGTTGGTGTACACGTCTTTGAGCCATGCAGCGAACTCCACCTGTTTCACCTTCAGTGTGATGCCCACCTTGGCGAGCTGGGTGGTCAGCACGTCGCTGACCGTGGTGCCGTAGAAACTGGGGATGGTGAGCGTCAACGTGAGGTTCTTTTGCCCGGCTTGGGCCAACAGGTTCCGGGCGCGGACGGGGTTGTAGGAGTCGATGCCCGTCAGGCTGGCGTAGCCGGGGTCGCCGGCCGCGATCGGCCCGCCCTGCTGCACCCCATAGCCGTTGAGCACCGCGATGATGGCCTTGTGGTCGATGGCCTGGCGGATCGCCTGACGTACGCGCAAGTCATTCAATGGCGCGCGGGCATTATTGAAGGCCAGGGTGTACTTGTCCGTGGTGCGGCCAGTGACGACCGTGAAGTTCCTGTTCGCCCGAATCTTGTCCAGCAGGTTGCTGTCCACGGCCGTTTGCACGTCCAGATCCCCGGACAGCGTGGCGTTCACGGCAGCGGTGCCGTCCGGGATGTACTTGAAGACCACCCGCGCCACCTGCGCCTTCTTGCCCCAGTACGCGTCGTTGCGTACCAGGGTTAGGCTGTCACCCTGTTTCCAGCTCGACAGTTTGTAGGGCCCGGTACCGTTGGCCGTCGTGGTTAGCGCGTTGGTCGCTGCCTGTTCGAGGACCAGTCCAGCGCGGCCTGACAGGTTCCACAGCAGCGCGGCGTCGGGTTTTTTCAGGCGCAGCACGACTGTGGTCGCGTTCGGACTCGTGATGGACTGAACGTTCTTCAGGTCAGCGTTCCCGCG
Organism: Deinococcus hopiensis KR-140; assembly: GCF_900176165.1. Classification (NCBI taxonomy): domain Bacteria; kingdom Thermotogati; phylum Deinococcota; class Deinococci; order Deinococcales; family Deinococcaceae; genus Deinococcus; species Deinococcus hopiensis. The sequence continues at coordinate 82,821 of NZ_FWWU01000008.1, forward strand.
GAGCGTCGGGGTGGTGCGCACTTGGTTCAGTGACCAGACCACATCGTTGACTGTGAACGGCTTTCCGCTGTGAAAGGTGACGCCGTTGCGTATGTTGAAGGTGTACGTCAGGCCGTCCTCGGAGACGCTGTACCTGCTGGCCAGACCAGGTACGATCCTGCCGTCCTGGGTGCGCGATACCAGTCCCTGGTAAACGTTGTCGATCAGGACCTGATCCAGGGCGATGCCCGCAGTGTTGCGGATGTCCAGGTTGGTGGGCTCTAGCACCAGCCCTACGTTCACCGTGGCGTTCAGGTCGGGGACCGCCTGGGCTGGAGTGGCGAGCAGAAGGGCAGCACTCAGGGTCAGCAGGCGGGTACGGACGGTATGTGTGTGGGTCATGGGTCCTCTGGGGCCGCGTTCAGGCGGTCTGGGTGAGTGGGAGGTGCTGGACGGCCGCGAACGCGAACTCCAGGTCCGCGATGAGGTCTTCGGGATCTTCCAGGCCGACCGACAGGCGGATCAGGCCGGGCGTAATGCCGCCGCGCCGCTGCACATCGGGTGAGAGCTGGGCATGCGTCGTAGACGCCGGGTGGATGACCAAGCTGCGGACGTCCCCGATGTTGGCGAGGTGACTGAACAGCCGAAGCGACTCGGCAAAGAGTTGTCCTGCGGCGCCGCCGCCCCTGATCTCAAAGGACACAATGGCGCCCGCGCCGCGGGGCAGGAGCTCGGCGGCCCGCCGGGCCCAGCGGCTGTGCGGGTGGGTGGCGTAATGCACGGCGGCCACCTGGGGGTGAGCGTGCAGGAAGTCCGCGACCCGCTGGGCGTTGGTGACATGCTGCCTCACGCGGAGGCTGAGGGTTTCCAGGCCCTGGAGCAGCAGAAAACTGTTGAATGGCGAGGGCGCCGGCCCGTAGTCCCGCAGTACGGTGGTGCGCAGGCGCAGGGCGTACGCCAGCTTCTGGGGGCTGAAGCGCGCCCAGTACCCTTGGGCTTCGTGGGGCAGATCAGGGAAGGTGAAGCCAGGCCATTTATCCGGCTCGGCCCCGAAGTCAAAGGTCGCGCCGTCAACGATGATGCCGCCGATGGCAGTGCCGTGGCCTGACAGGAATTTCGTGGTGGAGTGCGTCACGATATCCGCCCCGTGCCGCAGGGGTTGCAACAGGTACGGCGTGGCCAGGGTGTTGTCGATCACCAGAGGCACGCCGGCTGCGTGCGCGATGCCCGCGACAGTGGCGATGTCCAGCACGCTGCCCAACGGATTGCCCACACTCTCCGCGAACACGGCCCGCGTGTTTGGCTGAATGGCACGCCGCCATGAGGCGAAATCGTCGATGTCGTCGATAAACGTGGTGCTGATCCCGAGTTCGCTGAAGCGCCGGGCGAACAGGTTGGATGACCCGCCGTAGATGTGCGATGACGACACCAGGTGGTCTCCGCTGCGCAGCAGGTTCAACAGCGCCAGCGTATTCGCAGCCTGACCGCTGGACACCGCCACGGCGCTCGCTCCGCCCTCCAGAAAGGCGATGCGTTCCTCAGCCACGGCGGTGGTCGGGTTGGACAGCCGGGTGTACGTGTGGTGCTCCAGGTCGTTCAGGGCAAACAGGTCGGCGGCCTGCTCAGCGGACTCAAACTGGAAACTGCTGGTGGCATAAATTGGGGTAGCCCGCGCCCCGGTCGATGGATCAGGGCGCGCTCCAGCGTGAATCTGCGCGGTATCAAACCCCCACGGTCGGCGTGGATCGGTCGGCGTCACAGCGCGCTCCTTTCGATGTCCTTAAGCGCCTGCGTCAATGCACTGGGGGTGTCCTCCTGCAGATTGTGCCCACCCTTGATGGGGTACAAGGCCGCGTCAGGGAGGTAACGCTGGAATTCGGTCAGGTGGCTGGAATTCAGGAATCCCTGCGTCCCATACACCAGGGCCACAGGAATGGTCAGATCCTGGAGGGATGCCCACAAATCCAGGGGGTCGTGGGTGGGCAGCTTGAACAGGTCGAGGTGAGCCAGATGGTGCTTAAATTCCACCTGACCGTCTGGGGTGACGCGGGTGTTCAGGTACACGCCCCGCGCCACGGCCTCTCGGTCTGGTCCGAAGCCGAACGTCAGGGCACGCTCGACGATGGCCTCCCTCGAGGGGTACTGCCTCGGCCCCGCCAGAAAGTCCTTGACCGGGTTGGGTGCCTTGGGATCAATCTGCACGCCGGGCGTGATGTCTACCAGTACCAGGCTCCGGACCTGCTGCGGCTGACGATGAGCAGCAGCGATTGCGCTCAGGCCCCCAAGAGACTGCCCTACCAGAATCTGCGGTCCCGAGGTCAGTTGATCCAGTACGCCGCCAATAGCAGCTGCATTGGTAATGGGGCGATAATCGGCGTCCTCGCGCCAGTCGGAGTCGCCATGGCCCGGCAGATCAACGGCCAGCGCTGGCCTGTTGAGGCCAAGGATGGTGGCGTCCCAGGTATGTGCGTTCAGTCCTGCCCCGTGTAGGAAGGTGTACTGAGGCGGCTCGTTCGTCCAGTGCAGCGTACTGATATTGAGGCCACCGACGGTAGCGTTCTTGCGCCTGACGTGAGGGAGGTGGGCGGAACGGCTGACCAGGGCAGCGTCCTGTGGGAGAAACTGAAACTCTTCGGTGACCGTGGTCATGGCTCTCCTTGGGGGTGTGCCGGGGAAGCTGCATGTTGTGTTTCGGCGTGATCAGCAGAAGGGCGGGTGGTGGTACTCGGGTAATGGCCATAGCCCTGGGTGAATGAATGCCTGCGCCAGCTCCAGATGCAGTCGTGGGCGGTGAGCAAGTTGGGGATCACACGGCTCCAAGTGGCTCTTGGGTCTTGTGAAGCACCCATAAGATTACAAATCTTATCAACTATTCTGTCAGCGACCTGGAATCAAGGTGGAGATCAATAGGGTCCGTTGTCAGAGGGTCCTGCGGTTACACTGCTCGACCGACAGTGCGCTTTGTGCTCAGCCCAGGAGGTGATCCTCCGGGAAGCCCGTCCCAGATCGATTCATAAGTCGCGATCAAGCACCTGTGCCGTTATCTGCTCGGCAATCAGCCCAATTGGGAGTGACACTGAACATGACCCAGCTTCTTATCACCGACCTGGTATCAGTCAGCAGTAGCTCGCTTAAGCCTTCGGGAAAAACGGCCTGAAACGCATGCCGATTCTCTGGAAAGCAAGTTATACCTGGGTGGTAAAGGCAGGCCGTGACCTAGTCATAGTGCTCGGTCACCGAACGACATCGACAGGCACCAAACTGGTGAGCCGAGCGCTGGGGGTGCAGCTGGGTGTGCATCATGTCGTCTCCAGTTTCGCAGCGAGCTCTGAGCACCGGTAGAAGTGGTGACCAGGGTCGTGGTATCGCTACCTTAAAGAAGATTACAAATATTGTCAACTAGCGTTGTCGACGGAAAGCAGAGCGTGCGGACGAACTCTCCCTGGCGCTGACTCGGGCCAGCAAACTCATACTCCTTGCTGACGCGCTCCTCTTGCTCCTGCTGCAGTGATGCCCGAAGTCTGGACGCTCAAGACCCTTTACTCAAACCCCCTGACCGGTCAGAGAGATCTCCGACTCTCCCGTCATCAGGAAAACCCCCAGGCCCCTCTCGTCGCCGAGCGCCCAGGTATCCGTTGAGTTCAATACGCGAGAAGGCATTCGGCGGTAAGGGTATGGGGAATGCAGATGGACTGGGTCACCCCAGGCCTTTTTGCTGGGAGGACATACGCCAGGCACAGAACGAAGCGCGTCGATTACACTAACGTGCGTCTGAAAAACGTGCTGGAGTGGGTTTTACCTGCGTAGAGAATGGAGGGATGATGGGGCGGAGGTGGTGCCCGCATGACTGGGGCGTCACCTTCCCAAACGACCTCACCGATGCCGAGTGGAACGGAACGTCCTCCAGCCGCTGACCCCACCTGAATCGCTTGTGGGTCGACCGCGCAAGTGGTCTTTGCAAGAAATTCTGGACAGCATCTTTTATGTCCTTCGTGGGGGCCGTCGCCTGGCGGGGTACGGCCTCACGATCTTCCCCCTGGCAAACGACCGACCACGCTCACAGGATGCGTCCCCCTGAGTGCCATGGTGCTCCCACAAATATTCGGGACATTGAAGACGGGCCGGTCCTGGCGTGGCTGGTGGAGCGCCTTGAAGTGGGCATGAGCTGTGAGGTGGGCGCCCTGTTCATTCCGCTGGATATGCGCTGACTCCTTCCTCCTGAGCGCGCTTGGCCTGTTCCTTCCATAGCCCTAGAAATGGCTCAAGCTTCCTTCAGGGGCATGCCGGTCTACGTGCCAAACCGGGCGTTAGGGTAGATGCCCTGCCCCTCTTTCGCCCACGTCCGCAACTCCCGGAGGAACAGCCCATGCCCCTTCCCCTGCACCCCGGACTTCTTTTATGCTCCGCCCTGCTGCTTTCACCGGTTCATGCCCAGGTTCCGGCGCTTCCCCCCTCTCCTGTTTCCCCCGTGCAAGCGATTCGTCGGGCGGCCCTGCCTCTGAATGAAAATTCTCAGACTTACACGCCACTGCTGAACATGGCGAGGAACCGTTCGGTGGTTCTGATTGGGGAGTCCACCCACGGCACGCACGAGTTCTATCGGACCCGCGCGGAAATTACCAGGCGGCTGCTCGCTGAGCAAGGCTTTGACGCCGTGATCATCGAGGGGGATTGGCCCGACGCCCAGAGGGTCAACCGCTTCGTGCGGGGAGAGGGCACGGACGCCACGCCCGAGGAGGCATTGGCGAATTTCGAGCGCTTCCCCGAGTGGATGTGGCGCAACACAGTGGTGCGCGACTTCGTGGGCTGGCTGCGCGAGCACAACCGCACGCAGCCACGGGCGAATCAAGCAGGGTTCTACGGTATGGACCTCTACAGCGCCGTTCAGTCGCGGCAGGAGGTGATGCGCCTGCTGGGAGCGCTGAATCCCGGGGGGCTGGGCAAGGTTCGTGACCGGTACAACTGCCTGAACCGCCTTGCCCCGGAAGTCGACAGCGGCATGCCCATGCCTTTGGAAGGAGACGGCAATGCCTGTGAACAAGGGGTAACGGCCGTCCTGACTGAGCTTCAGCAGTACCGCACCGCGCAACGGGGCCGCACTGGGGTCTCTGCTGAGGCCCTGTTTGATCTGGAACAGAATGCGCGTGTGGTCCGTAATGCCCTGACCTACGAACGGGTCAGCCTGGACCCCTTCGGCGGTTCCTCGTCGTGGAATGTCCGTGATGGGCACATGTTCGAAACGCTGGAGGCCATCCGCAGCCATCTGGGACCTCAGGCCAGAGTTGTGGTTTGGGCGCACAACTCGCACCTCGGGGATGCCAGCGCCACCGAGATAGGCCGGGGCGGTGAGCTGAACCTGGGTCAACTCGTGCGGCAGAAGTACGGAATGGCAGCGCTGCTCGTCGGCTTCACCACCCACACGGGAACGGTGACAGCAGCGAGAAATTGGGACCGACCAGGCGAGAAACGCGCGGTGCGGCCCTCGCTGGTGGGCAGTTACGAGCGGCTCTTTCATGACACGGGGCTGTCAAGCTTCTTGCTGTTTCCGTCTCGTCTGCCCGCCGCTGCCTGGGGAGACGAACGGTTGGAACGGGCCATCGGGGTTGTCTACGCGCCGGAAACGGAGCGGGAGAGCCACTACTTTCTGGCGAACCTGCCCCGTCAGTTTGATGCCGTCATTCACTTTGACGTGACGAGAGCGCTAGAGCCGCTGCCACAACGCTAAGGGCAGATGCACAGGGCAATCCCAATGGGACGGAAGGGGAGAGCGTGGAGTTCAAATAGGCCGCCCGCACACCCAACTGCCGCAGCGGATTGACCTCGTCCTTCATCCGGGCGCTGAGGTGGCGCTGCTCCCAACGAGCAGGTCTTCCTCAGTGTGATGTACGGCGCCTCGATCCTCAGGGAAACATCTTGGCGACCGCCGACACGTCCATCACAGGAAACTGGGCCAGTCCACTTGTGCTGAGTCTTGAACGCCAGAGCGTCTACAGCACCCGCACGCTTCTCGCCGCCCAGAATCCACACATCCTCAAGCGCCGCTGGACGGCTCCCCTCGCTTCAACGCAGGCTTCCCCCCTGGCCCGACAGCAAGACGACCGCTGTGACCGGCAAAGGGGCGGGGATCGTTGAGACTCGTCACGCTTCCTCGGGGCTGGTGCGTTAACACATGGTCCATCCCCGCCATCAGCAGGCCAAATCGGATGATCGGGAGTCTGCCGCCGTCACTGCGCTTGCCTATGACCCTACGGGCCGTGTGCTCGCCATTGGTTCTGGGGGCGATGGTATTCCGCGACATGACTTGGTCACTGGGCAGGAACGGTTGCTCTCAGCGCAAGACAGGAAACCTCAAGCGCCCGCACATACAGGGTCTGTGACTGTACTGGTATGGACAGGAAAGCAAACGGTGGTGAGCGCAGCAAACGACGAGACGCTCCGACGCTGGGAGACACAGAGGGGTCATGAGCAGGTGTGCTTGAGCGTTCCTGGAGGCGCACAAAATCGTGCCCTCTGCCCAAACAAGCCATGCGGCTACATGTAGTCCAGCCCGGCGATACCCTAGAGCATTTGTCAAAAAAACCACTTCTTTTTGACCGAGCAGAGCGAGCGAATCTGAACGACCAGTGGGAAGAATGAAGCCGTGAGGGATGCCCTTCCACTCACGGCGGAATTTGGACAAATGCTCTAAACCTGTCCACCCTGTGGACCTAAACCATGTTCGAGTTGGGCGGCATTGCCCGCACCATCCTTAACTTGCTCGGGGAACCGGACATGCAGGGGCGAGCGCTTTCCCTCCAGTTCGTCGTCGCCCTCCTGGCCGCAATTGGGTCCATCCTGCTTCCCCCAGGCGAGAAGGAAGAAGTGCCCGGCCCGAATTGATTGTTGACCTCACCTCCCTGCGCAAGGAAGGCCGTTTTGAGCACCTGCAGGGATGGATGCACCGCCTGAACGACGTCACCACGGTGCATCTTGTCGTTCTCTATCTGTGGTGTAGCTAGCTTCATATGCCCAGGTCGTTCGCCGTATGTGTTTCCGCACCTACCGAGAAAAGCACGAACGCTTGTAAATCGCTGGTGCCATAGTCGCTTCACTCCCAGGTCTGGGGAGTGAAGCGGAGGAAAACTGACAGATTCAAGTAAGTCGCTCGATGTAAAACTATTCCATCATGCCGGAACCTGTTGGTCTCATCGGAGCAAAGTGGAGTGGAGAGCCACTCCTGGCGTACCTGGAGCAGGTACGCGCTCGATTGCAGCGTGCGCACGCCCGTGAGATCAACTGGCGTTCGGAAACCTTTGAGCGCCAAGCGCTCGAAGAGGAAATGGCCTGGAGACTTCAGCACTCCCGCTTCTAAGTAGGTCGTATTGAGATTGTAGAGTTAGGTATGGCAGGACCTGCTCGACGTATCGAAATCTCAGACGAGGATGACGTGGTGCTGCGTGAGTTGGAGACCAGTCGGCACACGCGCCCTAAAACCCGCCTACCGGCAAGTCCCTGTGCGACTTCACCGACAGGGCTGGAGCATTCCCCAACTCGCCAAACACTTTGATCGTAATCATCAAGCGATCCACAATGATCTGACACGCTTCATCGAGCGTGGCGTACCAGGTTGAGCCGATGATCCCCCACCCGGCCCACCCTCACGAATCACGGGACAAGCCGAGCAGTTTCTCGTGGAGAAACTGCGAGAAGAGCGCTTCTGGAACGCGACCATGTTGTGCGCGGAGCTCAGCAAACAGTGCGGTGTGGTGATCGGACCCAGGGCACTGTCCAATCATTTGAAGCGCATGGGATACAGCTGGAAACGCGCGAGGTACGCCCCCGCCAAGACCCTTGACCCGGAGGTTGTACACGGGCATCAGGCCTCTTTGGAGACCTTAAAAAGGAGGCGCTGGACGGCAAACTCACGCTGAAGTACCTCGGATGGGGTTGTCCCTGATGTTGTCTGTGGGTGCCACCTGGTCCAGGCGGGGATCTGGCCAGCCGTTCAGGATCCCCACACGGTGGGGATCCGCTGGACGCTTCAACCTCATGGGTTCGTACAGCCTGCACGGGAATCAACAGGACCTGGACGTCCGAGAACGGCAAGGCACCTGTACTGGTGAACAGGTCATGGCGTACCTCGGTACCCTGGCCGCCCAGTGCACCCTGGATCAGATCACGGTCGTCGTGCTGGACAACGCGCCCTTTCACAAGGGCGCGAAGCTCAGGGAAAAGATCGCATGCTGGGAAGAGCAGGGGCTGTACCTGCGGTACCTCCTGCCCTATGCCCCGTTTCTCAACCTCATTGAGGGCGTGTGGCGTCAACTCAAGGCAATTTTGATGCCACGCCGCTGCTCTGACTCGGTCGGTGAACTTCGAGCAGCCCTTGTCACTGGACTCAAGGTTCTCGGAGCAAAATTTATCTGAATTCTAAATGCGACGTACTGAGCAAGAGGAGAGCGAGCGTAGTTGGCGTCGGAGATGACTTTTTTTGGCGCTCGCCTAATGCTGACGTCTCCACCAGGACCAATGCCAGACCATTGCGTGAGCGTGAGTGTGCTGGAGGGCCAGGAGCAAAAGGCGACGGACCTCTGGCACGGTCAAAGGAATGAGGTCCTCGTCGTGGACCGCCCCCCCTTTTTCTCCTGGGCGGCCACCACCGTCAGGAAGGCATGTGCCAACATGGCGAGCGTGATGTGTCGATACCATCCCACCCAGGAGCGCACTTCGTATTGATCCGGACCGACTTGCCCCTTGGCCATCTCGAAGGCCACTTCTACCGCCCAACGTGACCCAGCAGCCTGCACAACCTCACTTAAGGTCGTGTCCGAGGGCGCAAACACAATGAAGTCAGCCAGGTCCGTCGGGTTTTTGCGTGACCGACGAGCGAGCACCCTATGTTCGGTCACGTCCTTGTTCCTCGCTGCTCAACTGACCTATGGCAGCAGCCCCACGCACCGCTCTCGTCCGTCGCCTGGACCTCCCCGGCCCTTCCGGCCTTACCGTCTTGCACGGCGCTGTTCTCCATCGCTGCTTCCTGCTCATCCCTTTGGTCCGTCATTTCTCCTCCTTTCTCAGGCGCTCTGCAGGGTCATCAGGGGCGACCGTCCGGCAGAGTGCAGCAGATGCTCCATGTACCGCTGGGAAAAACCCTGCACGAGCATCTCGGCCACTTGCGCGGTATCCGGCCCCAGAGGATGACAGAAGGGCTCAGGAACGTTGAATCCGTTCACCTGGGCGCCTTGCACGATGAGTTTGCCAGCGTAGGTCACGGTTAGCGGGAGCTGTACTTTGAACACCGGGCTCTTCAATCCGTCGAGCGGCAGACGCATCGAGATCAGCAGCACCGCAGCGCCCGCCACTTCCTGTGTGGAAAGGGAATGCCCGAGCAATTGGAAGTCGACGTCCCGATACCCGCGGTGTTCCAGGGCCACCTGAATCTGAGCTTGCAGTTCAGTCAGGTACGTTTGAGCCCGGTTCTGCGCCTCCTGTTGGATATAGAGAAGCTGAGCGAAATCGAGGGCGCAGGGTGAGGGGACCATTCCCCTGCGTATACCTAAAGAATTAGAGGTTGACATGGTCATATCAGCATCCCAGAGCGGGCAGGGCATCAGTGGCTGAGGAGACGAACGTGAGTTAACTGCTTTGAGAACATCTTCCCCAATTACCTTAACTCAACTTCACGCAGTTGCTCTTTCTTTTGTTGAAGCGACCGTGATGCAAACCCACATACTACGACCTCCCACATTGCCATCACTCTTCCAAACAAGGCCTGGTGGGTCACTTGTCACGGACGGTTTCCCAAGAATAGAGATGTTGGGAGGAATCTCGGTCAGGACGAATTTCTGCTCTCTCATAATCGAGAGGTCTGAAAGCCTACGCCCGTGACAAGTGACCCACTGGCTACATTTGGCCCCTGGGCTGTTCATCAGCAAACCCAGGAAAAAGAGCGGGCATCCCATACGGGATGCCCGCTCCATCTTCAACGGCCTCATTTGGCTGGCCCGAACCGGAAGCCAATGGAGTCAGCTCCCCCATTGATAAGGTCTTGGTTCTTCAGGCCCTGTGAAAGTGAGGCGGTGTTGCACTCTTAAAAAGCCCACTCTCCGCTGCGGAGAAGCGGCTCTCGGGTGCCGTCCGCAGTGATCCCGTCCACGTCCACGCTGGTGCTGCCAATCATGAAGTCCACGTGCGTCAGGCTGTCATTGCCGCCAAGTGCGGTGATCTCCTCCGGACTGAGATCACTCCCACCCTCGAAGTTCTCACTGAACGAGAACCCAAAGGCGAGGTGGCACGCAGCGTTCTCGTCGTACAAGCTGTCGAGGAAAAGCGTGCCCGTCGCAGAGACGGGGGACTGGGTAGAGACGAGAGCGACCTCACCTAAAAAGCGCGCGCCTTCGTCCGTACCCAGTGCCCGCTGCAAGGCCTCTTCACCCTTTGAAGCCCGCGCTTCGACAATGCGGCCCTCCTCAAAATACAGTTCGATGTCCTCAATCAGCGTGCCAGACAGGCTCAGTGGCTTGGTCGCGCGCACGGTGCCTCGTACCTCCGCGCGATGTGGAGCTGTGAAGAGCTCCTCCGTGGGTAAGTTCCCGGCAAAAAACACGCCCGTTGGCGTCAGCGAGGCACCACCGACCCATACATGGCTATCGGCCAGGCCAACTTCAAGGTCTGTGCCGGGTCCCTGGAAGTGGACTGCTCGGTACCGACGTGCGTTGAGCGCGTCGGCCCGGCGGGCAAGCTCTGCAAGGTGATCACGCCAGGCCTGTACGGGGTCTGGCTCATCCACGCGGTTGGCGGTGAAGACGTCGTCCCAGAGCCGCGCAACGGCAGCGTCGGCAGGCAGTTCTGGGAAGACTCGGGTGGCCCAGGCGGTACTGGGGGCTGCAGCGCGGCACCACGCGAAGGCGTTCTTGCGCATCAGTTCCGTGAAGGGGCGGAGGGGCCCCTGACGGCCCCTCCGCTCCCGGTCGATCAAGTCGGGGTCGATATCCGCCAGGAGCGTTGGATCGTCGGACGTCACGTGCAGGAATGCGTCCCCGCGCTCAGCCGTTTCCCGCCACAGGTCAGCGCGCCACTGCGGAAACGTGGAAAGGGAGTCCGGCGCAGCGTGCTGGAAGCGGACGCGAGCGGTATACGCGTCGTTCCAGATAATGTTTACCAGCGGTGCACCCGCTTTATAAGCGTGCTTGGCAATCAGCCTGGCGAGGGGCGCACATTCCAGATCCGTGCTAAGCAGCAGGCGTTGCCCGGCCTGGAGGTTTACTCCAATATGGATGAGCAAAGCGGCGTAACGGTCGAGACGCTCTTTGAAAGTCAGGGACATGAGGTCACACCATAGGCGGCGACCCCATCTGGCGGACTTATTTATTTTACTTAGGTGGTTCTATCAGAAATGGCGTACCCGATTGCGCGCCCTCATAACTTAGAGCCTAAAGATATTTTGAGTGTCGTAAGCGTGATGCCTTGTGCGTGTAAAATAGTCATGCGAGTCCTCCTGAGAGACGGGAACAGGGTTCTGAGTAGGGTCACTGGTATGATTTCGCCCGCTTCCCCTTCTTCCGTTTCCGGACGGATGGTGCAGGCATCGAGGGCTCAAGGTGGTGTCGCCGGGGCGGCTTTGGGATACTGCGAAGGGGGTGCAAAGGGCTGACGGCCACCAACACCAGGTGGGCTTGCCCATTGCGCTCGAAGGCGGTGACGTAGGCGGTTACTCCAGCGATCAGGGCCTCAAGCCGCAGGCCATCGTGGGAGACCCGACGCAGGACTGCTCTTGGCCAACGTTGGAGCAGCCGCACGACATACACGGGGAGATCCAGCGCGATCTGTTGCAGGAGGAACAATCCAGCTTGGGAGTGCGTTTCGGGTCACCCGGGCAATAGGGATGCACCTGGGGCTGTCCCCCCAGCAATTCATGAAGAGGGAGGAAACGAACGACTGTGAATGGCGCCCTATGGTATTGCTCACAAGCACCTGATTGGGGGAACGACGGGATTGGGACGGTCCTGCAGTAAGCTCACCTTGTGGATGCTCATCCAAGTGCGTTCTCCTTACTCTTGGTTGACGATGATCCGGCGGACGTTCTTCTGGCGCAGATGGCCCTGGATGAACTGAATGCGCCCGTGAAGGTGGAGGTCTCGCACGACGGTGTGCGGGCGTTGGCACGCTTGAAAAACGGGCCCACGCCAGACCTGGTGTTGATGGACATGAACATGCCGGCCCTGACAGGACTCGGGGTGCTGCTCAAGCTCGGGCACACTCTGCGCGGCACGCGCGTGGTCCTGTGGAGTTCAGGCTGGAAAGCGCAGGATGAGCCAGCGGTCATGGCCGCCGGAGCCGAGGCGTACCTGCGCAAACCCACCCATTACAGCGACTTGCTGGCGCTCCTGAAATCACTGACCCAAGGAACCAGGTAGGGCGGAAGCGGAGGGGTACCCCTATAGTCGTGTCCGATGCCCCTTCTACTCCCACCCTGTTCCGTCCTTTTGGTCGAGGACAATGCCTTAGACGTCGTACTGGTGGAAACGGCGTTAGAGGAACTGCAGTTTTTAGGGCAGCTGGAAGTGGTCCTCGGTGGCGAGGAAGCGGTGAAGCGCTTACAAATGCGACCTCTACCGGAGGTCGTGCTGATGGACATTCACATGCCGCGGGTGGGTGGCCTGGGCGTCATGGAGGCGCTGGGTGTGGGATTGACCAAGGTGAAGGTGGTGTTGTGGAGTTCGGCATTCAGTCCACTGGATGCCGTGGAGGCCCAGGCAGCGGGCGTGCACCTCTACCTGGAGAAGCCGAGAACCTATCAAGACCTGCTTGAAGCGTTAGGCCGCGTCATTACGTGCTGACCTGGCGCTGAGCGGTGCGCCCCCAGAGTCGAACCGTGCCGTGCCTGAAAGCGCGTGTGTCTGCAAGGGGCATGGAGTTACGGGCGCGCCAGCAGAACGCGCCCTGCACAAACCGCCAGCAAGACGAGGTAGGTCAGGTCTGCATGGGGACCTCCTCAGGAGGAACAGCAGTCGTGTATGGCCCGCCGGGCTGCTGGGGCAACATGGCGGACCTCCTTGAAACAGATGTGCCCTGGCCTCACGCACGTGGTGGGCCTGGGTCGATGCCCCACGCTGTTCTTCCCATGCAGGGCGACATAGAGCGCTGGTGGTCTGGGCCGGATTCGAACTGGCAAGGACTGGCGTTCAGTCCCCTGACCAGGGCCGAAACGTTCGCTCGAACAGGGTGAGCCAGGCGAGAACGCTGGGCGTTCGTCCGTCAGCTGAACGGAGGAATGATCGTCCTCTCCCCACGTCAAGCGAACGGTCGGGGTCTCAAGACGGTAGGGTCGAGCGACTTGGGCAGACCATCAGGCGTGGAACAGGAATTACGCTGGAAACTGCGCTGGAGGTAACATTCCAGAAACGGAAAAAACCTCACAGGTTCAAGACGTACGGATCCCAGACCCTTCCCCCTCTCCTCTCCGGAATGAAAGCAGGATCAGCCTCGAAGGGTTGACGGAGTGTAAATTTATGCTGTGATTCCTGGTGCCGCTGTGTGCTCGCTGCTCTTGGTCGACGACAGTGACACCGACGTGTTCCTGGTCGAGTCTGCCCTCGCAGAATTTGGAGCCTCCTTCAAAATGGAAGTCGCGCGAGATGGTGTCGAAGCCATCGAAGCGTTGCAAACCGGACCTGACCCGGACCTCGTCCTTTTGGACGTCAACATGCCCCGCATGAATGGGCTGGAGGTGCTGCAAGCCCTGAACGGCAACATGCGGGGCATGCGAGTGGTGGTGTGGAGTTCCGGCTGGCAGGCCAGAGACGTACAAGGCGTGCTTGACGCTGGAGCAAAAGCGTACCTGCAAAAGCCCAGTTCGTACCGAGCCCTCGTCACCCTGCTGGGCAGTTTCCTCCAGGACTGCGCGTAAGACTGCAGTCACGGGACTTCCGGTATACCTGGAACCGTGTCCCCTCGCACTCCAGTTTCCCTTCTCCTGGTGGATGACAGTCCCATCGACATCTACCTGGTGCAGTTGGCCCTGGATACCCTGGGATTCCCCGTTCACCTGGAAGTCATTTTCGAGAGTCAAGAGGCCCTAAAACGGCTTCAATCCGCCCCTGCTCCCGACGTCCTCCTGATGGACATGTACATGCCCGGCTTGAATGGGCTTGAGGTGTTACAGGCCCTGAAGGGCACGCTGGGAGGGGCGCGCGTGGTGCTGTGGAGTGCCGGAGTCCGCCCTGAGGAGGTGGCGGTTGTCCAGGCAGCCGGCGCCGAGGCGTACCTGGAAAAGCCTCTGGACAACGCAGCCTTGCTCAGTACATTACAGACCCTCCTGGGACAAGTTGATCGCCGCGCGTCCTGATCTGGGTTTACGTTCGCTTTGTAAAGTGTTATGACACTTCAGAACTGTCCGTAAGCCTTCTTCAGGCTGTTCCTGAAGAAGGCCCGCTCACCTTTATTGTGGGTAGGTGACGACCCCGCCCACGCCGCTTACAGCTCAGGCCCTCGGTGAGCGGCTGCAGCACATCACTGAAGTGCTCGCAGCGGCCAACACGCAGGACATGGTCTTTGAAGCCGTCTTGCACCCTGCATTGGACGCCCTTAGAGCCAGCACGGCCACCGTACTCCTCGCGGACCGTGAGGGGCAGCGCCTGGAACGTGAGGCCTTGCTCGGGTATCCCGAGGGTGACGCTTCCATCTGGCAAAGTGCACTGGTCGAGGACGACGGCCCCGCAGCGGAAGCCCTCAGGATCGGCGGGGCCTTGTTCTTCCCGGAAGTGCAGGACCTGGTGAAGAAGTACCCGAACCTCGAAGCCCGCATGGGCGCAACGGCTCCGGTGGCGGCCACGGCGGTCCTGCCTATGTTTTTGGACCGCCGTCCTCTTGGCGTCATCGTGCTGGATTTCCAGGAACCTCACCACTTCACGCTTGAAGAGCAGCGGTTCGTCCGCATTCTTGCCGCTCAGTGTGCCATCGCGTTTGGTCGGGTCCGCCTCCTGCAGAACCTGGAAGGGCAGGTGACGGCCAGAACCCGCGAGCTGGAAGCGCAAAAAGTAGTCCTTGAGACGCAGCAGGTGACCATGACGGAACAAGCGCACGCGCTGCAAAGTGCCAATGAGGAACTGGACGTCTTTACCCTGTCGGTCTCGCATGACCTCCGGGCTCCGGTGCGGCACATGCGGGGCTTTCTCAGCCTCCTGAAGCGGGAAGTGGAAGGGCAACTGACGGGAAAAGCTGCCCGGTACTTCCAGGTGGTGGAAGACACTGCTGGGCGCATGGACACCATGATTGAGGCCTTGTTGCAGTTGTCCCGCACCTCTCACCAGGACATGCGGGTTGGACCTGTGAATGTGGAGCGCTTGATCGAGAATCTGAGGTCTGAATTGCAGGGAGAGGCGGCGGACCGCGATATCACCTGGGTGATCCATCCAATCCCGGTGGTGATGGCGGATGAAGCGTTATTGCGGCAGGTCCTGATGAATCTGTTGTCCAATGCAATGAAGTACACCCGGCAACGTGAGGGCACTCGGATCGAGGTGTGGGGGGAGGAGCGGCCCGACGGGTGGGTGATGGAAGTGCGGGACAACGGGGTGGGCTTTATTGATCTCGGCTGAAGTTTAGGACGGAAGGTAGCTGTGGAGGAGGCGAGCAGGGAGTCGGACATACCGGACGCGCGCCCATCCAACCTTGAGGCGCGCCTTCAATTCCTTCAGTGTCCGTGCACAGAAGTTCCCCAGGACGTTGCGCTTGACATAGGCCCACACCAGTTCAATGGGATTGAGTTCCGGAGCGTACGGCGGGAGATATTGCAGAGACAGCCGTGCTTCACCTGTTGCGAAGGCCGTGACGGCCTTCGATTTGTGGATGCCGGCGTTGTCGAGGACGACCACGACCTCTCCTGGAACGTGCGTCAACACGTGCTGCAGGAAGCGAATCACGTCCGGACTCTTGAACGCGCCGTGTTGCGTGTGTTGCAGGAACTGGCCGGCAGTGGTGAGTGCACCGATAGTCGACACCTTGTCCCAGCTGGCTTTGCCATACACCACGGGCGTGTGGCCGCGCAGCGCCCAGGTGTGCTTCACCGTGCCTTTCAGGCTGAACCCCACCTCATCCAGGAAGACCAGGGTCGCTCCCGCCGTTACTTTTTTTTGATCTCGGGCAGGACGGTCTGAATCCAGGTGGCCACCGCTTCGGGATTCTGTTCCAGCGCGCGTTGATCGGGCTTCTGGCGGGAGAAGCCCAACTGGTGCAGGATTCTCCGAACGTGGTCGCGATGATGCCAGATGTCGAAGTGACGACCGATGACCTCCCGGACGCGCGGGGTCGTCCAGCTCGCGTCGGGGAAGCCATGCACCTGTGCGCCTTCGTTGAGCAGTCGCTTCAGGGTCTCTCGCTGCTCTCCGGAGAGTGCTGGCACTCTCCCCGTGGTGATGGTGGCCTGCAGTGCACCTGGACCCTGGTGCCGCAGGAGGTGCCTCCAGGTGCGCAGAGTACTCATGGAGACACCCAGAAGCTCCGCGAGTTCCTTGCTGCTGTATTGCCCAGTTTCGAGCAGCTTGAGGAAGTGCAGTCGACGTTCTTCAAGTTGAGCTCGCGTCAGGCGCGAGGGCAGCCAACGGTCCGTCATCCACCCATTCTAACGTCCGCAACTTCAGCCGGTATCAATAATGAGGCGTATGCAGGGAGGCTGTTTGGTGTGTTTCAACGGTTGCACCGGTCGGACGTATTTGAGGGTGAGGGTGTTGGGTTGGCGAATGTGCGCCGCATTGTTATGCGGCACGGGGGGAACGTCTGGGCGCGCAGTTCAGAGGGTATGGGAGCAACCTTTGGGTTCTCGCTTCCCAGAGTGCCGGCCACCACGGGATAATGGAGTGGTGTGAAACAGCATGTTGTGAGTTTCCTTGTCCGTTCTGGAGGAGGGAAGCGCCGTACACATTGGGGGCAAGGGGTAGAGTTACTGCGGCCGTACAGGTGAGGACCACGACACAGAGTTGAGTTCACCCTTCGGAGAGCGCGTGCCTGAGCGCAGGCGCTGTACCGCTCTCACGGACCAGACCTCATGGCTTAGGTCCTGCCGGGGGAGAGCCGCATCAAAGCCGCTACCCCCGGTGCTCAAGGGATGAGGTTGACACTCTGAGCGTGGGTGACCCGCTTGGCTCGCCATAGTGGTGGCAGTTGTTCACTTGAATTAACGTAAAGTAAAGTCCCTTATGAGACGTTACCTCCACTAGAAATCCGACGGAGCAGGATGAGGATGCAGGCGAGCTGGACGAAGCCCAGGAAGTTCTGGGCTTTGCGCTCATCTCGTGTCCGAACACGCCTGAATGACTGCAGTCAATAAGGTCGTGCGTTCCACCTTCCAGCGTCGCTTGTAACGACGCAGTGGTCGTCCATCCTGCGTCTTTTTCTTCCGGTTCTTGCGATTTGGCGCGGGTCATCTCGATCCCCAGAGCAGCAAGTTCCGCATCCAGAGAATCACTGTCATACGCTTTGTCCCCGATGAGTCGTTTGAGGAAGTCCATGCCAAAAGAGGCTTCCAGGGTGTCGTGCACCAGGGTCACTTCGGCAGGACTCGCACTTTCAGTATGAACAGCGAGCGGTATACCGCTCGCGTCCACCATGATCATGATCTTGGTGCCTTTGCCTTTCTTCGTGGGACTGACATCAGCGCTCCCTTTTTCGCGGCACTGAAGGTACCGTCGATAAAAGCTTCGCGGAGATCAAGAAGCGCTTGATCCTCCAATAATTCGTATAAACGGCCCAATACATTGGGAAACACGCCACGTTCATTCCATTCTTGAAAGCGCTCGAAACACGTGGACTTCGGAGGGTAATCGGGGCGAGGAAGTTCTGCCCACTGCGCTCCTGTTCTTAGCACCCACAACATGCCTTCGAGCAGTTCTTTATCTCCCCGAAACGGACGGCCGCTTCGGGTTTTCTTTTCGGGTGGAGGTAACAAGGGAGCGAGGATGGACCATTGCTCGTCTGTCAGTCACACCTTTTTAGCGTACCACACGACCCTCAGCCAAAACAGTAACCTATTTCCGGATGACCTGTATTTCTCTATACGGCGCAATTATGCAGCCAAAATCTTGGTTCCCGCCAAGTACAGCATTGCGGGAACTCAAGCAATTCTTTCGTGAACGCACGGCGTTGTGTGAAGCGCTGAATCAGGATCAGAACCGATTGCACGCTTCAGAACGTCGGCAGGATGAAAGCTAGACGGTTGCGGCATTGCTGAGTACCCGCATCGCCTTGCCCAAGCAGCAGATTTTAGAGCTTGAAACGGTCATCCAAGCAATCATCCGTTCCGATGATACGTTATATGCGACCTTTGAATTATTGACCAGCGTTCCTGGGTTCGGATT
The DNA here is from genome assembly GCF_900176165.1 of Deinococcus hopiensis KR-140. Lineage (NCBI taxonomy): Bacteria > Thermotogati > Deinococcota > Deinococci > Deinococcales > Deinococcaceae > Deinococcus > Deinococcus hopiensis. Next base: position 101,132 of record NZ_FWWU01000008.1, read on the forward strand.
AATCACGGCAGCATCGGTGCTAGCGGAAACGGATGGGTTTGCGGTGGTGGAGACCGGCAAGCAAATCTCGGCGCATGCTGGCATTGCTCCCTCTCCGTTTCAGTCAGGTACGAGTGTCCATGGTCGAGGGCGCATCTCAAAGATGGGGAATGCTCACCTGAGGCGCTCGGCGTATCTTGCTGCCTTGAGTGCCACACGAAACAAAGGGCATCTGGGCGACTTCTATCGTCGATTAAGAGCCAATGGAAAGCCTCCTAAGGTGGCATTGATTGCGCTTGGCCATAAATTGTTACGGACAGGACTGGCCGTCGTGAGATCAGGGAAGCCGTTTAGCGAAACGTACTTAAAACCAACCTAAAACGACGTGTAGAGTGGATTCGTTCTGTTCCTGCCGCCCGTGACTGCAGGCCATCCTGTGAGGCAGAATAGTCTGCGTATGCCCATTGGAGAGTTCGTGTTGGCACGACAGGGCGGTGGCCGGGGACACTACGGCAAGGTGGCTGTCGAGGTGGAGCCAGCCAGTCAGCCAGACCAAGACATCATTGAGCTCTCAGAACACTTGATGATTCGGGGGAATGGCTTCGATTTGGCGGTGGACCAGGCGAGGGATTAGGTACAAGGTGCAGTCCAAGGATGTCGTGACGCCTTAGACCACGCCCGCACACAGGGAGTCACCAGCTGCTTCCAAATCGTGGTCGTTCGACTGGATGGGCTGTACGTGAACACCTTTGAGGAGCAGATGCGCCTCGCAGCATTCATGGCCGTGTGGAACGTGGTGACGGTAGGCGCCCAACCGCTTACCTTGACGTTCGAGGATGGACGTTGGGAGGCCGGACCGCCCTGATGTAACGGTCTGGTTTTAAGGGGTGCATTGAACACAGAACGTCACAACGGCAAGTTCAGCAAACGGGCAACCACTGTAGACGACGTCCAAAAACTACGCTATCTATTCGCGGTTATTCGTGGTGACTGATATCGGCGCTGGTCTGCCCACTTCAGAAGCTGTCCATGGCTCGCACCTCATTCCCAAACATACAGACGTTCAAGCACCGTGATGAACTCGGGAGACATCCATGTAGTGGAGGTATATTGGGCGAACGGTTCGCAACAAGGCGAGTAATCGAGGTGGCACAACAGACACAGGCCCAAAGCTTCATTCAACCAGTCTGATGATTATTTGGTTTTGCGCAGATGGAGATGAGCTCCCACGACAGGAGACACCAACGCGCACTTCACACCCACCTGCATCGCCCTCGCCGCCTGGACCGCAAGAGGCGGTCCAGCGTGCAAGAGCTGTGTGACGGCTCCTCGCCTAGCCTGTTGGATATGGTTTCTGCGTCCCCGTCTCCCAGAGCTTCAGCTTTCCAGGTGCGGCTGGCTGAGATTGACCCGCTTGTGGTGAGTGACGCTCCTCTGGCTGCCCAACTCGCGGCGGAAGTCGCCCAGGAGGCGCGCGGAGCCGGAGACAGCTGGGCCGAGGGACAGGCGCTGTGCCTCCAAGCCGGAGTGTTGTACTTCCAGGCCAACCACGAGGCGGCGGAGGCCACCTATTGGTCCGCGCACCGCCTCGCGCAGCGTACCGGGGACCGTAAGCTGGAAGCCCGCGCAGTCAATGGACTCGGGCTGGTGGCCCATCAACGCGCCGATTACGCTGGGGAACTGGAGCTGTACCTCCAGAGCCTGCACCTGGCGCAGGCGGCGGACGACGAGGTGGGGCAGGGGCGGGCGCTGAGCAACATCGGTGTGTTGCGGGCCAAGCTGGGTGACCACGCCGAGGCCCTGCGCGTTCATCAGGAAGCGGCGGAGGTGGCCGAGCGTGGCGGCGACCCCACCAGCCTCTCGAGTGCCCGCGTCAATATTGTGGTGGACTACCACATGCTGGGCAACCACACCACCGCCCTCGCCGTGGCGGAGCACCACCTTCCGGAGATTCGCCGCGCCGGGCTGCGGCAGCACGAGGTGGTGCTGCGGTCGTTTTGCGCCCGGAGCCTGCTGGAGTTGGAGCGTACTGAAGAGGCGCTGATGCTCGCCGGCGAGACCCTGACGCTCGCCGAGGAGATCGGAGAACGGAACTACGCCTGCTCGCTGCTGCTGACCCTGGGGCGGGTGCATTTGCGGCAGGGCCACGGCACGCTGGCCTTGCCGCTGGTTCAGCGGGCGCTGGCGCTGGCCACGGAGTTTCACATCAAAACGGTGGAGGTGGAGGCCCACGCCGCCCTGGCGGACCTGTACGAGGCGCAGGGCGAGGGGATGCTGGCGCTGCAGCACCTGCGCGCCCACCATGAGTTGGAGCGCCTCATTCACACCGAGAACGTGGACCGCAAGACGAGGATGTTGACGGCCCAGTTCCAGATGGAGACCCTGAAGCGCGAGGCCGAGATGCAGCGCCTGCGCTCGGAGCGGCTCTCCCAGGACAACAGCGCCCTGCGTCAGGACCGCGAATTGCTGGCCCACCGCGCCGCCCACGACACCCTTACGGGCCTGGCGAACCGGGCGCACTTTCAGGCCGAGGCCGAGCAGGCCCTGCGCGAACGGGGTGACGGTCAAGTGGCGGTGCTGTTTATCGACCTCGACCGGTTCAAAGTCATCAACGACACCCTAGGGCACGACGCGGGCGATGAACTGCTGCGGCAGATGGCGTCGCGCCTGAAGACGAGTGTGCGGCGGGACGATCTGGTGGCCCGCCTCGGCGGCGACGAGTTCACGGTCCTGCTCAGGCACTTGCGGAGCGCGCCGGATGCAGGGCGGGTTGGACGGAAGTTACTGGAGGCACTCGCCGTGCCGTTCACGCTGGGGAACCGCGAGGTGGAGGTCACGGCCTCGATTGGAATCGCGGTGGCTCCGGGGGATGGCGAGAGCCTGGAAACGTTGCAGCAGCGGGCCGATGAGGCGATGTACCGCGTCAAGCACGGCGGCAAGAATGGCGTCGGAGCCTTTTCTGATGATCCGAGCTGAAGTGCGGGCCAAGGAGGAGACAAAGGCTGGACTGAGGTGGTTCACTCCGGGCGTTCTTTAGGGCAGGACAGGAGGGCAAACTTGGCCTGGCATTTTCAAGCCGTACCCTACACCGTGCACTGTTCGGAGCAGGCGACATCCGCCAGCACGAACCCACTCCAAGCGGTGATCAGCACCGCGCCGCACTTCGTACCCCGCGCCGTGGAACCTGTCGGCCGTGCCCCCGTCGTCAACGACGCAGGGCGGGCTGGTAACAGCACGCAATTGACCCACCAGAAGGTCGGGTTGTGTCGTGACCTCACTGTCGTGGCGGCGGTTGGACCACGCGCGACCCGTGCAGAAGAGTCCTGGCCCTGCAGCACAATTGGCAGGGTCTCTCAAAGCTGACGCACAATTGGTTGCAGAAGCCTAAGCGGTGGCGTGCAGCCCGTCGTGAGGACGGCCTGTCTCAACCGCCCGTGAGCACCCCCAGCACCGCGAGGACTGCAGCGCTGAGAGGGCGTGTGGGGATAACCGTATTCGGGAACACGCGCTGACGACCGTCCCCCTAATTTCGAGGCATGTCTCATATCAACCTCCAGTAGGGCCGGGGCCGGTGTGGCTCACCCCAGTGGTACCTGGCTATATGCCAGAAGTGGGCGTATGGATCAACCACAACAAACTGTTGAAGCGACTGCTTCTCTAATTGACCTTAGAGAGGAGAAAAAGTAGGAGTTTTATCTGGGTAAAATCTCCTTCATTCAAGAGCAAAATAATCCTGATAAGTTCAACTATGAAGTCATTTCTGGGTGCGCTTAGGGCAGTTGTTCGAGAAATTTTCTTGGCTTTGATCGGTCAGCCAAGTCATCCTGGTCCGACGCCTGAAGAGCGCCGCACGGCTGAAGTTCAGCGACGACTTATGGAACGGCGTAGGAACGAACCCGCTTCGGTGGGAGAAGTGGCTAGCTCGGTAGCAGCAGAAGTGGCGAAGGTTATCATTGGTCAACCGACACCCTCGCCTATGCTGGAGAAAGAGTCGAAGCCCAAGAGAGGGTAGATCTTCAAACTCTTCTAGCAACGCGAATTTCCGATAAGGCTGTTGTCGCTAAGTTGGTTTAGGTAAGTGGCTAACGGGAGGAGATTGAAGAATCAGACGCCTCGCCCCCTCGCTCACCCCTGAAGATGTGACCGCACTCCGCCGCTTGATGTGGGCTTCGACTTCGTTGCCGTGCGAACGCAAAAGGTATCTCGCCTTGTGGCACACCCACCAGGGCCTCTCGGCCCTCCAGATCCAAGCCCTTGGTTTGCTCAGTGCAGCCCGGGTTTACTCGACGATCCGGCTCTACCAACGGGGTGGTCTGGACGCGCTCAAGGAGCGCGTCCATCCGGGGCGACAAAGCCGCTTGACCCCGGAGATTCTGGCCGATGTTCGAGAACAGCTCGAGAGCGGTGAGCGGACATGGAATTCACGAACCCTCTCCGAATACATCGCCCAGAAGCACGGTGTCACCATCGGTCGAACCGCCCTGCGCGATCAACTGCGTGCGGCGGGGATGAGCTGGCAACGCACCCGATATGTCGTGGCGGGGCAAGCGGACCCCAAACAGAAAGTAGCCTTCCGAAACGACCTGGAGGTCGTAAAAAAGGGGCGCTGAACAATCTCCATCGGCTGCTCTTTCTCGATGAGGCGGCGATCTGGCTGACTCAGCCCAATACCTACACCTGGCGACCCATCGGCTGTCCGATGGAAGTGCCCACCAGCAAGGCCCGCGGTATCACCGCGCGTCTGAATCTCATGGGCTGTGTGGACTTTGCCAGTGGCAAAGTCCTCTACCGTGAAATCGAAGGCAATACCAAAGCCACCGATACCGTCGCCTTTGTGGACACGCTGGCCCAGCAGGCCGATCCGGCCTGTCCCACGGTACTGCTGATGGACCAGGCGAGCATTCATATCAGCGCTGAGGTGGGTCAACATCGCCAAAGGTGGAAAGCACAGGGGCTGGTCGTCGCTTATCTTCCGCCCTACAGCCCTGAACAGGGCCCCATGGAGGGACAGTGGCGAAAGCTCAAATACCACGACCTCCCGCACCGACATCACGCTTCCAAGGCCGACCTTCGAGGAGCAGTTGAGAGGGCCACCTGGGGCATCGCCATATGATCCTCTCTTCTCCCGCTAGCTACTTAATCACACGTCGCATTTCAATCGCGTCCACGCCTGGCGCGAACCCATCCCGAGTGACGTGCCTCACCTGGAACCCACGGCGCGCGTAATACTCCGTGGTGAACTGACTTGTCGCGAGGCGTACCTCCCTAACCTGAGGTGCATGCGTCCTGAGCCATCCCAGGCGTGCTTCGAGCAACGCTGTTCCGATGCCTTGCGCGTGCAGGTCCCGGCGAACCATTCCCCATGTCAATCCTGCTGAGTTAACGTCCAGTTGCATGCCGGCCGCGTCATCTGGAAAGAGTGCCACGCCACCGCATGCCACGACCTCTCCATCCCGTTCCAGAACGAAGTATGTTTCCTGGTGTGTGCGCAGGAAACGAACGTAGTCTGCCTGCTCCTGAGGTGCAAAGAACTCAGGTGTGTTGCTGGCTAGTAGGGCAAGACACACGTCGTGATCACGAGGCTCGAAAGGTCGCACGCGTTCGACTTTACCGCAGTCCAACAGCAAGAAAGTCCAGGTCTTCTGGTGAGTAACCACACTCCTGAAGTTAACCTCTATCCATAATTCTCTGCTCTAACTGGGCTTAAAGCAAAGAAGAAGGCGACCGCTTGGATCGCCTCTGAGGGTGTGGGTTACTGGACTCGAACCGGCTTGAGGACCTACTTCCGCCCCACTCGCACGTCCGTTTTTCAGAAGGTGGACGCTGCCCTTCGGCCAGAGTATGCGTGCGAGACGCGGTTGCTCCATTTAATGGCCTTCAAGGGGTCTTGAGTTGCTTCATTGAGAGGATGAGAACAGCTTCATCCAGTCCCTGTGAGCTGTAGAACCCGACAGCAGGCAACAAAGAAGGCGACCCGGAGGCCGCCTTTGATGTTGAGTATTATAGACCGCTATGCACGGGAAGTCCAACGTATTCGCTGAGTCCTGAGCGGGACGACTGGTCCTGCTGTCAGGCAAGCAGACGGGGTTCCTTGGGACAGGCGAACCAGAAGGTCGCGCCCTGGCCCACTCTTCCCTCGCCCCACGCCCGGCCTCCGAAGCGCTCGCACAACCGCTTCACCACCGCGAGGCCGAGTCCCGTGCCTTCATAGGTCTCGCCAGGATGCAGCCGCCCGAACAGCTCAAACGCCTTGTCTTTCGAGCGCATATTGAACCCCACGCCGTTGTCCTCTACCCCGATCAGATGCGCTGTCTCGGTCTCTTCCACCCGAATACGCACCCGAACCTGCTCCCGGTTGCGCGTGAACTTTAAGGCGTTGCTGAGGTATTCCCGCAGGATCATCTGTAAGGCCTGGCTGTCCCCCTGCACCACTGGAAGGGTCATGGAGGTGAAGTGCACGTCCCGGTCCCTCAGCTGACTTTGCAGGTCCTTGTGCACTTCCCCCAGGACCCGGTTGAGATCCACACTTCGCAACCTCATGCGGAGTTGCCGAGCCTGAACGTACTGACCGACCGAGCTCAGGACCTCTCCGCTTTTGAAGAGCACCTGTTTGGCCGCGTCCAGGTGGGGACACAGCTGCCCCTCCATCAGCTCGTTCCGGTGGCGGCCGAGGACGTTGTGAACGCGCGCGAGGTGGTCTTGCAACTCCCTGCTGGTCGCGGTGAACACTTCGTTGAACTCCTCGTTCATCACCCGAAGCTGGATAGCGTGCTCCTGGGCCTGACGGTCCAGGGAGGCTGTGGAGTCCAGTAAGGTACGGTGCGCTTCCTTGAACGGGGTGATGTTCGTCAGTGTGAGGTGACAGGAGGGGATGGCCCGCTCACCTTTGCAGGGCACGATTTCCACGGCAACGTCGAGCACCTGTCCTTCAGCGCCCAGGAATTGAAGTTCGCCCGTCTGGTACGTGGAGGAATTGAACACCTGCTTGAGCAGACGCACCAGGGCCGTTTGGGCGGTGGGGGACAAGAACCCACTCAGGCGTCGGCCCATTAAATTTTCCTGGGAAGAGCCGAGTAGGGTACAGGCCTGCAGGTTGGAATCGAGGATGCATCCCTCGGCCGTCAGGATGAACGCGACGTTGGGAGCGTGCTGAAAAAGGTCCTGGGCTTCGACGCGCAGGTTTTCGGAAGCGCGGAGCTGACCTTCGAGGATGAGGATGCGCTCCTGGAGTGAAGCGGTCACGTCTTGTTGCGAGGCAGTATTGGTGGTGCTGACATTATCTCGGAGGCTCATAGTGCCCCTCCGTTCTCGAAGTGTCGTTCTGGGGAGAATCCATTGGTGACTTCAAGACCAGGGGATAGAGCTGAAGGTCAGCAGTATCCAAATCTTATCATTAAGTGAGTTTTGCCTCTGTGCAGAGGGCAGCTTTGGGAGTGCCCTGTATCTGCGAAGTCCCTGTCCGAACGGGGCTTAGTCAACGAAGAAGGCGACCCGAGGGCCGCCTTGATTTCTCTAAGTTAGCGTCATATACACACGTAGTCAAGGTTATGCGTTTAAAAGCCGGACAAAAGTCTGCATATTCAGGGGATGAGGGTGTCAGCGCCGGTGGAAGTGGCTGGACTCGATGCTTTTGTCCAGCCGTATCGGAGTCTGTTTGGTGATCGACGGCTCTTTGCGGGGTTCTGCGGCGCGGTCGCTGGGATCCTGGCGAGTGGATCAACACGGGTACGGCAGATGGCTCGGGTCACACCCAGTATGGGGGTGACGCCCCACGCTGAGCGCCGGTTGCGACGGTTGATTCATCACCAGAATCAGCGGACCGAGCTGAATGCAGAGACGTTGACCGAGCGGCTCCAGGCACAGGGAGCAGAGCGTGTCGCAGGTGAGGCGGAAGTGGTGGTGGTTCTCGATGGCTCAGACCTCCGCAAGCCCCACAGCCAGAAACTGGAACATCTGGATGTGGTGCGGGATCTGAAGGGCAACCTTGTTCCTGGATACCACACCCTCAACGCCATCGGGCTGACGCCCGACGGGCGTCAAAGCCTGCTGTATCACCGCACGTACAGCACGCGGAGTCCTGGTTTTTTGAGTGAGAACGCGGTCGTGCTCGAAGCGTTGAGGCAGATCACGCGGTCACTGCGCGAAGTGGGTGTGGTGCGCATTATCTTTGTCCTGGACCGAGGCTTCGATGACCTGAAGGTCTTGAAGCGACTGAGGCGGCTCAAGGTCGATTTCGTCATTCGTGCACAGCATGTTGAGCGGCGCGTTCGTCTGCAGCCCACGGGGGAAAACCGGGCCCTGCAAGCTGCGTTGCAGCTTGCTCCCGTATCACACACCTTCGCGATGTCCCGCCCCGTCCTGCGGGAGGGGAAGCTCAGCTGGCGGCCAACCCCAGCGGAGATCCGGGCGCAGGAGGTCTGGGTGGACGAGGGCAAACTCCACGTACACGCGCTCCATCTGCACTTCCCCACACGGCCCAAAGGCGAACAACAGGGCTGGACCCTGCTCACCAGCTTGCCCGTCTCGCCCGGCGTTCACGCCGGGCAGGTCGTGCGACTGTACCTGAGACGCTGGAGCACCAAAGACGTCTTTTCCTGGACCAAAACCGCGCTGGGATGGGAACAGGTTCGTGTCCTGCAGTTCGAAGCGCTGCGCACCCTGGTCGCCATGGCCTGGCTCGCCGCTGCCTTTGTCTTCACCCTCGGCGAGACGGTAGACACACCGGAAGTGAAGCTGCTCGCTCATCTTGGTGGCGCTGTCCCCCACAAGAATCGACCACCGGGCAAGAAGACCATCTTGCTGGGGTTGCAACGTCTCAGCGCTGCATACCTCGCCCGGCACACCACCCGCCAATCCGAGGAACATCCATCCGAAAAAACCCTCGTAGACAAGCTTTTCGGCCCCCAATGACTTTTGTCCGGCTCTCAATATGCGTTGAATGTCGTACTGGCGCGAGCTCTTGGGGAAAGAGTGGATCATCTTCAGGCCCAGTGCGGTGCTTGAATGATCAGGCCCCAAGTGATGACGTAGAGTTGCCAACTCCAGAACGTCTTGCGAGTCTGGCACTTGGCCGCCTGGTCCTGCTGTTTCGCTTCTTGGCGAAGGGTCTGGAGGCGCTCTTGAGCGGCGGCGTGGCGGTAGAAATCGTTCATGGCCTTATGGTGAGGTCCTACCTACTCACAGCACATCATCAATTTGCGAGTAGACGACAGAGGACAGCCGCTAATCCCCGTTTCTCTTCTCTAATTGGGCTTAGGCCAGAGCAGGCTGGGAGGCATGGATCACTCGGCCATAGGGTTGTACAGAAAGGGGAGGCCCAGGGCGTGCTGCCTGGGCCTCCCCTCGTGTTGTCCTGCTGCTCAGCCGTTGACGCTTTCCTTCAGGGTGCTGGCGACCTTGTGGGCTCCGAACACTCCTTGAGATCCCGTACGGCCAGTGGACGAACCTGCGCGAGTACTGACAGCGGAATGAGGAGCGGAACGCCGAGATCCGGGAACTGGTGGCTCGCCTCCTGGCCAGCGCTGCGCACGAGGTGGCGTCGTGAAGCTGGTCCCCGTACAACGCCGTAGGGGTCTGTGGACCCAAAGCTCGTCCGATACCTCCCAGAGCGTGTTCTGGTCATTGATCTGATCTTGATGCGGTTGCGTCGTCGTTACTGCCTCTCAGTAGATCAATATCTTCCGGATAGGCTCTTAGTCCGGAAAGCTGGCCGCGACCCTCACTTGTTGCGTGCCTGTTTGCCGTGGTGGCTGTGTATGATGCGCTGAAGGGTTAATGTCCTGCCAAACCCGCGTGGTCGCACGATGAGGTGAGCATCAAGCTCAAGTGGGAAGCCTGGAGTTTCCTTGACCCGGACAGTGTGGCCCTCTGAGGAGCTTGTTTAAGTCTTGAGCGTCAGGAGCATCTCATGCTGAATTCAGACCACGATCCAGTATCTGACGCCTCACAGCAGCACACCTTTCCAAAGCCAGAGGGGGTCATGGAGGCGCTTCACGGTTTACTGCATGAAGTGGAGCGCTGCAGTGCTTATGAAGATCCCCGAGGAACTTCCCTGGCCCAGCAGGTGATCGCCACAGCCCAGGAACTGTCAGTCCCAGAAATAGAAGTCCGGGCGAGACTGGCCCTGGCCTGGACTCTCCTGGAGCAGAAGCCAGCCGAAGTCCTTGAGCACGTCCAGGTGGCAACACGCCTCGCGGCCGCTTCTGGTGATCCAGCGCTGCTGGCCCAAGCGCATTGTCTTTCTGCCAGGATCGCGGTGAGTGCCAGCGATACCCCCACCATTCTCCGTGAGGCGTACTACGCGCAGCAACATGCTCAACAGGCGGGTCACCGGGAGCATCTGGTTCACGCTCACAGCCTGATGGGGATCGCCCACCTGCTGGAGGGCAACTATAGCCACGCGCTAGTTCATCAGGAAGAAGTGCTCAAATATCTAAATCAGGTGCTTTCGCCGTCTCTGAAAACCGTTCTGCTCTGTGATGTTGGAGCGAACTTCAATGATTTCGGGACGCCACACGAAGCCATGACCTTTCTGGAACAGGCCCTGGCCATCACGGTTGAACATGACCTGCACTTTGCCCGAATCCTGGTCCGTGAGAACTTGGGGCAGACCTTGTTGCAACTGGGTCGTCTGGAAGAAGGAGAGCGTCTTCTCCGGGAGGGATTGGATGAGGCGGTTGCCGGAAGGTATGACCGCTGGGAAGCCTATTTCCGTTGCACCCTGGGTGAACATCTGGTGACGGTGGGTGACGTCCAGACCGGTTACGAGCAACTCATTCGCGCCACTGAAGCTGCACGACGGGTTCACGACCATTACTTGGCGTCCACTTCTGCCTCGACCCTTGGCCGCGTCTTGCGTCGGCTGGGTCGCCTGGACGAGGCGAGCTATCACCTTGAGGTGGGGCTGAAGATCGCGCAGTCCTCGAATCTGCTTGGCCCCTGCAAACTGGCCCATCAGGAATTGAGTGAAGCGCTGGCCCAACAGGGGCATTTTGAGGCGGCCCTGGGTCATTTCCAGCAATTCCACGAGCTGGCGATGAAGGTGCAGCTGGAAGAATCGCGCCGCCACGCACAACTGCTCATCGTTCAACAGGAGCTTGACCGTGAACGGGAGCAGTCCAGATTCCAGCGTCAGGCCAATGACGAGTTGCGCCTGGCCCATACCGTGGTGCAGCAGCAGGCCGAGGAGCTCGCGCGGATAGCCAGTGAGGATGGGTTGACGGGTCTGGCCAACCGCCGTCACTTTATGACTCGCCTGCGCGAACGGCTAAGCGGCCCAGCGTTTGCCATTGCCTTTATTGACGTGGACCATTTCAAGGATGTGAACGATCGCTTCGGCCATCCGGTGGGAGACCAGGTCCTGATTCATCTGGGGCAGATTATGAGGCGGTACACCCGGCCTGAAGACATGGTGGCACGCATCGGAGGCGAGGAATTTGCCGTTCTCCTGACCATCCCTGATGCCTCGCGGGCATGGGAGGTGGCCGAGCGCATTCGTGAGGCGGTGGCCGCTTACGCCTGGAGTCAGATTGTTGCTGGTCTGAACCTCACGGTCAGCCTGGGGTTCGTGATGAGTCCGGAAGCGCAGGACCAGGACCGTCTTCTCAAACTTGCCGACACCCGCTTATACGAAGCCAAACTCTCCGGCCGCAACACCGTGGTGTGATACCGCGCTTGTATTCGTAAACCCCCCCTCTCCCCGGTCCTGCGCAAGGCCATGGTGACGCGGGATCCAGTGCAGGGCTGGAGTGAGGGTCCCCGCTTTGTGTTGATGGTCGACGCGCCGCACTGCGGCGCGCAGGGTTCCTCGCCAATCCCGGCCCTGTTCAGCCTCCGATTCGCTTCCGAGCTGTCCTTCGCGTACCAGATGCGAATTCCAGCGGCTGTCGGCGTCACGGTGATGGCGTTGCTGACCCAGGTCGTATCACCTTATTCCATCCCGTTGCGCTGCTCTGGGGCTACTGCGTAGTCACCTCATCCATTTGGTGGATGTTTGTCCTGGGTGTCACGCGTACACTAAGGTCATCCCACAACAAGAACCGACCGGGTGAAGTCGGCGGGCAGCCCTCTTCGAGGGCTTTTATGCTGGCACGAGCGTCCACCCGCACGGGGACCCCCAACGGGGGCATCCCCCTGCCAGAAGACTGTCAGACCCGCGTTGGTACACCTGAGCTGTGGCCCCAGGGAGCGTTGTTCCCACGTTCCCTGGCGGGCCACGCGAACGCCAGCCGTCGCTCCAGCGGCCGTCCAGCCGTCCTTCAACGCGAACATTCCGCTGCAACACCCGTGCACTCCCTTGGGTCCGTGCTCAAAGACGATATGGCCATTCACGCTGGTATCCCCGAAAAAGCCGTCAAGGCAGCCCTCCAGAAACTCAAAGACGACCCGGCCTACGAAGGCACCACCTGGGATTTCGGCAAAACCCGAGCAGGCCGCCCCATCAAGGTCTACTTCGAAGCGGAAACCATACCGCAGATCCACGCGGCCAAGAAACGCCTCGAGCAGCTCCTGGACGAAGCGGGATTTGACCTCTACCCCTGAAGCCAGGCAAGACACGCTTCCAGCGCCCTTCAAGGGCGCTTTGTCGTCTCCAGACAGCGCCCGCCTCAGCTCAGTCCAGGGCCCAGGGTCGCGCGCGACTCCAGATTCACGCCTGCATCCCCCCAAGGTGCGGGAGGAGCACCACCTCCGCATCCCCCTCGCACACCCGCACGCCCACACGGTCCCCAGCCAGAACCTCCCAAGGCAGCGAAGACAACGGCAAGTCTTCCTCGCCCGTGTCTGGCAGAAGGACCCGGACACTTCCGCCTTGCACATCCAGGACGGTGACCACTTCGGTATCCCCATCCAACATGCGCCGCCGCCGAGCGCGCCGCTCAGTCCGATCAAGGCTCGATAAACTCCACGTCCAACCAGTACTCAATGTCCGCGCTCACCGCGTACTCCGGCTCGTCGGGGAACAGTTCCTGCCAGACCTCCCAGGCCGCCGCACGGGCGTCCTCATGGGAGCCCAGATAGGCCGCAAGCGCTTGACGGTCCTCCGGCTCCAGGCCTTCCCCTTCCAGTCCCCGGTCGTCCCGGTACGCAGCATCCAACAACTCAGCCATCTCGGTCGGGGTCAGGTCAGCAGGACGCATCCTCCCAAGCTACTCTCTCACCCTCTTGATGCACACACCCTACGCGGCACAATAAAGGTCTGATATCCCCGTCGCTCCGCCTCCGCTGGCTCCCTCCCGGACAAAACACCGTCCTCATTTCCTCCCCACCCGTGACGGAACTCCTGCACCTGCATGTCGCGAAACACGGCCAGCTCCACATCACCCTACGCGCAGACATCCTCTACCTTTCCCCCGCATCGCAGGCGATGAGGTCACGCAGGCGGACCGCACCGAAGCCCGGCGCCTCGGTTATTCCGGCCCCCTGCCCATCCGCGCGCCTCAGTCGCCCGCACCACCAGAGCAGGGCTCTGCTGAGTCGCTTCTCTGGCAAGGGTGAGGGCCTCCTTGGGGGTGTGGCCGGACTTCCCCGAGAGACCTACACTCGGGTGGATCATTGGGTTGGGGGTGTTGTTGATGGGGCCTCCTGACGCTCTGGCGTAGCGTGGCCGATGAGATGAAGCGAGACCGCGTGTTTGCGCCGCTCTAGGAGCTGTGGCCCGGTCAGCCAGCGGTACATCACTCAAATGGGGCATGGAGGCGGGGGTTTGCGCTGTTCAGGACCAGCGTGGTCAACTCTTCGCCGGAGGTGTGCCGCTGCGCCGCAGGGTGCCTTGAATCCGTGACCTGGTGGATTCACCCGACGACCATTTTTGCTAGGCGTAGACATCCTTCTCAGCGCTGCGCAGACTGTTCTCGATGGCGCACCAGCAGGCTCCTACATCAAACCTCATCCCAATGACTGTGATGCATGACGGCGCACGCCTATTTGTCGCGTCCTACCTGGTCCAGAAGACTGAACTGGACCGGGTATGGCGCTGCGGCTTCCATGCCCTGCTCTGGCTGAACGGTGGACAAGCCGCCCTTCAGTGTGACGGCGAGCACTTTGACGTGCATCCTCCCTCGCTTATCTGTCTCTCGCCAGGACAGGTATACCGTTGGAGCGCTGCTGACAAGGCGGCACGCGCGACGCTCATCGGCTTCGAGGCTGACCTCTTCACTGCAGGTCGTGCCCAGAGTGGCCTGCTGGACGTGCAACTCCTCCACGATCTTCCGCTTTTTCAGCCCGAGGGTGGCGCTATTCTGGCCGCGGACAAGAACGCTGGCAACCTCGACTCCTTGTTCATCATGTGCCGGCAACGGTACCAGCAACTTAGTGAGCGACAGGGCAGCAAGTCGTGGCGGGTGCTCCCTTCTGAACACGAGAGCGTATTGCTCGCGTATCTGCACGTCATCCTGGTGGAGGCGGCGAGCCTCGCCCCAGTGCAAGAGCAGCCCCGGCCCGCTCCAAGCACCGACTTGCGCCTGTCCCGACTATTTCGGCTACACGCCGGGCAGCGCGTTGTGGAGCGACTTCCTGTCGCTTACTATGCTGAGTTGCTGCATGTCACGCCGGACCACCTGACGCGCGCTGTGCGGCGCTCTACTGGGCAGACGCCCAGCGTCTGGCTACAGAAACAGCTCCTCATCGAGGCGCGTCGGCGGCTTATCCTCACGGATCAACCTGTCGAGCGGGTGGCCGAAGCGCTGAACTTCGGCTCGGCCTCGCAGTTCAGCCAGTGGGTCCGGGTGCACACGGGGCAGAGCCCGAGGCAACTCCGGCAGCAGGGCCGCGGAAAATCAACAGTTCTGAGCGGAAATTGATCTCCCGCCTGGAAGGCGTGGAATTTAAATTCATAGGCATAAGCAGCTTCGGTCCATTCCCCCGGAGCCCCTCTGAAGGAGGATTCTTATGCCTAAAGCAGTCCAACTCCACCAGTATGGCGGCCTTGAAGTTCTGAACGTCGAAGAGGTGCTGCAGCCCACTCCAGCGGCAGGTCAGGTTCTCGTGCGCGTCAAAGCCGCCGGGATCAACCCTGGCGAAGCCTCCATCCGCAAAGGTGTATTCAAGGACACCTGGCCGTCCAGCTTTCCCTCTGGTCAGGGGAGCGACTTTGCCGGTGTGGTCGAAGCGGTCGGTGAGGGCGTGTCCAGCACCCAACCTGGTGCAGAAGTCATCGGCTTCACCCACAACCGGGCCAGCCAAGCTCAATTCGTGGTGGTACCCCAAGCGCAGGTAATCCCCAAGCCCACCAACATCCCGTGGGAAGTGGCAGGTGCACTGTTTGTGGCCGGAACGACGGCCTACGCTGCTGTACGGGCTGTGGATGTGAAAGAAGGGGACACCGTGGTGGTCTCCGGGGCCAGCGGTGGTGTAGGAACACTGGCGGTCCAGCTCGCCAAGCTTAAGGGAGCGCGCGTACTGGGGATTGCCAGCCCAGCGCGGGCCGAGTGGCTCGCGGCCCACGGCGTCGAACTGGTGCCTTACGGAGAAGATCTGAAGGAGCGCCTGCAAACCGCAGCAAACGGTGCATTGGACGCGTTCATTGATACCCACGGCCAGGGGTACGTCAAGCTCGCTGTGGAGCTGGGCATCTCAAGGGAGCGCATCAATACCATCATCGACTTCGCTGCGGCAGAGCAGTACGGCATCAAGGCCGAGGGCAACGCCGTGGGAGGCCGTGCGGACGTGCTTGCTGAACTGGTGGGGCTGATTGCAGACGGGCAACTGGACGTGCCTATCGCCCACACTTACCCGCTCGATAAGGTGCAGGAGGCTTACCGCGAACTCGCAACGGGTCACACGCTCGGCAAGATCGTGCTGATCCCCGGGGAGGGGTGAAGATGACGAGTTCTCCCAGAGCCATCCCAGCAGACGACTTCACCCGCCAGTTGACGGTGGCCCGTCCCGAAACCGATGAAACGCTCTTACACCTTGCAGTCCTGGGCGGCACCTCTACCGTTCTGGTGAGCGGGGCTCAAACCGCAGGACGCTACACGCTCATCGACATGCCCATTCCGCCGGGCGGCGGTCCGCCCCTGCACCGCCACGATTACGAGGAGATGTTCACGTTGCTTGAGGGGGAGGTTGAACTGGCGTTCCGGGACCAGGTCCTGACTGCTCGCGCTGGTGAGACGATTAACATCCCAGCCAACGCACCACACAGGTTTAAGAACGTGTCCGCGCAGCCCGCACGGCTGCTGTGCCTGTGCACTCCAGCGGGTCAGGAGGAGTACTTCGCTGAGATCGGAGTCGTCGTGCCGACGCGCACCTCGCCCGCACCAGGGCAGAGTCCTGAGCAGCAGGCTGAATCCCGCCAGAAGGCAATGGCGTTGGCGGCCAAGTACCGCTCCGAATTCCTGCTGTCGTAACGGCTCAATGGCCGACAAGCTCACGCTGAGCGCCTCCACAGCCCCCATCAGTGACTGCACGGGACCCGGAACAGGCTTGGTCTTCGCGCTTGGGCACCTGCCCGCCAACAAGCAATAGGGGCTCCTTCAGAGGCCATTCATCACTCCACAATGATCTTGGCAACCATGTTGGTATGCGGCAAGCAGTAATACTCGAAGGTACCCTTTTTCGTAAAGGTGTAGGTCCACGCTTCTCCCTGGGCAATCATGGTCGGCGTCCCCTTCGCTTCGTTCGAGGAGTCGAAGGCTCGAGCTTTCGGATCGCCGCCTGGTAGACCAGCTGTCACGCTGTGTCCAACCGCATCTCGGTTGACCCAGGCGACCTTGGTTCCCGCCTTCACGTGCAGTTCCTTTTGATCAAAGCCAAAGTTAACGATGTTCACCACTTTGATGGGTGAGCCCTGAGGAAGATGGTCGTAAATATGGTTATGTGCGGGGCTGTCGTCGGCATACTTTTCTGTAGGCGCCTTGGCCGTTTCAGCCGCTGCTCCATGACTGTGCGCGTGCTCGCCGACGTTCTGCAGAGGCGTTCCAGCCGCACTCAGCGCCGGACCACCCTTGATCATGACGTGAATGCCCCCGGGATAGATGCCGTTGTTGGTGACGTCCTTGACGATGTGGTCATGGAAGGGAAAGTCCCCATCGCGTCCCTTGACCAGAACGTCAACGCGTTCCCCAGGTCCAATCAGCAGCGTGTCTTGCTGTACCGGCTCAGGCAGTGAGAAGCCGTCTTTGTCGAGAATCAGAAAACTGTTGCCGTGCATATGCAGGCTGTGCACCTCCTCGCCGAAGTTGGCAATCCGAATCAGATCCGTCTGACCATCCGGAATGGTGATGTCTGGAATCAGAGGGAACGACTTGCCATTCACCAGGAAGTAGTTGGGCTCGCTCTTATGCACGGGGGCAGTGGGGTTCTGGCGGCTGTCCCACTCGTCGAGGATCATGGCGTGCTCGTCCGTCCACAACTTCTCCTTCGGATTCCTGGGCTCGACCACGATGGCGCCATACATGCCCATGTCGGCGTGCAAGTACGTCTGAAAGTGACAGTGGTACCCGAAGGTCCCCGCTTCCGTGGCCACGAACTCGTATGTGGTCTCCTGCCCAGGCAGTACCTCGGTCAGGCCGTCCATCTCCTGAGAAAGACGGTCAATGCCGTGCAGGTGGAGGGTATGAGGCTGGTCATGCGTATTCTTGAAGTGGATAACGACGTGGTCACCCTGTTGTACAACCAAGGCGGGTCCGGGGACTGTGGGCTGCTGACCTGGGAGGCCAAAGGCCCACTGCTCGACTTTCACACCAGGCGCGATCTCTGCCTGTATCTTGTGGACTTCGATGGTGAATTCACGCCGTTCGCCGGTGGCCCGCTGCACAGGCAGGGTGTGGTTGTCCGCCAGTTTGAAGCGCGACACGATGGAATTCGACTCCGTCAGGCCCTGGCTCCCTGCAGTTCCCTGGGTGCTCGCGTGAGCAGAAACGAGAAGTCCAGTGGTCAGGGCAGCAGTGACGGCAGCAACAGTGAAGGTGGCGATTTTGACGCGTTGGTTGATGGTTTGAAGATTCATAAACTCCCTCCAGGGTGGGAGCACTGAAGCGCTCCGAAGACACCTGGAGTTTCGAGCGGGACAGTTACCAAAGCGTTACCACGAACGCTTCAGGCCGCCACTTGGTCCCCGCTGGACGTGCGTACTGGTGAAATGACAGCGTCGAGGAGCGCCTTTTCAGGTCCTGACTCCAGAAGGGTAATGCCCTGGTAATGCCCTAAATCCAGGATGGCCACATGGCGGAATCGCCGTAGAAGTGATGGCAGTCCATCCTCTCTTCATGCAGCAGGCCCACGTCAGGGTGAAACAGGACCCCTTGAGGCCTCATATTTCACCGTCTCCACCCACAGAGTAGGAAAGCTATGAATATCAACATCATCGGCGCAGGCATCGGCGGCCTCGCTTTAGCTCGCGCCCTGCACCTGCGGGGGCTGCGCCCCCGCGTTTTCGAAGCAAACCCACACATGGTCTCCCTGGGCGGTGGGCTCCTCATCCCGCCCAACTCCGCTCGTATTCTGGACCACCTCGGGCTCAGCAATGTGCTCCAGGAGGGCGTCGCCCTCCAGGACATGCAGATCCTGGATGCGAGCGGGAGACTGCTCTACCACCGTGATCAACGGGAAGGACAACAACGGTACGGCCGCCCCCTTATTGGCCTGGCCAGAACCGCTTTACACCGGGCCCTTGCCGAAAGTCTTCCTGCAGGGACCATCCTGCCAGGGCACCGCCTGGAACGCATCCACATCACTTTGATGGCGTCTCATGAGGTTGCGTCCGACCTGCTCATCGGCGCAGATGGCCGCGCGTCAAAAGCTCGGCAACTGATGTGGTCTGGAACGCAACTCGTGCCGAACCAGCAGACCGCCTACCGCGGGGTTGCTCGGACGCGGCCACTCCGGGAATGGAGTGAAACGTTTGGGGAATACTGGGGGAGTGGGCGCCGCTTTACCTTCTTCCGAATTGGGGAAGAGTTGACGTACTGGCACGCTTCTATTCAGCAGAAGCCCGGCATGGTCTTCGAGCGTAAGAAGACGGAGTTGCTCCGCCTGTACCGCGATTTTCCAGTACAAGTGTACGGACTTGCTGGCCAATACGGATGAAGCGCAGATCAGTGCTGTGGAACCGGGTGACCTCTCCACTCCCAACCTGGTGGAAGGGGCGGGTGGCACTTCTGGGGGACGCTGCGCACGCCACCAGTCCAAATCGAGGACAAGGCGCAGCGCAAGCGCTGGAAGATGCAGAGGCCCTCGCAGAAGCGCTGATGGCCCATCCCAACTGGGAAGAGGCGCTCTCCGTGGATCAATGCTCGAGGGAAATCCAAGCCAATGCCGCGGTGGTGCAATCGAGACGAATCGGGGAAGTGGGTCGGGCGGGGGGAGCCTTACGGTTCCTCCTTAACGCCACGCTGAGCATCAATCTCAACTTGGCACGCAGCCGGACCGAGTCCTTCTACGGTGAAACAATGGCTTAAACATGCGTAGGTACAGGCATGCCAAGAGCCACACGACCAACGGTGGAAGGTGTGGTTCGTCACTTGCCCTCATGTCCATCAGACCTTTGCCGTTGATGGCTTGAATCAGAAAGGAAAAAATGTTCCGGCATATTGTTGTTCTTGCTGACCGTCATCCCGCCAGTGTTCACGCGGCGCGGCATGCGTATGAATTGACCCGCGCGCTGGGTGGGCGCGTGACGCTTTTACACGTCCTTGAAGGCAATACGTCTCGTGACCGGGAGGCTGCCGAGCAACATGTAAAAGCGCTTTCTGTTGGAGCTCGCCGTCCCCCTCACGAGGTAATCCTTCCTCTCGGCAATCACGATGTTCGGCATAAAATCGCTACATTTGCCGCTCAACATCAAGTGGATCTGATCGTCATTGGACTCAGCGGTGATGGCAGCCTGCTTGACGAAGCGTTAGGGCGACTTGGGGTCAGCCTGACGCAAGTGAGTGGGGTTCCCGTTCACCTTGCAGGGTGTGCTGGCGGTTTCGGCGCGCCACGCTCGTCTCGTTGGAATCAGGTGGCAGAGACGGCTTCTGTCCGACAGAAAACGCTCTAGTGAGGCACTTGCCATAGGTGAGGGGTTTCCCGAGCTCGGGGATGCAGAGGAGAGCCCCAACCAGGACAGTTTTCTACTCTCTCATCATTCAGGAGTCTGAAAGCCTCCACGCGTGGCGCGTGACCCATGAGTGCTCGGAAATAAGGGCACAGAGATCGTGTTGCTGTAAGGGCACATTAAGAAGCCTTTACGTAGATTAAAGCGAGTTGGCTCCTGGTCACACGCGTTCACTCACCCTGTTGAGGCTTCCATGCTTGCCCTAAATCTTCACTCCCTCGGCCGTACGGAAGTCCTCCTCGACGGTCAGCCCATCTCCTGGCGTGCTGAGAGCGCCCGCGACCTTGTGTTGTTCCTCCTGAGCTGTCCTGAAGGTCAGTCCAGAGATGAAATTATCGACGCCCTCTGGCATGAAGATCCCTCTGCCGCGACTGGCAACCGTTTCCGCGTGACCCTTCACCGCGCGCGCACCGCCTTGGGCTCTCCCAGCACCATTGTGGAAGAGCACGGAATGTACCGCCTGTCGGATGACGTCCTGCGCTCCAGCGACGTCTTCAAACTGTACGCGGCGTTGAGGGATGCCGAACATGCCGACGGTGACGCCCGTTACTCCGCACTCAGTCGTGCGGTGGACGCCTATGCTGGCGACTTCCTTCCTCACATTCGGACAGACTGGGCACACCGTGCGCGGGAAGAACACCGGTCAGCCTATACCCGTGCCCGCATTGAACGCTCCCTCTTAAACTGCGAACACCTGCACTGTGACCTCGCAGTTCAGGATTTGGTGGCGGCACTGCGCTCCGACCCATTCCTGGGGGAGAACTACCACCAGAAATTGATGACCTGCCTTTCTATGGTAGAAGGCAAGTATGCAGCCACTGAGCATTACCGGCGCTTCGTGCGGTTTCTGCAAGATGACCTGAGTGATACCCCTATGCCTGAAACGGTGGCATTGGCCCAACAGGTGAAAGCTGGCGAGCGGTTGTGCACCCGGAAGCCCGGGGATCCTCCACGAGGGGACACACCCCTGACCCACAACTGCCCCCTTACCAGCGATGGCCACTGTCCAGGCCAGTACGCTGCGCTGCTTCAGCTCGCCTGAACCCACTCACCGCTCCAATACAGTAAAGACAAAAGGGGGCAGAACCAAACTGGTTCTGCCCCCTTTGCTACTCCTGCTGAGTGGCTCGTGGGAGGAGCGTGACGCATCAGACGCCTGACGCTCTCTGTCCCCTGAAGACGCAGTGACGTGCTTGATGGAGACGGCCCACAATCGTACGAGGCGGCGGGGTTGGGGGGCGCGCCCTTCCAGCCTGTTTCTCTTACCTAGAGCATTTGTCTGAATTGGGCTGCGTACGCGAGGAAGGGCACCCCTCACAGATCCATCCTCCCCATGCGCATTCAAGCCCGTTCTGTTCGATCAAAAAGAAGCCATCTTTCTGACAAATGCTCTAAGGCCTCTTAGATCAGAGAAAGCCCATCGAGTAACCCCCGGGTAAAAAGATACCCAGCGCACCCTGGAGAAGACCCTCGAAAAACCACCACCCCACCCCGCCATTTCTTACCCGTCCACACGCCTCACGCCCATGCTGCTTAAGCGCTTGCACCTCCTCGTCCTTCTGTAGCGCGAGACAATTTCCACCCCCTCCTTGCACCCCTCAAATATTTTTCGAGGCCCCTTCCTGGCCCTCCCAGCATCTCACCAAACCCTCACCTACTGAACCGGCCCCCACACCCTAAACCATGCCGGCCCTCTCGCCATCGCCCCTCCGAACGGCCCACCCTGCCCTCGCAGCCCTGTACCACCACCTGCGCAAGTCACTCCACGCGGTGCGCCACCACCATACTGACGCCCTCACTGACCACTGCCTCCACCACCCAGGCAGCGTCCTCGCTTACGACCTCAGCACCCGCTCCCTCAGCGCGTCCGTCCAGGGCAACCTGATCGGTATCCGCTCACGAGAAGGCCGTGCGGACACCCCTGCTCAACCCAGCGGTTAAGAGTGTCTTCCCCACCCCCACAACCCTCGCCAACTCTGGACCACTCAGCGTGCCAGTTGGCCGCTTGTGAAATTGCACGGACCGTTTATCAGCCTCGCGGCGCAGGTCCGCGGGGTTGTTACGCCCTTCCCGACAATCTGACGAACTTCCACGCTGATACTGCCCCGATCAGCTTGTAGATATCCCCGTTCTTGCCCAGTCGGACGTGCTGGGCAACCCTTGCCCGCTGGATCACGTCCTCCACCAAACTGGCCTGCACGTCCGACTGGGCCGCGGGCGCCAAGATACACCTGTGTGATTCGAACTCGGCGTGTACCTCTTCCAGCAGCTGCAGCTCGTCCTTGTTGGCCCCGTGCGCCCCACGCATCCGCGTCAACGTTGCCAGACGGTCAGGGAGGGCGTCACGGGGCACCGCCTTTGAGGTGCAAGAATTCACCGTGCCGTACTCGAGCGAAATTTTCGAACTTGTCAAAACGCTGCAAGAGGAGCACGGTGATGCCCCTGTCTCTTCCCTTGAAATCATGCGAGAGATGCAGCAGAGATACCCTGGCGGTACCCATAACCGCTTTCGCAAATGCCTGACGGTGTTGATACGGAACAAGATGCTTGAGCGCGTGGAGTAGGGATGGTATCGCCTGCCGCCCTCCTAAGCGGGCATCACAGCGCGCCGCCTTCCCCATGGTGCCTGAAAGCCTGTGACGGAGGTGTCAGGGGTCCCACTGTCAACTGATATGGCTGATGCTGTACGCACCCGAAATCGTAAAACTCATGCGTGACCTCGAAGGGCAGCACCCGGAACGGATTGTCGAGGTCGGCGACATTGTGGAAGTGATGCAGCGTCGCTACCCCAAAGGCACCCGCAGCCGCTTCCGTTACGCCATGGTCACCATGGCGCGCCGGGGTATGGTTGAGCGGGTCGGCAAGGGCCTGTACCGCATTCGGTAAGTTGACGAGCAACAAGAACGAAAGGTTGCATCCCTATGCTAGGAGCGTGCAGCAACCGTCCAACAAATACGGCACTGAGATCCTGACCCTGTTTCAGGAATTGCAGAGCCGACGTCCCGACGCCACCGTACTGCTTGGGGATGTGCTGGACCTGATGCGTCGACGTCATCCCGAAATAACGGAAGCCACTGTCCGGAGAGCCGTCGCTCAGCTAAAACAACAAGGCCTGATTGAACATCGTGGCCCCAGCCTTTACCGCTTGCTCTACCGCTTGTCCCCTCAATAAACCGGGGCTCACAGGGCATGACCTGCCGACTTCAGCGCGCCTTCCAGGTCTCCCAGCACCACGGCCTGCGGTTCGGTTTGGGCGAGCGTGGCGCGGTCCCTATTCGGCACGCCATACACCATGCGCGTCTCCGCTTCCACGTCGATCAACCGTTCGGCTGCCTCTACGTGGTCGTCTTCGCTGCTGTACTCCGCGTCCTCATCACCCGCTGCATGTAACCGGTGGGCTCCCTCGTCCTGAGTATTGAGTGCCTCGTCATGGTTGCTCAGCAGTTGACCCACAACCGTCTGAAGCTGGGAACGGCGTCGATGATGCGGGGGAGCTGTCACAGCAGAATGGTGCGGTTCCTGATGAATGGGGACCTCCAGAAATGAAGTGAGCCCTATCCGGAGTCGCGCCGGACATCAGCGGCTCGCAGGGCCAGAAGGACGCCCTGGTCGCGAGGGCCAGGGCGGAAAGCGTTCAGGTAAGGGGACGTCAAGCAGAGGTTCTTAAGGCGTACCCCACTCCACGAACAGTACGGATGCAGCTTCGCCCAGCAACCTCGCGCAGCTTGCTCCGCAAGTTGCCAAAATGAACATCCACAACGTTGGAGTTGCTGGAACGTTCTCCCTTCCAGATGTCACGGATGATTTCCTCCCGGGAGTACACCGGGCCCGGGTGCCGTGAGAGCAACAGCAACAACTCAAACTCCTTGGGGGAAAGGAGTACTTCCTTGCCGTCATAGAGGACCTGACGCCGTTCTGGATGGATCTGCAGGGCTCCAAAGGAAAGAAAGTCGTCCTTCTTCTGCCGAAGTTGGACTTTGACTCGGGCGAGCAGTTCTTCCGGGTGGAACGGCTTGGTGACGTAATCGTTCGCTCCAGCCTCCAGCAGCTCTACCTTGCGGTCCACCGCATCGATGGCCGTCAGGACGATGATGGGGACATCCATGGTTTTGCGTAGGCGGCGTGCCACTTCCACACCGTCGAAGTCGGGGAGACCCAAATCGTGAGGGTGAGCCGGTTTTGCACAGATGGAGATAAGCCTCGAAGATAGGGGGCACGATCATGACGAATCGCAGAATCCATACCGCCAAGTTCAAGCGAGATGCAAGCCAACTCGCCCGAACCAGCGGCAACCTCTCGGGCACGGCCCGCGACCTGGGCATCCATGTCTCCCTGCTGCGCAAGTGGATGAACGCCGAGCAGGAGAAGGGCGAGTCGGCTTTTCCTGGTCAGGGGAAACAGGTTCTGACCCCAGAACAGCAGGAGATCCAACGGCTTGGCAAAGAGAACGAAATCCTGCGTCAGGAGCGTGAGATCCTGAAAAAAGCGGCGGCCTTCTTCGCCAAAGAGACCACGCGCTGAGGTATCAGTTCATCCAGGCTCACCGCGAGCAGTACCGCCTGGACGCCTTGGTGCCGGGTCCTGGAGGTCTCCGTGCGCGGGTACCACAGTTGGCGAAGAAGGCCGATCTCGAACCACAAGCAGCAGGATGCGCTGCTTCAGCAGCGCAGCAAAGGACGCGACGTGGCACCACGCATTCATGCCGAATTGCGAGCCGAGGGCGTGGGAGTATCTCGGAAGCGGGTCTCGCGTCTGATGCGTGTCAATGGTCTCCGGGCCAAGGGAAAGCGCCGCTGGGTGCGAACCACCGACAGCTCCCACACCCTCCCGGTCTGCCCAAATCTGCTGGACCGTCCGTTTGAGGTCCAGCAACCCAAGCAGGTCTGGGCGTCCGACCTGACGTAGCTGCCGACGAAAGAAGGCTGGCTCGACCTGGCTGTCACGCTCGACCTGCACTCCCGAGCGGTGGTCGGCGACGCAATGGACGCTCAGATGCCCGCTCCCCTGCCGCTGACAGCTCTTCAGATGGCTGCCAGGCGCCGTCTTCCCCCACCGGGTCTGCTGCATCACAGCGACCGGGGCAGTCAATACGCCAGCCGAATCTTTCAGGAGGAACTGGCCCGCTTGCGGGCCAGGGGCAGTATGAGCCGCAAGGGGGATTGCTGGGATCATGCCGTCGTAGAGAGCTTTTTCAGCTCCCTGAAACGAGAGCTGTTCGAGGAGGCCATCTTTGAGACTCGGGCAGTCGCCAGGCAAGCCGTGTTCGAGTTCATTGAGGTCTTCTACAACCGTCAGCGCCGCCTCTCTACCCTCGGGTACTTGACGCCCTGGGAGTTCGAACGCCAAGCTACAGCCGCTTAACTCCAGCTACGCACAATCGGGGCAGGCCCAGACTGGTGACAGAAAGCCCTTGAACAACAGGTTCCTGGAGCAACTGCAACTGTAGTATTAGATAAGGGCAGGATTGCCTGACCCAGGAGCCTGGAATCGGCTTCTACACTGCCGTGTGCCTTCCGCTTGGACGATGCGACCTACGACCTTCGCTGATGCATCTACGGTTGCTCAGCACCGCTACCCTGAAACTGATGTCCATGCTGAGCCCGTCAGGGTTTATGCCACCTGGGTCGCAGAAGCAATGGAACGAGGCACATACCTCGGATGGTTCGTTGAGGAGAGTGGGAGGGTCGCTGCTGGACTTGGTCTCACGCTTCTGGAGTGGGGACCGACGAAAACGGACCCGTCACCTACCCGCGCCCGCGTGGTCAACGTGTTCACTGTCCTGGATTACAGGCAGCGCGGGTTTGCTGCGGCTCTCTTGAAGAGAGCGATTTCAGAAGCAAGAGCGAGAGGGATTGGGACCCTGAGTCTGGGCACGACAGACCAGGCACGCAGCCTGTACACCCGGCTTGGGTTTAGACCCTACGAAGCTGAAATGGTGTGCAAATTGCACGCGTCAACGGGTGAGCCAGCGCCGGCCTCTCTGATCTAACTGGGCTTAGGCAAACGGCAAAGGCGACCCGGAGGCCGCCCTTGATGTTGAGAGCACTTGGGGACCACCCCCGAATTTGAGCTTAGGGTTGGGTCCCAGTGGGGTCCTTGGAGGGGGCGTCGGTGAGGGTACAAGCGACCTTCATTTTGCCCACGTAGCAGAACTCGGGTGCGGTGAAGTGGGCGGTTGCTTCGGGCGGCTTGACTTCGTTTGACCTGAGCATTGGGATGACGAAGCGGGCGCGGGCGGTGCTGGGTTGGTCTTGGGCGATAGGCATCGGGGCACTGGTGGCCAGAACGGAGGAGCCACTGAGGAGGAAGAAGGCGGCGAGCTTGAGAATGTTCTTCATGGTGTTCTCCTTGGGGTGATCAGTGCGAAAGAGGCTTTCGTTCCGCTCGGGGCTGCGCCCTTTGCTTGAGAAAACTGTAGAAAAGCAGTCGTGAACGACCGATGAACGGCGGTGAATCTGCGGGTGCTGCACATCCACGGGCAGGCGACTGGAAGAGCCGCGACGGTAGGTTTTCTCTCGCCCAATTGGGTTTAAGCCAGAGCAGGCTGCGGGGCATGGATCGCTCGGCCATAGGGTTGTACAGAGAGGGGAGGCCAAGGGCGCGCTGCCTGGGCCTCCCCTCGTCTTGTCCTCCGGCTCAGCCGTTGACGCTTTCCTTCAAGGTGCTGGCGACCTTGTAACTGACCTTCCTGCCGGCGGGGATCTGGATCTTCTCGGAGGTGCCAGGGCGCACGCCGGTGCGCGCGGCGGTGGCCTTCACGCTGAAGGTCCCCAGTCCGGGGAGCGTCACGTTCTGCCCCCCCTGCAGGGCCGTGAGCACCCGGTCCAGCATCGCGCTGACAGCCTGCTCACTCTGCTTCTTGGTCAGGCCGGTCTTGTCGGCCACCGTCTCCACAAGTTGAGCCTTGCCGATCTTGCCCCCCGTGCTGGCAGTAGGAGCGGCTGCGACGGCGTTTTTCGGGCTCTTTTTTCGTCATGCCTGCATCCTGCGACGTCCAGCACGCGAAAAACAAGAGCAATTGCAAGAAACTGGGCCATTGGTGGCGTTAGGAAGCGTGTGCGCCCTGCTGCTCCTGCGCTTCCAGATAAGCGTCGATCCTCGCCGCCTGCGGCTCCAGGTACTCGTACAGCGCCCACCGGAAATGCAGGGACTGATGCCCGCCCACCCGCTCCACCATCGCCACGAACTGTTCGCGCTGGGTCTTTTCCTGCCGGAAAGCCGTCTTGACCAGGCCCTCCAGTTTCTGATGCCGGTCCGCGAGGTACGTCCGAGGGTCAGGACTGTAGACGTCTCGCTCCAGATAGCCGTCAATCGCTCGCCGGACGTGATCCGTCAGCGTCCCACCACCAAGGGCGACGATGGCGTCCAGGCGTTGCCGCTCCGCTGCGTCTTGCCGGAAGGAGACCAGGACTGATCCTTCTTCCAGCAGGACCCGTGGGAGCACGCCGGGAGGCCGTTTTCTGCCCGAGGGGGAGCGAGAGTCCGTCGTCATTGCGCCGATTATTGTGCCCCGAGGGGGGGCGGGACAAACGCCCGCATGCTAGGGGGGGTCTGACGGGGGCAACTTACTCCCACTTCCATGTCTGATTAGCTGACAAAGCATAGGATACGATCTAGACTATGTTTGTCCTTAGGGACGCGCCGCATGACAACCGGGGAGTAGCACGAGAGGACCCAAAACGAGCGCAAAAGAAGCGCCCGGACTGGAACTCCGGGCGCTTCGGAAAGGGGGATTGGTACTTGTGGCTCAACAACGCAAGAATACCAAGAAACCCCGCCGGAAGCCACTGACTCCCGCACAAGTTGCTGTGATTCTCACGGCAGCGGGCGGGTTCTTTAGTGGTCTGGCGGCCCTGATTCAAGCCCTGAAGTAACGCCTCTCGCCCCCGGTTGAAAGGCGGTGTCCCTCAAGAAAGGCAGGCGAAGAACATGGGCGTAGGCACGGGCACAGGCAGAGGTGGACGGCGAGAGAATCAGACGGGACGGCCCGTCAAAGTCCCCAGCGGCGAGGGTGAAAAGACCAAAGTCACGGTGGCCGTCGGAGCCGAACTGCTGGAGCTGCTCCGCGCCCAGTATCCGGGTCTGAGCGATCAGGACACCCTGCGCGCTGGGCTCTGGGCCGCCGTCGGCCGTCCGGTCCCCCATGCTTGAGGAACACCTCGTCTCGCCCACGCCTGACGCCCTCACCACCTTCCTCCAACGTCAGATTCACAGCGGCTGCCTCGTCCAGGTGGCCGGGGAGATGGAAGTCCAGTACATGGGCCGCGCGATGAGCATGGCCGAGGCCGGACAGTACCTCGTCCTGCTCAAGGGTGACGGCAGCCTCCAGGTGCATGGGCCCAAGGGCGTGAAGCCTATGAACTGGCAGCCCAAGACGGACAGCGTGCAAGTGACCGTGGAGCGCGGGTACTGCGTGCTGCGGGCGCACCGCCGGAAGCCGGACGAGCTGGTCACGATCACGATGCTGCTCCCCACACTCGCGCAGGCCATCCGGTTGCAGGAGGCTGCCTTCGAGCTTTCCGGCTCTGAAGCGCAGATGCAGGAGACGCTCGCGCGGCATCCTGAACTGATCGAGCCAGGCTTGACGGTCCTAAACCGGGAGCTGGTCACCGCGGCGGGTGGCATTGACCTGTACGCGCGGGATCGGGAGGGACGGTTTGTGGTCGTGGAACTCAAGCGGGGGCGGGCGACGCAGGATGCGGTCTCGCAGCTCGCGCGGTATGTGGACGCGGCGCAGCGGCTGACGGGGGGCGTGGTGCGGGGGATTTTGGCGGCGCCGGAGATGACGGGGCCTGCGCGGTTGGAGTTGGAGCGGCGGGTGCTGGAGTTCGTGCAGGTGACGGCGTTGCCCGCGCTGGAGCAACAGGCGGTGCAACCGGGCTTGTTCGACTGAGGGCTCTACTTTGCCAGCCAGGCGTGCATCTCCCGCCAGCTTCCGCGTCCGTACCCGTCGTCTCCGCCGCCACGCAGCTGTCGCCATTGCCAGGCGCTCTCCTCGCGGCTCATGGTGCACCACTCGCCGCTGACGCGCTGGATGTGGTACAGCAGGCGCTCTTGCGTGCTGCGTTCCTCGCTAGGCAGGGGTCGGCCGGGGCGAAATTCGTCGGTCACGCCCGGCAAGTTACTCCGGGCAGGGGGGAGCGAACTCCACGTCGAGCCAGTACTCAGCGTCTTCGAGGTCGTGGCCCTCTGCCTCCAGCACGGTCCGCCACGCCTCCCACGCTTCGTCCCTGGCTTCTTTGTGGCAGCCGAGGTAATCAGCGAGGGCCTGACGTTCAGGAGTGCTGTCTGGCACGATCCCCAGGCGACGATCCCTCGTGTAGGCGTCGTGCAGGTGGTCGGCAATCTCCCCAGGCGTTAGGTCGGCGTAACGCATGGCAGCCAGGATACTCAAACGCAAAAAGCCCCCTCCCTGCGCCGCTTTGGTCGGTGGCGGGGAGGGGGCAAACAAGACGTCCGTGTCGTACTGCGGCAACCTAAGACGGGGAAGCGTCATCCGGTACGAGAAGTGTAAGTGAAATTTTCTACACTGTCTTATGCTCCCTGCGCCGGTCCCGCCTGATGAAGCCGAACGTCTGCTGGATCTCGCGCACTACCACATCCTCGACACCGGCCGTGAAGAAGTCTTTGACCGCGTTACCCGCCTCGCGGCCCGACTCCTCCACGTTCCCCTGGCTGCCATCAATTTTGTTGACGTCGACCGCCATTGGAGCAAATCCATGGTGGGCTACGACGCCCCTGAAGTCCCCCGCAATGCCACCTTCTGCGCCTGGACCATCCTGCAAGACACCCCCCTGGTCGTTCCGGACCTGACCCAGGATGTCCGCTTCGCTCACCACCCTGGCGTCGTCCACGAACCGCATGTACGGATGTACGCCGGTGCCCCCCTCAAAACGCCAGCCGGGCAGCGCATCGGCACCCTCTGCGTTTTGGATACCGAGGCCCGAACGCTGGGTGACGAGGACTTGAAGGCGCTCCAAGACCTCGCAGCCACGGCGATGAGTGAACTGGAGTTGCGAAACCACGTGCAGCGGTTGCAACAGCAGGTGAGCGCTCAGGCCGAACACAGCCTGGACCTTCAGCGCAGCCTGGCCCATGCACACACCCTAGAAGCCGTGCATGAACTGATGGACCTTCCCCTTTCACCCGAAGACGCGGCCCGTCAGGCAGCAGGGCTCATCGGGCAAGCGATCCATGCGGATTGGACCGGGCTCGTCATCTTCGAGGATGGTCGGCCCCACACCCAACGGGTCTACGGGGAGTCAGCGCTTCATCCCGTGTTGTTCGATCTCGCGGCGCATCTCAACGCCAGCCATACCAGCGTTACACATAGGATGGAGGGCTTAACTGAGCCGTACTACCTGGACACTTACCGGGAGCATTCCGAAGCCCTCCCCGCGGTCATCGAAGCGGGACTTCAGGCGGCAGCTTGGGTACCCCTGGGACAGTGGCAGGGAAAGACATTCCTGCTGCTCACCCTACGTGTGGGTCAGGAGCGGGAACTCCCCTGGCGTGGAAGTGACCGGACCCTGTTGGAAGCGGCGGGGCGAAGTGTCCGAGCAGCTTTTCACGCGAGGGCAGGCGTAGAGGCCGCGATACACACTGCCCGTCAGGATGCCTTAACTGGAGCATTGAACCGGCGGGCATTCGATGAGGACCTGGAACAGCATCAGGTGTTGGGAAGTGCCTTCACGCTGGCCTTGATGGATCTGGACGGCTTTAAGGCACTCAACGATACGGAAGGGCACGCACAGGGGGACAAGGTGCTGCAGCTGTTCGCGGGGGCCTTAAAAGCGGAATTGCAGGGGCAGGGCGAGGTGTACCGCCTTGGTGGTGACGAGTTCGTGTTGCTGCTGCCTGAGGCGTGGACGGCAGATGACGTGGACGAGGTCTTGGATGTGGCCGTGCCGATCGCGCAGCAGGGTTGTCTTGGCCGGATAGGGGCGAGTGTAGGCGTGGCTCGGAGTGCGGAAGTGGACGAGCGTGTGTCCCTGCCTGAACTGGCCGACGCGCGGATGTATGAGGCCAAGCGGCGACGGAAAGCGCTTAGGGCAGGCCAGGGAAGTTAGGGACGCGTTCGTTCCCTCAACGAAAAAAGCCCTCAGCGCCTCTGTCGAAACCAATGGCAGAGAAGCGCTGCAGGCCTTACGGCTCGGAACGGTTCAGGCGGAGGTGATCCTGCTGGACATCAACATGCCCGTGATGAATGGTTTCGACGTTCTTCGGGAGCTCAAACGCGACCCGCAGTTGATGACGCTCCCGGTGGTGATGCTCTCCACGTCCAGCAACAAGGGTGACGTGGACATGGCGTACACCCTACATGCCAGTTCGTACTTCGAGAAGTCGACAGATTTTGACGGGTTCATCGCGCAGATCGACGCCTTTCTGGCGTACTGGCGCCAGGCCCAGCTCGCTCCCAAGCCCGTTTAGCAAAACCCCTCCTCTTCCAGCTCCAGCACGGTGCTGCCAGGCTTCCCACGCCTCTGCCCCGGCCTCCTCGTAGCAGCCCAGGTCATCCGCGAGGGCCAGGCGTTCCTCCTCGTCCGGGCCAGCGGGGGCGAGGCGGCGGTCCTCCTGGTACGCGGCGTGCACCTGGTCAGCGATCTCCACAGCGGTCAGGTTGGCAGGGTGCATGGCGGCAGGGTAGCGTGGACACAGCGGCAGTCCGCAGAACAGGAAGCCGCATAAGCCGACGACCGCCCCCTGGCTCACGCGCTTGCTGATCCAGGCGCTGGAGCGGGAGTAGACGAAACGCGAAAAGGCCCCACCCGCCGCCAGGCAAGGTGGGGCTTGTGTCCTCTGAGATCAGGGGAGGCTCGGCATGGTGGCAGTCGCACTTTGAGCAGGCCCCTTCATGGTCTTGCCGTCCCACTGGTAGCTCACGTTGTTGCTGGAGGTGGAGTACCCGACCGTACCGTTGGCGTTCTGCTGAATCTGGCAGGCGGTCACGCTGGCGGGCAGGGCCGTCAGGTTCAGGACGTTGGCGTCCTTACACTCGGTAGAGGCGGTCAGGGTGGTTCCGCTGGCCGAGCGGTAGGCTTCGGCTGCCGTGACCGCGTTGCGCAGCATGCTGCTCGCGGCGGTGTTGTTCGCCGCCTTACGGGCGTTCAGCAGGTTGGGGATCAGCACGGCCGCCAGGATTCCGATGATGGCGATAACGATCAGCAGCTCGATGAGGGTAAAGCCCTGGGTGGTGTTCTTCATGGTGTTCTCCTGGGTGGCGCTGCGGGATAAGGGCGAGAAAGATGGTCCCTCAGGCCTTTTTATGGCTTGCAAGGCGGAGGGTCTCCCGTCCTTGCGATGCCCAAGAGAGTAAGAAGGGAATCATGTCGATTTCCTTACTGTGCTACCCCAATTCGGGGGTAGTGAACGATTTCCAGGCGTGACACGAGAAGGCCCCGCCGACTGGCAAGGGTGGGGCCTGAAAAACCCTGCGAAGCAGGGCTGTGTCTCCGACTTGACGTCGACGCAAACTCGCGCTCAACTGATCCTCCAGAGTGCAAAGCGCGGATTGCCAGTTGAATCGGAAGACCATGCCGCGCGAGGAGGGTAGGCGGTCAACAATGACCCCTCAGTCGAGGTTGCGCGACCTGAACTCCCGGGATGTCATCACCTCAAGAGATGTGTGCGGTACTCACGCTGGCACGAGTCACCTGAGCTCGGTAAATACCATAAACACTGCACATTTAGTGCGCACCCTACCATGACTGTATGCACTCCTCCACACCTGTTCAATCACTTCTATTGGTGGAGGACAACTCGGCCGACTTCCTGCTGATTAAGGAAGTCTTGAAAGACATAGATCTCGATCTCCAGTTGGATGTTCTTTCTGACGGGAAGAAAGTGCTGCCGTACCTCGACACTCACGCTTGTCCCAACCTCATGCTGATGGATATGCACATGCCGGGCATGACGGGTCTAGAAGTCCTGCACGCCCTGGCTGGCCGGCACGAAGGGCGGATCATAATGTGGAGCACGGGGTGCTCGGCAGCAGAGGTGCAGCGTGTCCTTGATGCGGGTGCGGACGGCTTCGTTCAGAAGCCAGGTACGTAGGACGCCCTGGTGGCGCTGCTCCGTACCCTCCTCAATGTTGCCGATGCGCCCGTGCTCCGGGATGAAAGCCAGGGCTAAACTCCATGCAGTACTGGGACTCCACTGTACCGAAGGGAGCAGGCACGCCTACGAGTGGATGCGGGAAGCATTCGTAGGGTCCACGTCCTCCAGCATCTTCTTGATCACTCGACTCAGTTCCATCAACGCCTGGGTCTGCTCATCGGTTGTGATCAGGTTGGGTAACTGTGCCTCCAGCTCCTCCACATACGCCAGCACTTTGGCATGGTTCAGCTGGTAAGCCAGAGTCCGAGCCTGCCGGATCGCCAGTGTCAGGAGGTCGTTCTGCGTCATGAGCGGGACGCATATGACCACGCTTTTATAGCCCTTCGGTATGAGCTGTCTATAGATGAACGCAGCGATTTTTCATCCCAGTTTCTGCCCACTGGTGGTGGCTCCCGCCGAAGAAGCCGGTGGCCAACGTATCGCCCATTGGGTTGACCTTCACGTTGCTGAGCCCGCTCGCGCTAATGGTCTGATCCAAAGGTCCTTTGACCGTTTTGTCAGGTGAGATGCGTGTCAGCTGCCCGCTTCATCTATTCTGCAACTGTCAACGTTTTTCTGGAACAAACCACTACCGCTTCTTCACCACAGCCCGGTACAGCGCCTCGAGTCCAGCCACGGAAAGGTCCTCCCCCGCCGAGAGGCAAGGTGGGCTTTTGGTCATCCCTGGAGGTGGCCTCCAAGAGGCAAGGTCTGCCACATCAGCAAAACACCTGTGAGGAGAAGGAGGGCCAGGAGCCATTTGGAGAAGGGACGGGGCACCCCTGAAGCGTAAGGAGCTCTCTCTTACACTTCTGGCACATTCTCCACTCAGAAAGGCCCCATTGCCGAGTAAGGCAAGACCTCTTTAGAGGAAGGTTGTTGGAGGGTTAGTAATAGGTATGTACCGCATCTTGTCCAGTTACGTGTACCTGGCTCTGATTCTTTAGGAAAGCACGGACCTCGGCGCGTCGTGCCTTCCCCGCCTCTGAGATGGCGTAGCATCCCAGGAGTCCTGGCGCACGGGTGATCAGACGTTCCGCGAGAAGGTACACGGGTTCCTTCGACGCAGTCCCCCGATGAACACCCTCAGGCAGGAGCAAGAGCCAGTCTTTGAGACGAATGGGACCATCTGGCATGATGGCGATCATGTAGTCCTTAGCTCGGAGTTCGCCTGGGAGTTTGCGAGTCATGCCAGAAGTTTAAGACCACCTGTTGTCCAGACACTTCACAGCCAGACGACTCAACCGGCTCTTCAGGAAGATCAGTCTCAGCCATAAATAAGACTCCAATCCACCGACTGGCAGGGGTGGGGTTCTATTTCAGGGGCTGTGGACCTGAAGTTGTGCACAGGCTGTGGATAAGGTTATAGGCAAAAAATATACCCTTGATTATGTCTTAACTGAAGGCAGTAAAACAAGCCTCACCCGCTGCGAAGCAAGGTGGGGCCGCCTCATATTGTTCGTCAGCCACGGGGCGCGAGCGAGGTAATCGGCTTCTGGGAAGCGTCGACAAGGGGAGCAGGCACGCTGTCAGGCCCAGGACGCGGCCCGTGGAACTTGGGGAGAGATGTGGCAAGCTAAGTGATGAAGCGTTTTTTTGATCTTCGCCGAAGTGGCTTACGTTGACGTCTCAATCACTTCTGGAGAGGCTCTCCCTATCAGAGCTAACGCAACTTGTCCTCGCTTGTGAAACGCGACTGCAGCGTCTCAAGTTGAAAGAGTTGGAGGAGACAAAGTGGCACCGCGACCAGGATGGACGCTCGCCACATTACGCTGCTTTGCAACGGGCAGAAGCGCTCGCGGACCTCGTTGGTGCGGTCTTTGATGACCGTTTGGCCCTGATGCTCCCTGGCACGCCCTAGAACTTTAAGCCTGGTTCCACCCCACCGAAAAAGGCCCCACCCGCCGCAAGGCAAGGTAGGGCTTTTTTCTTTACGCCGCTGTACGTGGGGCGCCCGGCACTCAAGTCCGGGGAGTGATAGGCGTAATAGGCCTTGTGGAGTTGTCGACGAGCGGTGCCAGGGGAAGAGGATTGGCCAGGGCGGTGGTGACTGCAGAGGCGATGGCGGCCGCGGCTGATGGTACAGCTGCACCTACAGCGCTCGAAATTGCCGCAGCGGACGTGGGTACCGCCTGAACGACAGCGGCAGCGATAGAAGCCGCGGCGGCAGGAACTTGTGTGGCGACCGCAGCTGCAATGGCAGCTGCAGCTGCAGGAGCAGCTTGAGCGACTTTTTGAGCGATCAGGGCAGCGGCTGCAGGGACCTGCTGAGCCACCGAGGCAGCGATCGCCGCTGCGCTCCCAGGAACAGCAAGCGCAACCTGCCCAGCAATGGCCGCTGCTGCTGTAGGGCTCGCCTTGGCCGCTGCAGTTGCAATGGCCGCGGCTTGTGCGGGAACAACCCTCGCGATGGAGCCGGCAATGGCAGCGGCAGCGTCAGGAACAGCGAGAACAGCGACTCGCGTAATTTCTGCCGCGAGTGCAGGACGTATCTGTGCGGCGCTCGCAGCGATTGCCGCAACGAGCGTGGGGTTCCGCTGAAGCAGCGAACGTAACGCGGCCTCAAATCCGGGCGTATTGGCTTGGCTGAGCAGCACCTGAATTTGTGCTCTGACGTTTGTGGGAATCGTGCTGCTCTGCTGCTGGGCAGCGGCTGGGGAGGCAAGGAGCGCTGCGGCCAGGACGAGTTTCAAAACGCTTGAGTGACTGGACATGCGGTACTTCCTCTCTCCCTTTAGGGGAGATGAGGGACATTTACTGTCCCAGACATAAGCATTGTCACGGCAGCATGATTAAAATCACGCCCTGCTCAAGTAGTATTTGACAGCATACACTAAATAAGGCCGCACTTAATCTAGTGGGATTACATTTCAACGGCATTTCTAACTTAAATTCAAATCCCTTTTATTTTAAATGCTAAGCAGGACGAATCTGATGACGTCCTCTCTCGGAAGTCCTACCGCAAAAGGCCCCACCACGCTGACTGGCAAGGGTGCGGCCGTTCTTTTGGCGCAAGTTGTCCGCGCCTCAGGACGGAACTGGAGTTCCGTAGGGGAGAGGCTACGGAACTCCAGTTCCTTTCACTCTACTTTCGCTTCACGACCGCCCGGTACAGGGCCTCTAGCCCAGCCACGGCACCAGCCTTGAGCACCGGTGCGAATGGCCGAACCCAGACGGGCAGCAGCGGCACACCGTACCGGTCGAACACCACGCCCAAGATCAGGACCACCAGGGCGTCGGCGCTCTTGCCTTTGACCAGTGGCGCCCCGTCGCCTACAGCCAGGCTCACGACTCCAGCCACCATCGTCTTGAGGGACAGGGCTTCGGGGAAGCTCAGCCGTCTGTCCCCGAGTGCGGCTTTGATCTGATCAATGCCGCCCAGCACCTGGGGAAGCAGGGGGGTGAGCAGCGCGGCCAGGGCCACGTCATCCAGTGGCGCGGGCGGTAAAGGTGGGGGTGGGGGCACGAGGTCCGGCATGCCCACGGGACGACTGGAGGGCATTGGACCTGTGGGCATGGGTACAGGCCGGCCAACAGGCATGGGGCCTGTAGGGAGCGGCACAGGCCACAGCGTGGCCGTGGGGTGACGGTTCCCGCTTTGTGGCGGGCTTCGAGGATGGCCTTCACGAGGTCAGAACCGGGGGAAGGGGTCATGGGTGCTCCTGAAAAAGGCACGGCCCCCGCGCTGGACAGGGGCCGGGGGTATTGCGGAGTGGTGGGGAATAGGAGGGAATCAAGCAGGCCTTACTTCATGCGCTCCAGCACCAGGTCCCCGTTCTGCCGACGCCAGACCTTCAGGCCCTCATAGGTCCACGGTCCACCGGGCGCGGGATATACGAGGCGCAGCTGCTCGACCAGTTCTTTATTCAGGTCTACCCCGCCGTACTTCGTGGCTTGTCCGTTCCACAGCACTTCCTTCCCGCCCCCGTCAATCAGGAGCACGCGGCCTGCCTGAGTGGATTGGGAGGCCAGGAACATGCTGGCGAGGCCGTAATACCGCTCCCGGTCGGCCAGGCCGTTGTACCCGCCGTTGATCCGTCGCGTGACCTCCCGGAAGTCGCCCTGATCGGCGTAAGCGTTCAGGCCCCGGTCCGTCCAGTAGGCTGCCGCGATCTGCAAAGCTGATGAAAAACCACATGAATGTAAGCCTAAGGTGATCTCCACATCTACTTCATTGAGGGCCGTCACCTTGGTGTTTGGAGAATGAAATGAAAACTATTCTAGCCTTCGTTACCCTTCTTACCCCAGACTATCAATCCGCACGGTCGTACTTTACTGAGGTGTTGGGATTTGAACCCACCGAAGAGCGACCAAATGCGAATGCCTTTGTCAATGCCAGCGGTGCCGGCTTAGCAATCCGTGAAGATCGTGCCCTCAACTCACCAGTCGGCTCTGGAATCACAACTTACTTTATTGTTCCAGATGTGGCGCGATACTATGATGAAGTGTCCGCACGCGGAGCAAAGATTGTAGAGCCTTTACATGACATGCCATTCGGCCGCACCTTTAGCGTGGCCACTCCAGATGGCCATCAACTGGGTTTCTACGAAGCCTGATAACAAAATATTAAAGCCTCCTCGGCCGAATCTTGTGCCAAGGAGGCGAAAGTATAGAACCAAGGTGAAATTACTGCCGCGCTAAGGACAAAAGGCTTGGCGCGGTAGTGAAGAGGTCGGCTTTGGTTGTCCGTAGTGATGTTAAGACCTACAACCCGCATAGGGTTGTGCGTGTCGTAATCGGTACAGGTTCAGACGGAGCCACTTCTCAGGACTCGTCCCCCCGACCGTTGCTGGGGGTGATGACCACGGCACCATGGGCTTCGAGCGGCGCGCCGTCCTTGCCGGTCACCTCCAGGCGGTTCTTGCCCCAGCGTTCGGGGGAGGAACGTTCGAGGTACCAGATGTCGGCCTTGAGGTTGCCCTTTGACCCGGCGAGGCGGATGCGGGCGACGGATTCGATCTCAGCGGTGCGGTTGTCGGCGATCAGGATACGCACCGCCGCCTGATCGTCCACGTTCACCCAGAAAACAGGGACCTGCGGCAGCCCCAGATGGCGGGCGGCCTGCTGGTGGGTCACTTGCCATGGGTGAGTGGTTTCCCGAGATTGGGGATATAGAAAGGAACTTTGACTGGGACAGGTTTTCGCTCTCTCATCATTCAGGGGTCTGAACGCCTACGCCCGTAACAAGTGACCCACCAGGTGTGGTTGCCCTTCAGGATGTAGCCAGTGGACTTCTGCACGACCAGGGCCCCATAGAAGCCGTTGACCTTGATGCTCTCGGCGATCACGTCCACGTTGCCGACGTTTGGATTCCGAGGATGCGGCTTGAGGTCAGAGACGGGGACGAGGACGGCCATCCCGTTCAGGATGCGCACGGCGGATGCAGTCAAGGCAAGTCACCTCCTGCTCAGGGCAAAAGAAAGCTGCCCTCCAAGTGTGGAGAGCAGGAGAGAAACGCCTATCATCGCAGCGTTTTTAGAGTTCGGCCAGATTATTCACAGATTAGGCGAACTGCGAGCGAGCGTTAATAGCCAAGCCTCTGCGCAAGTTCCTATTGAGATGTTGAACGGTCCAGCCGCACCGTGAAGCGCTGTGACTGCCCTCCTCGCAGAACTTCGAGCGTCACCGTCGAACCTATCTCCTTCCTGGCAATCGTTTGCTGAAATTCCTCAAAATGCTGGATTGAACGCCCATCTACAGCAACAATGACGTCCCCACCTCCATTCAATGAGGCCTCCGATGCACCCTGGGGCTTCAAACTGGCCTGTACCCCCGCTTGATCTGCCGGGCTCCCCGAAATCACCTCCTCAACCAGCAGGCCACGGGCGGGCAGATTCATCCGACGACGCTGCTCAGCCGTCACTTGGGTAAGGTCAACAACGCGTACACCCAGCCGCACTGGGCTCGATACAGACGGCGTCACGCCTGCGGTGAACGGCTGCTGCATACCCGCCCGCAATTCAGTGAGACTGGCAGTGGCGGCGTTGATGGGAACGGCAGCCCCTTGAGCACCGCTCGGAAATGCGACGTTCAAACGCGAACCAAACCGACCACTGACCAGGCCCACCACCTCACCAGAAGTGTTGACGAGCGGGCCCCCGCGGATTGTGGCGTTAAGGGCTGTATCTATTGTGAACTCGTCCGAGGCAGCCGCATTGCGAACGGTCACCTCTTGCGCCGTGAACCCACCCGATGGGCTTAACCCTACGGCGATGAGCTTTTGCCCAGAGGTCACCCGGGCACTGTTGCCGAGTTGCGCCGGGCGGAGCGCGCCTGAAGGTCGGCGTTCCAGCCGCAAGAGGGCCACATCGCGCTCTGCATGCAGGCCAACCACGATGGCGGGAACAGCCTCTCCGCTTCTGGTGGTCACCGTCACCCTGGCGTTCCCTTGGACCAATCGAGCGCTGGTGAGTACTTCCCGCTCGCTCAACAGAACCCCAGTTCCAGTACCGAGCCAGGGCAAGAGTGCTCCTGGGAAGGGACTCCAACCCCGGGAGCTTGGACCGGCCGTTCCAGAAGGTTGCGCCGTGGAAATGCTGACGACCGAGTTCAGCACACGGTCGAGGGCAGACTCGGTTCGTGTCGTGGAGGCGGAGGGTGCCTGCGTGGGGAGTGGGGTGGATTGCGCGTGAACTGGCCCCAGCAGGAGTGCAAACAGCAAGGAGGGCAAGACCAGGCGAAGCATAGTCATCACCTTTATCAATGCGTTCAGGCTGCTGGAGTGGAGGAACCAGCCCGTTTAATCTCAATCTTCCGCCTACGGGCTTCTGGAACCTTGGGAAGGTGCAGGTGCAGGAGGCCGCTCTCCAACTTGGCTTCAATCGCGTCGCCTGCGACTTTGACAGGGAGCGTCAGACGGTAAAAGAACTCACCGTCAGGAAGTGCCTTATACCAGTAGCGCGTACTCGCGTCCTCTGGTCCCGAGTACCGACCCCGGATCAAGATGGTGAGGTCCTCCACCTGGACGTCAAGTTCTTCTGGTTTGACGCCGGGTAAGGCGAGATCCACCATCACATGCGTCGAGGTTTCGTACATGTTCAGGAGCAAACGGGAGTGGCCTGGCAGCGAGGGGTCCGGACCCGCATTCGAGAGGTTCAAAGCGGGCCAGGGGGAGCTGATGGTGGGCATGACGTCCGGGCTCCAGGGAGTGAGGCTGTGGCTTCGGTCGGGTACAACGGTCATGATTCACCTCCAGGTGGTGTGCGTGTGGGAGGGCGTTTTGTACGCACTCCTCAAAACACCCATATAAAATATGCGCCTGGTCTTGTCAAGATCTTGCTTCTCGGGATCAATGGTTCGTGAACCAGACCTTGAAGCAACGCCCTGATCCTGTGGAAGCGTAGCCCTCAGAGGGCAGAACTTGAGTTCCGACACAGCGGTCCTGGGACAAACCAGGTGTATTACCCTGCACCCTTACGGCTGATCTGATCCCAGCAGGGCGTGCACCCAGTCCGGCTCGTCAGAAAGTTCAAACACATGGCCGCGCACCTGCTTCAACGTCTGCACTTGGGCCTTAGAGCATTTGTCATAAAGATACGGAGGGATAAGCATGTCGGAACCAGGCGTTGATGTCCTGTGCACGAACCGCCTGTAAAGCGGCTCCAATGGCAGAGATGAGGCCGTCGACTGTTCGACAAGCCTTCGCTCTGACGGCCGCCTTGACCTGAGAGAACATCAGCTCGATAGGATTAAAGTCTGGACTATAAGGCGGAAGGAACAGGATCCGACAACCCTGTGCTTCAATAAGTGTTGGAACAGACGCTCGATGATGAGACGACAGGTTATCCATAACAACGACCTGTCCTGGTTGCAGGATAGGACAAACCAAATGGCGGATGTACCATTCAAACGATGGACCGTTGACAGCACCAGTCAAAACGAATGGGACCGATGGTCCCGTAAGTTGTAGAGCACAAATCAAGGTCTGGTTGCGTCCGTGATTCCTGGGAACATAGCCATGAGCTCGCTCAGTCCTGTGCGCACGCGCGTATCCTCGTGTCATGGCGGTGTGAAAGCCACTTTCATCCAGGAACACCAGCTGTTCCGGATGAGTGAGATACGGAGCTAAGTCATTGAGAAACTGCTGTCGCCTTTCTTCACTTCGCTCGAACGCGACCAAAGTTTTTTTACGGGTGATGTGATGCTTGCGGAACACTCGATCCACAGTTTTGAAGCTGACCTTCAACCCTGTCGCTTCTTCGAGCATGCGAGCATGCTCGATCAATGTCGCGTCGTCATGCGCCTTGAGTTGTTGCAGCAGTTGCTCTTCGTGTAGGGGTGTGACCCGTGGGGGACGGCCAGAAGACCGACCCACCTCGTGCAACGTTCCCAGGCGCTGCTTTTCCAGGTAGGTATCTACGGTTTCGATGCGCATTCGGTACAACCGGGCGACCTCTTTCCGAGTCTGACCGCCTTCGACCGCCGCGACCACCCGTTCCCGCAGATCCAGACTGTACCCTCGCCCCCCAACAGCTTTCATGCTCTCATTATGACAAGTGCTCTAAGGTGCGTCGAAGCGCCTCCAGCGCAAGCGCTGCACGTGGGAATGGATCACGGATGTGCCGGCGCAACACCAGGGAATCCCGCACCCACTCATAGATCAGGGTCTGCGCGTCCGCCTTCGTCCCCGGCTTGTTCTCAAAGCGCGTCAAGAGCGCGATCAGCTGCCGCCATCCGTCTGTCCCCACCATCACGCCGGACATCCGCTCAATCTTCTCCGCGTTCGCCATGACGTGCGTGCCCCCCGTCTCGTCGTACACGGCCACAAAGTCGAACACGAAACGGTGCGTGACGGACTGGCCTTCCAGCTGTCCATCCCGGCGAGGCTGCACCTCCTGCTCGATGTAGAAGCGGCCCGCGTTCTTCCAGCGTCCCTCGCGGACTTTTTCCTTGTGCTGACGGCGCGAGGCCCTCGCGTGCAACTGGTACGCGTAGTCCGCAGTGTTCGCCTGCTCGGCCATGTCCAGTGCCGCCTGGAGGTGCCCCTGGAGGAGCAGCGTCCACACCTGTCTCCCCAGGTGGTAGCTCGCTTGACCCGCCTGCAGCATCCGCGACTCGGTGGGGTCCGCTGACGTGTCCAGCCGCGCGTGATACACCCGGTCCTCTTTCGCCTGCCCCATGACCAGCGCGTGCATGATCTGGTTGATCTCCTGCCGGGCGTCCTGATCCGGCACGTACTCGCGCAGCGTCCAGCTCTTCCTGCCCGTGCGCCCGACGACGAGCAGGGCGCGTCGCTCGCACGGGCAGACGTACGGCTGGTCCGCCCGGCTGGGGTCAATCGGCAACTCGCGGGGCTGGCAGGCCGTGGCCCCTCCCTCACGCACTGTGGTGGCGCAGCCCTTCACGGGGCAGGCTGCCGTGCGGAGGTCCATGGGGCGGGGAGCGCGCACACGCTGGGCGATCTGGAGCCGAGCCTGCCCGAGCAGGGCCTCTGGTGTCTGCCCCATGGTGCTGGCGAGGTCGCGCGCGCGGGCCTCCATCTCAGAGGTCTGGAGGGTTGGCCGGGCCCGCAGATTCGCGGCCTGCACTTCCCATTGCTGGCGGACTTCGTCCTCTTCATCCACCTCCTTCCAGTCCGCCAGGACGCCCTGAACCTGCTCCAATTCCTGCTGGGTACGCGCTTCGGCTCGCGCGTAGTTCAGGCGGACGCCGTGCTGCTCGTCGGTGAGGAGATCAGGGCTCAAGTTCGAACCCCAGGAGGCGGGCGGCGAGGTTCTTCAAGGCATCGAGTCGCCACGCCCGACTTCGAGGCTCGTCATACGCCTCGTGTCCTGTCTGGAGGTCCGCGCGCACGAGTTCGAGCAGCACGGCCTGGTGGATGGGCAGACGGGAGGCGGGAGCACGAACCCGGCGGGGGAGGAGGAGGGGAACGCGCTGGCCGGGGCCTCATGGGGTTCAGGGGCTGGCAGGTACTTCTCTCACAACAGGCCGGGCAGGTCTACGTTGGGGACTGGGGAAACAGGGGGCGAAGAAGCGTCCCCAGGGCCTGGAGGCACGTCTTGCACGATGTTCGTCCTGCTGCTGAGCGTCGCTTTCGATTCCCGGCGCTGGTGTCCAGTGGGTTTGGGCATGGGGTGCCCTCGGGGTGGGGGAAGGGGACGAGTTGACGGTCAGGCAGGAAGACGGTGGCCTGTTTGCAGTGGATGCAGCGTGCTGGCGTGTCGACGGGAAAGCTGGAGGACACGGTGAGGTCCTCGCCACAGTGCGGGCAGGGCAAGGTGAGGGGAAGGTTCACGGCACGCTCCGGCAGGGACCGACGTGCCAGGTGATAGCCGCGTGGGCTTTGCAGGACGTCCTAGCAGCCCTTCACGTGCAGGCGACGCAGGGCGCTGTGCAGCAGGGAGCGCTCTGCGGCCTCGTTCTTCACCCAGCGCTCGCGCTGGAGTTCGACGTACCAGACCTGCAGGTGTTCGGGCAATGGGTACCGAGGGTCAGGATTCCGAACGTTCTGCTCCACCCACGGCAGCAGAGCCTTCGACCGCTGCCGCG
This sequence comes from Deinococcus hopiensis KR-140, assembly GCF_900176165.1. Taxonomy (NCBI): domain Bacteria; kingdom Thermotogati; phylum Deinococcota; class Deinococci; order Deinococcales; family Deinococcaceae; genus Deinococcus; species Deinococcus hopiensis. Next base: position 144,732 of record NZ_FWWU01000008.1, read on the forward strand.
TGATGGCCAGCTCCCGGGTGCGGAACACCTGCCCACGTTGGTTGACTGAGATTTTTCAGTTTTGAAAAAGGACGTTCAGGACGGTTCCCCACCTCATATTGAGGGTATGTTCAAGGGAAATGGCCGTGCTGGACGGCTGTATTCTGCCATGCTCACCTCCCGTTGCCGCAAGCAGCATCGGGACAACCTTCAGGTTGTCCTGAGCTGCTTCCTGGAGGCGTTGGGGATCTCCCGTTTCCATGCGTCCACCGCGAGATCACCTGGGGCCATCAGCCGTTTTCTCAACCACCAGCGCTGGAGTTTGCGTCCCCTTCTTCGAGTGCTGCGTCAGCACGCCCTGGATACGTTCCACTCGTACCTGCGTGGACGCCGAGGGCGTCCACCGTTGATCGAGGTCATCGTGGATACGACATCCCTTGCGAAAGAAGGCGTGTTTGCTGAATTGGACGGTTGGATGCATACCTTGAACGGGTCCGTGGCCTGCATGTCGTGCTGCTCTACCTCTGCTGTGAAGATCTCCGCTTCCCCTGGGGGTTCAAGATCCGGCGTGACAAAGCCACATCATCTCCCTCTGACCTGTCCTTACGGCTGGTTCAGCAAGTCCCTCTCACCATCCGCTCGCGAGCCAAACAGCTGCACCTTCTTGCGGATGCCGGGTTTGGCAGTGCAACCTTCATGTCTGGAGTTCCGGAGTTGGGATTGGACTTCATCGTGGGGATGCGAGCGGATCGGCTGACTGTGGGGGGTCAGCATCTCAAAGACATCACCGCACGGCAGCGTCGCGTCTTTCTCCTGGGTCTCTCTGATCTTCCACTGTGGTTGTACTGGATATGGCTTCCCACCAGGCAAGGGGAACGGCAGGAATAACGCTTTCTTGTGTCCTCCAGGCGCAGGACTCCCAGGACAGCAAAACAAACAGGTCGACGCAGGTGGACGATCGAGGTCCTCTTCAAAACCTTGAAGAGCCGCTTTGCTTTCGGCAAATTCGGCTGGAAGACCAAACTGGGCATTCTGCGCTACCTCTGTCTGAGCCTCGGCTGTTTTCTGCTCTGTCACTTTGAGTACTTGGACCAAATCGGGTCAGGCCAAGCGGATTCCGCTTGGCCTGACTGGGGCGCTCTCGCTCGACAGGTCCGCATGAAATATGTCAGCTGGGTGCCGCTTTTCGAGTTGGAAAGGACGCGAGAACGAATTTTGGCTGTTTGGGACGAGAACCAGCGCCAGGCAGCTTAAAGTGAAACACCTCAGCGGACCTACTTCAAGATGCCGCCTGGATCGTACTTCACGATGAAAGCATCAAAGGTACCAAGGCTCCCAACCTTCTGACTGTTCGGCAAGGTGCCACCCGTGTAACCAACAGCGTAGATATTATTATTCAAGTCCACGGAAATACCGAAGCCGTCGTCGAGGCTGCTGGAGCCGAATTGTTTTAACCATTGTTGAGTTCCGCTTTGATTATATCTGGCAATAAACACATCTTCGATCTGATTGCTTACATAGCCAGGAAAATCCCCCTTCGTAAATCCAGTAATATAGGCGTTGTTGTTGGAATCAGTTGCAATCCCCATGCCATAATCAGCATACGCTGTTCCTAACTGCTTTATCCATACAGGACTGCCATTTGAGTCGTACTTAGATATGAAAATATCCTCAAGAAGTCCGGGGTTTGTGCTGCCGGGAAACGCACCATACGTATTCCCAACTGTATGGATATTGCCTGTCGAATCAATAGCGATTCCACTAGCAGATTCGGAGCGATTCGTACCATACTGCTTTACCCACAACTGGCTTCCAGATGAAGTGTATTTTGCCAGGAAAACATCACTAGATCCACTGGATGTATTATTGGGAAAAGTTCCTTCTGTATCGCCGGCCACATATATATTTTCACTTGAATCTATAGCAATATCACGAGCAGTTTCGCTCCCGGCAGCGCCAAACTGCTTCACCCAGACCTGATTCCCACTGGGGTCGTATTTCATGATAAAGGCATTTTCAGAAGTATTTCCATTGCCTGGAAAAACGCCGTTTGTATAACCAGATGTATAGATGTTTCCACCCTGATCCACCGCAACGCCAGACGTCCGTTCAGTCCCAGTTGTTCCATAATACTTAATCCACTGCTGATTACCACTCGAATCAAACTTTGCAATAAAGCACTCTGTACCCTGCCCTATGTTGCCAACGATATATACGTTTCCACCTGAATCGAGGGCAACACCGGTAGGTTCGTCATCACCAGAATGATCAAATACCTGTAAGCCAAACTGCTTTACCCATATCAGATTACCGCTCGGGCTAAACTTAGCAATAAAGGCATCTCGAGAGTACGAACCGAATGTGTTTGCAAAATTGCCATCCGTAAAGCCAGCTACATAGATGAAGCCGTTCGAATCTGTGGCGACACTTGATGCAGCATCAAAATTCATTGTACCGAACTGCCTTATCCCAAAAGGAATGGGAATGTTGACATCTACGGGTACTGTGCTCGATAAAGCGATATTTCCGCGGCCGTCTCTCGCCTCCGCCGTAAAGTTCCGGATGCCGTTATCTGTACCACTAAGGGAAACGGCAGCCGTGTAAGGTACTGTAGTGCTTGTCGTGATGCTTACTCCATCTTTCTTAAAATTAACACCAAACATCGGTGCATAACTCTGCTCAAGCTTGGATGTCAAAGTGATATTCCCAGCAGCCGTTACGCTTGAACTCGAACTGGAAAGCTCCAAACCCTGGGGAACTTTCGTAAGGATCAATCCTCGAGGGAAGTCAGTGACGGGAAGTGCCGTACGGATCGACGGGTACGATGCCGTGGCATACGGTAGGCCATTAACCATATTCGCCCTGGTGCTGCCGGGCAGCTTCCGCAGTTCAACCGCGGTCCTGTTCGTTTGAGCAACCAGCGCGGCGTCCAGTTGAACCTCCGTTTCACTTTGCTGCTCAAGGCTCTCAGTGAAACTCAATACATCGTCCGTTACCACGGCAAACGTGAGGGTCACTGACTTTACCTGACTCGATGGCGCTGTACTGTATGACAGTGCCATCGTGCCAGTCTCCCCCGCCCCAAGGGTTCCTGGTGTGGCCGTATTGACCTTACGAACGGTGAACCCGTAATCCAATACCGTGTTCGTGGATCCGAGTCGTCCAGAAGCACGGCCATCTGAGGTCAGGGTATTTGCGAGGTTCGTAGGAATCGCTTGCAGGCTGGCGAGGGAAGGATTTACCAGCGTCGTCGTTCCGTTGCTCTGCGTGCCGTGCGCAGGCAGGATGGAGCGGGCGAGCTTGGCGTCTGTGGTTTTGGTGCCGTCGTTCAGGGTGATTGCAGAGAAGGCCGTGCCGCCCAGATTGGTGGGACGATTCACGGCCACGAGCATCAGGTTATTGACCGCAACGTTGGAGTTGTTTTTTACCGAGTAGACGGTCGTGATGAAGCGTCGCGCGCGCGCGGCATCGTTCAGTGTGGTCGGACCGCTGGTGGCCGTGAAGGTGAAGTTGCTGAGCAGGTCGATGGCGGCCTGAGAGGTCAACCCATCATTGAGAGGTTGGATTTTGGTCAGTTGGCCATCACTGCTGATCGTGGCTTCCACCAGTCCAACGAGCTTCGCTTCGCTTCTGGGACCCATGGATGATGGCGTTGTGGAACAGGCGGTCAGGAGTGCGAGGTGCAGGAGGAAAAGGGGAGTCCGTCTCATGAATTCTCCTCCGTTAGCCGTTCATTAAGCGCTTGAAGGGATTGGTCAAACCGAGGTCGCCTTCGCCGGGACCAATCGGAACGGAGGGAACGGAAAGCATCAGGGTGACGCTACTCCAGGCGCCAAGGGGAATGACCTGAGGCGTGAGGTAAGGAGCCCGGACTGGGAGGTCCTGTGGCTGAGGACGAGGATCAGAGGTATGCATCCTAAAATCTTAATGTTAAGGGTTTACAAATTTCCTACGCACAAGGTGCGGCAGACTTGCTGAGCGAATATTGATCAGACCGCTCCCGACCGCATCAACGATGCATAGGGCTCGGCGGTGGTCTGCCGCGTCATTCGGCAATGAACGAGCTGCCAGAACGCAGGTAAGGTTCCCAGGCTGCTTGTCATTCGGAACGTTCAGTCCCGCCATCTGGTAGGCCCGCACGGCCCCTGCCACGTCTTCCAGGCCGAACAGAGAAGGGGCGTGCAGGGTCTCGCAAAGCGCACGGCCAGAGACACGGTCGCGCCCGTGCGCACGCATGAGGCCTCCGCCTCCCAGCGCTGCCGTTCCGACAACCCTGCGAGGAGCAACTCGTTTCTAAAGTTCAAGGGAAATCTCCTCTACAAATGCCAGCACCGCCCGCGCGTCCGGCACTGTGGCCACCCCCAGTTCGGTGAGTCACCGGCGAGGAACGGCAGGGCGGGCTGGATCATTCCTGGACCCGCCGCTTGTCGCTTGCGGCTGCACGACTCCTTCCGCATCCACGGGAACTGGGCGCTGCTCGTCGAACGTCTCCGCTTCCACCTTCCCGTCCTGCAGGAATTCGATACTGATGCGCACGCAGCCGTATAGATGTGTTTCGCGGTGGCGACGCCCTCCAGATTCGTGTGGACGTTGCGGTAGTTGCCGAGGACGATGCCTTGGGGAACAGTCATAGAGGACCTCCTGAGGAACGAAAGCAAGGTTGTAAACATGGTCACTGGTGGGACTTCGCCCGCTTCCGGATGGGGGGCACAGGCGCCCTGTACTCGGGGTTGCGTCGCTAACTGGGGGATTTCGGGATGCTTGGTGGCGGCAACTCCAGTGGGCTGAGGGCCACGACCACCAGGTGGGCCCGCCCATTGTGCTCAAAGGCCGTCGCGTAAGCGGTCACTCTGGGATCAGCGCCCCCTCGCGCAGCCGGCTGTGCGTCACCCGACTGAGCACGGTGTGTGGCCAGCGCTGGAGCAGCCGTACGACATATACGGGGAGATCCAGCGCCACGCGCCGCAGCAGCGCCAGGCCCGCTTTCGGTGGGTGATCCGGGTCACTCGGGTGGTACAGCAGAGGTCGGGGCTGCCCGCGCAGGGCCGCCTCCAGCCCGAGGGGGCGAATGGCCGTGGGCACCTCCTTGTCTTATTTATCGCAAAATGCTATATTCCAGGCATGCGCGTCATATCCTGGTCCACCCTGCGGGCGTTTGCGGCTGCGCATCCCGACGCCCAGAACCCTCTCAACACGTGGCATAACCTCGCCAAGAAAGGCACCTACCGCAACTTCGCAGAACTCAAAGCGACGTTTGCCAGCGCCGATCAGGTGAAAGGACATGACCTTGTGGTGTTCAATATCGGTGGCAACAAGTACCGCTTGATCGTGAACGTCACCTACGCGCAGGTGACCGAAGCAGGCCAGATGCTTGACGGCATCTTCTGGATCAAACACGTGTTCACGCACAAGCAATACGACGACTGGAAGCCCTGATATTCGCGGCGTGGGAGGTGTGACAGCCTCCCGCCCCGCAAACACAATCCACCTCGGCATTTCGTCTCACTCTTTGGAGGAAGTGTGCAAATAACCGCCATCCACACCTGGAAAGCGCTTGATCCCATTGTGCAAAGTGCGATCACCCGCATCCAGGACGAAGCGCAGTACAAGCGCGCCCTGAAGCTCGTCGAGGAACTCTGGCCGCTCGCCCAGGGCGATGACGCCGCAGCCACCCTGCTCGACCTGGTGGCCGAGCGCATCGAGGCCTACGAAGCGCAGCAGGACCCCGTCCCCGCCACCACGCCTGCCGAGGCCCTGGCGTTCCTGATGGAGCAGCACGGCCTGAAGCAGAAGGACCTCGCGCAGTTCGCGCCGCAGAGCGTGATCAGCGAGATCCTGAACGGGAAGCGCAAGGTCAGCAAGGCCATTGCCAAAGGGCTGGCCGAACGGTTTAAGGTCAGCATCGACGTTTTTCTGTGACGCTAATGGTGTTCTTTGATTCCCGCATTCTGGCGAGCAGGACGCGCAGGCGCGCTGGCTGAGAAAAGAGAACATCCCGGGCCTGAGAGGAAGGAAGTGGGATCATAGGGTCTCCTGATTGTGGGCTTCTGCTTCCGCCCTGATCGGGCCGTCTGTTCTGGATCTGGAGCGTTTCACGCTCTTGGACGGCCCAAAGTTGCACCTTCGGCTGTGTAGGCGAAAGTAAACTCCTGGTCATGTCTGCGCTTCACGCCTCGGTGGTCGGTCTTCATATCCTTGGTGCAGTTCTTGCCCTGGTAACGGGCGGCCTGGCATTGGTGTATTCGAACGGTTCTCCGGCCCACCGCCTGGTCGGAAAGCTCTACCTCCTGGGGTGGGTGTTGCTCGCCGGGCTGGGGTACGTCATTGACGCCTGGACGCCGGGACTTTCGGTCTTTAGCGGCTTTAATACACTGGGTCTGTTTCTGGTGGGCGGCGCCTTTTATGCGGTTCGCCATCGTCAACGAATCGGGCGCAACTGGCTCAGGCGCCACATGCTGTGGATGATTACCTCGTGGGTTTTGGCGTGGATCGCGATGCTGGTGCAAATGCTTCCCCGGTTCGGGGTTCCGGCCACCTCGTCTGTCTTTTACCTGGTTATCCAGCTGCCCGCGACCCTGGGCGCTTTCCTGATGCTGCGTCTGTTGCAGCGCTATACCCGTAGCCCGGCAAAATCGGCCACCTCCTGAGTGAAGAGCGAGGCCATCAAAGCATTTGCCGAACAATGTTCTCGGGACTCTACCTCCAGAGGCCACGCCAGGGTGGAGAGGGAAGCGCAGCCAGAACCCCCGTTCAAAAGACGCGGGGAGCAGTCAGAGACGCTTTGATGGCCTCGCTCTTTCTCATAACGTTTGTCTGTATGTACAGGACCTGGAGGGCACGCTGGCAGCAACGCGCGTGGTGCTGTGAAGTGCCGGGGTCCGACCTGAGGAGGTAGCGGCCGTCCTGGCAGCTGGCGCTGAGGCGTACCTAGAGCCTCTCGGCAACGCAGCCTTGCTCAGCACACTGCAGACGCTCCTGGAACAGATTGACCGCCAGGCTTTCTGATTGAATCGACATCCCCCTGCAACAGCGCGGTGACGCTTCAAGGCCGCCTGTAAGCCTTCCGGAGCAGCCTTTGATTCGGACGTTACCGGCCCTCAAGCGGTGGAGTCAGAAGTTGACGCCTTGAGAACGGGTGGCCTGGCTGCCCGTGAAATGGACGGGTGGTATTGCCACCGCATGAACGTAAGGTAAAGTCTTTTATGAGACGTTACATCCACTACACCTATGCCTCCAAAGTGAGAGACACCCTGCGCCAGGAGGCCGAAGAAGAGGTACGCGACTTCGGGAGCGCATCAGAATTCCTTTCTTATTGTGAAGCGATGGAGCACCTGAAGCAGGATGAACGTGACCCATTGGTCGAGTTTCATACGGAGGAGACGGTGGAAGCGCCTTACGAGTTGAGGGCGGCGCGCCTAAGGGCGGTGAACTGGGAAGATGTAGCAACGGAAGGGACCGCCTGAGGTGAATTGGGCCCTTGCCCGGACGTTTCGCTGCTCGCGGGGCCAGAAGAACGCCTCAGCCGCGATGGGCCAGGGCGGGGATGAGGGCTCGGGGACAGCTCAGGGCTTGAGATAGAACTTCACATGGTTTTGTTGTGCGGGGTCTTCCTCGAGACTTAGCGATCCCGAGCGGCCTGTTCAACGGTAGGCAGCACTCAAGGCGTCGAAGCTTGCTTTAGGGGCCCAGCGCTGAGCTCCAGCCTGGATAGCCTCAGGAGCACTCACCCGCACGATCCCGAAACTGCCCAAATCCAGGTCTGGCCGTCCATCCACCTGATGCGGAAGGTAGAAGCACGCGAACGTACAGACAAACGCCGTGTCGATGCCCTCCTCTTTGAAGAGTTCTGCCAGTTCCACAATGCACTGGGCCTGCGCCTCCTCATCTCGTTCGTATTCTCCCTTCAGCCCGACAGCGTGACCATCCTGGTACTCAATGATGTCCATTGCGGCGGCGCCAAGGTCATCGGCACCTCGGTAGGTTGCGCACCCAAACTCTGTGATGGCCACCGGTTTTCCCAGGCGCGTGAGCGACTGGACGGCTGCCCGGAAGTGAGGGGCGTTTGCTTTTGTTCGGTAGAGATCCATGGCCACGAAGTCAAAGGGTGTCCAGTCCACCCCTTCAAAATGGATAGCAGCGTAAGTGATGGGACCAGCAAAGCGCGTCCTAACGGCTTGTACGGCCCGCTGCAGGAAAGCGTTCATGCGGGCGGGAAGGGTTCCCAGAGCAGTCAAGGTGTCCGGGTGACGCGTGAGGAGGTCGCGCAAACGGTCATCTGCAGTTTTGCCCGGCAGGAAGCCCTTGGTGAACAGGCTCAGCTCTGCCCCGGTGACGAGCACCACCTGAGCTCCCTGTTGACGGAGACGTTCTGCACGTTCGGCGCAGTCAAGAAGGAGCGCAAGCAGGGCGTCCTGCTCAAGCTCATACGTGAAGGGTGAGAACCACACCTCAAGTCCAAGGTCAGCGGCGTGGCGCGCAGCGAGGTCCAGGCGCTCCGGGTCGCCGCCGGTGAGCCGAACAGCGGTGCAGTGAAGCTCATCCCGGATGACTTGCAGGTCGCTGCGAACAGCTGTGGAGTCGAAGGGTTCGTGGGTGCTGGTGAAGCCGTTGAGGAATCCAGTGTCGTACGTGATGCCTGAGCAGCGCATGAACATTCCCTCCCTATAGGGTACTGGTAGTACCTTATTTGGGAGCATACACCTCCGCTTCCGAAGCGTACAGTGCGGTGAGCAGCGTGATGCCACCTCCTTCCCCTACCCGACGACGCGGAATCGCCCTTGAACAGGCCATCCTCCGCGCAGCTGCCGATGAACTCCTTGCTGAGGGATACGCCGGTTTCACCATGGAAGAGGTGGCCCGGCGGGCAGGCACCAACAAAAACACGTTGTACCGCCGCTGGCCGAACCGGACGGCCCTCGCGTTCGCCGCCTACCAGCACCTCACGGTGAAGCACTTCACGCTGCCGGATACGGGGGATCTACGCGAGGACATTCTCGCCATCCTGCGGGGGGCCAACCAGCATTGGGGGTCCCCCTTGGGTGCAGTCATCCGGAGCCTGCTCGCGGATGCAGCGGACAATCCAGACCTGTTGCGTCAAGTGATTGCCCACGCGGCAGCGAGTGGAGCGGATTTATTTGTGCCCCTGCTGAAGCGGGCTGTTACGCGCGGTGAAGCGCGGCCCGAAGCACTCCAGCCACGCATAGCGGGGGTGGCCATTGCGCTCTTACGTCATGAGTACATCACCTCTGGGATATCCGAAGTGCCGGACGCCGTGCTCACTGAAATTGTGGATCAGGTGTACCTCCCCCTTGTTCAAGCCGTTGGTTAGAGGGCCGGAACAAGGACGCTTGGAGTGGGAAGGGCGTGAGGGAGAAGGTGCCGCACGGAAGACCGTTCCCCGTATGCGGCAGTCAGGAACACCTTTTCCCTGGGGAAGGAGGGCTGGTGGTAAGGTTCGTGGACCTCCAGGTCTGAAGTTGGCCCTGTCCGGAGGTGCGCCGGACTTTGAGCTGCTCGCGGGGCCGGAGTAACGCCCCAGCCGTTACGGCCAGGGCGAGAGGGAATGCGCTTGTCCAGTTGTTGCTCTTGGCTGCTGGAAACCTCACCAGGGCGGGCGCTCGTCCGAAGCCTTCCCGCCTCGTACGCCTTGTGCGCGTGTACTGCAGACGCACTTTGCCTGAGGTGGCCGCGACGATGGGTCTGATGGTCCTGTTGCTCGGCCTGTATGGCCTGACGACGGCGAGCGGGGCCTGGAACCTGTGGGCGCTCGCGATGCTGCTACCCGCTGAACTGACGTTTTGGTGGGGCGTGAAGCGGGTGCCGAGAGGCATTGGTGAGTGGTTCCGGGAAAATTATATTAGGGCTGTGAGATGAGCCCGTAGCCAAGTACGTCGCATTTGGTAGACCTCTTGCGAAAGTCATGATTGGCAGGCTCGTATCAGGTTGCACAGCGCCGCGATGAGCTGAACCCGGAGGGCAAAGCGACGCCACCGATGTCGGTACACGCCCTTCAACACGCGGAAGATCTTCATGCGCCGGATCATATGCAGGGTCCCCTGCCGGGTATGTGCCAGGACATGGTTGTCCTGGCGCTGCTCAGCCCACAGAGGCGGGCGCAAGCGTCGCCTTATGAGGGGTGATGGCGTGCCTGTGGCTTCTCCACAAGCCCTGATACCCAGCATCTGTGCTGCCTGGACGAGTGGACAGCCCCAGGACCTGCATGGCGTATCGGTGGAGGTCAGCTGAGGCTAAGGCGCGGGGCCCATCCGCTTACCCTTCAGGTGGCTCCTGCATAACGGTTTGGCTGGCCGAATCGTTACTCGGCTTGAAGGAAGAAGGCGATGTCCGTCTCATAGGCATTGGAATCGGGTATATCTGGAACGCTCTTCACATAGATCTCGGCGGTACTCCCCGTGATGTTCAGTCCCCGTCGCAGGGCCTCCTCCACCACAGCGGTGTACGCTTCCCCCGTTTTGTCATACGGTCCCACAAAGCGCCCGATGAACGCAGGACGGCCCTCAAAGGTACGCACCTCGATTCGGCCCTGAGGCTCAACTCCGCCTGTCACGGGAAGGCAGATCTCCACCACGCCCTGCTCGCCTTCAGCTTCATTGTGGTGCACGAAAAAGCTGGGGGCAGCGAGTTCGTAGCTCTGGCTCTTCTTGTAGGCCATCAACTCCTGAAGTGCTTCTGGAATGACCTCATAGTGCGGTGGGTGAAGCAGGGTGCGGATGCTCAGCGTCTGAAGGGTCGGGAGGTGTTCAAGGCGGTATTCCATAGTGTTCTCCTGGAGTGACGTGCGGAGGTGGAGCAGAGCACGCTCGCGGGCAGCAATCTCATGCCGGAGGCGTTGCTCGTGTTGCCTCAATACGTCATTTGCATGTGCGGGCGACTGAAGCATTTGACGAATGTCCTCCAGGGGCAGGTCCATCTGCCGCCATTGCCGGATGCGAACGCCCAGACTGATCTGAGCGGCGCTGTAATACCGGTACCCGGTGTTCTCCTCCACCCATCGGGGATGGAGAAGACCAATCTCGTCGTAGTACCTCAGTGTCTTCGGCGGAAGGCCAGTGAGGAGGGCAAAACGGGAGATGATCAGTCGTCCTTGCATGCCCCTGCACGCTAAGCGTTCCTGCTGCTGGAAGGTCAAGGGGCAAGCAAGCTTTAACGGCAGTCCGCCGTCCTCTTTTTACTGGGGAACTGAATTTCACAACGCCTCAGATACGCTTCCCGTACAGAATCAACACACCAGCCGGGCGCGCAATAGAGCAAACCTGCAGCCATGAACGAAGTGAACACCGCCCAGCCCGTTGCCCTCGCCGATTGCCCCCCTCTTGAAGGCCTGCTCTGGGATGTCCTGCAGCACGCGCTCAAGCTGCTGCCCGGCGCGCCGGTCCAAATCCAGATCAACGCGATCGGCTGGGACCTGATGAAGCCCGTCCGCCTGCTCGCTGGAGGCTGGCCCGACCGGTAGCCTGGAGCTGGGCGGTTTCGCAGACGGGGAGGAGGACGTCCACCTCGGCCTCCAGGGGCGATCAATTTGCTCAGGTGCCAGGCCAGGCGCTCCTCCGCCGGACTTTCGTAGGGCGTGGGCCTTGACGGAACACCGGTGACGGGTGCAGCGCCAGAAATCGAGAGGATGTTCAGCGTGATGATGGCCTCTCCTCAGCCCAGTCAGGGAAGAGAAGACGACCGTCTGAGTGGCTGGCCCATGGATGTTCAGCAGCTGCAGATTCACCCTCGTTCATCGGTCGTTCACCGGTGCTTTTCTACTGTTCTCTCAAGCAAAGGGCACCGGCCCAAGCGGAACGAAAGCCTCCCCACACGGACCACCCCAGGAGAACACCATGAACACCAAAATGCTGATCGCTACCCTCGCCGCCAGTGTCGCCCTCTCCTTCTCCGCTTCCGCAACCACCACACCCAGCACCACTGCCCCGACGCCGATCGCCCAGAACCAACCCAGCGCGGCTCCGTTGCTCCTGCCAAGCATTCAGAAGGTACGCGAAGCAGCTGCCCGCTTCACTCCACCCGAGTTCTGCTACGTCGGCAAAATGAAGGTCGCTTGTACCTTTACGGACGCTCCTTCCCAGGACCCCACCCAAACAGCAACCGCCCGCTTCCCCGCACCCGAGTTCTGCTACGTCGGCAAAATGAAAGTCGCTTGCACCCTCACGGGCGCCCCTTCCCAGGACCCCACTGGAACCCGACCCTAAACTCAATTTCTCAGGGTGATCCCCTGGCGCTTGTTCAAGTCAACACCGCATGCTCCCACCAGGAAGTTGGTGAGGTCATTGCACGGTGGTTTGAGGGTGGCCGCCAGATGGGTATGTGCGGCGCACTGGCTCTCGTAACACTCACGTCGCGTAATGGAGGATTTTTGTATGAAACAAAAGTTGAACGTAAGGGGATTCATCGGCTTAAGCTTCTTACTGCCTGCTCTGGTGGTCTCCTGCGGGCAACCCGCACCAGTGCCTACAGTCGTCGGTACCTGGAGTGGAACTTACAGCACGCCGCCAGGCAGCGGATCCAGTCCTTACGGCATGATCATCAACACGGACGGTACCTTGAAGGTGTACGACGGACCGGTCGGTTCCGCTGACGTTGCGACCGGGACGTGGACGTTGACCGGACAGAACTTTAAGGCGACCTACCATTACGTTGAGGGAAGCGACGTGATGGTCAATGCTGTCCTCAACCCATCCAATCTCCTCACAGGGACGTGGGGGTTCGCGCCAAGCAACACCTCAGGCGGGTCGTTCACGTTGACGAAGCAGTAGAGGGCGTTTTGGAATTCATTGAAGTGGCGGAAGTGGACATCACCGCTGTGCGAGACGATGGAGAACCAAGCGACTCATGGCGAGATAGCACCAGGTTTCTGTCGTTTCGGGTAATACCTCAAAGTCTTTTGATAAACGGCGGTTCCGGCCCATGCATGCAAATGATCGTTCGACAACCCAACGTCTCGGAAGAACATGGAAGGCCTTCGGGTCAATCCCCTGTGCCTCGAGGATGTCGGGAGCATAGCGCTTCAACTGTCGCCACCAGGGATACACGACTTCAAAATCCACTTGTAGCTCCTGACTGGCCCAACGCTTAAACTCACCAGTGTATCCCTGATCTGACCAGATCTTCTTCAAACCAGGGAATTGACCTTTCACCGCCTCTACCAATAAACGTCCACCCTGCCGATCTGCAAGATCGGCAGGGTGGACGACGACTTTCAACAGGAGTCCAAGCGTATCCACCAGGATATGGCGTTTCCGACCCTTGATCTTTTTATTGCCGTCGAATCCTCTGACACCGCCGTTTTCCGTGGTTTTGCTGCTCTGGCTGTCAATGATCGCAGCATGCACCTCAGCAGTTCGTCCAATATGTTCGCGGTATATGCGTCTGAGTTGGTCATTGGTCCGTTCCCAGACGCCTGTCAGACGCATCGTACGAAAGTGGTAATACACGGTTTCCCAAGGCGGGAAGTCATGCGGAAGGGCTCTCCAGGCAATCCCTCCTCGTAGAACGTATAAGATTGCATCCAGAATAAGCCGAGGGTGCCATATGGGAGGTGCGCCTCGCTTTGGACGAGAGGGCCAGACCTCTTCAAGGAGTTCCCATTCGGCATCCGTTACGTCGGAGTCGTAGGTTCCAAAGGGCATGCCTCAAGGTAATGAGGCACCATGAGAACTAATCCATTTCCAAAACGCCCTCTAATACTACAGTTGCAGTTGGCGATTCCGTCTCTAAAACACGGGAATTCTCGGGAGGTGACTGGTGACAGAAAGCCCTTGAACAACAGGTTCCTGGAGCAACTGCAACTGTGGTACTAACGATGACGGCACAGCTGTTTCCGTGGTGACGACGACAACCTACGACACGTCTCCTGTACCTCTTCCAGGAAAGACGAGAGCAAACAGGCTTCTGCGTTAGAGGCAACCTGCGGGTCGCCTTTTTCTTTGTTCTAAGTCAGTTGAAGCAGAGTTCACTACTCTCTCAGTGGCTGCCTAAATGGAGGCGCCTGGGCGTGGGGGAGAGAAGGCAGATGCACGCGCAGCTCCCGACCTTAGCGGCGCGCACGAGTACAGCGTTTTTCAATTTGTCATAGTTGGGTATAAGCCGACCTCTCCGGTACCCGGTGCAGTTGAGTGCTGAGCAGGAACAGAGCCTGAAAGGCATCACGAGCAAAGGCAGCAGTAAGGCGCGGGTCATGACCCGCGCCCGGATTCTGCTGATGGCCCATCGGCAGATGTCGGACGCGGACATCCGTGGTGCGCTTGGAATAAGCGTGCAGATGGTTCAGGCGACTCGAAAGCGCTTTGTCTTGGGTCGTCTGGATGATGCGCTCTTCGACGCACCCACACCGGCCGACCCGCGAAATTCGATGGCAAGGACCGAGCAGCCATCACGGCGCTCGCCTGCAGTGAGGTACCCGAAGGGCATGCGCAATGGAGTATCCGTTTGCTCGCTGAAAAAGCCGTTGAACAGGGCGTGGTTGACGGTATCGCACCTTCGACGGTGTACATCCTGAAAAAAACGCGGTCCAGCCGCACCGCAAAAGGCAGTGGTGCATCGCGCAACTGACCGCCAAGTTCCTCTGCGAGATGGCGCGTGTCCTCGACGTCTACACCCGGCCTTACGATGACCGTTTCCCTGTGCTGTGTTTCGATGAGCAGCCCTGCTTCCTCATTGGTGATGTCCTGGCCCCGGTTCCCATGGAACCGGGGCGCGTCGCCAAAGAAGATGATGAATACCAGCGATTCGGCACTTGTGCGTTGCTGCTCGCGGTCGAGCCCTGCACGGGTCGGCGGTTCGTGAAGGTCTGTGCCCGACGAACCGCCGAGGAGTACACCGCATTCATGCAGGACCTGGAACGCGCCTACCCGGCAGCCGTACAGATCACCCTGGTCCAGGACAACCTCACACCCATCATGGCGGCAGTTTCTACAAGTGGATGAACCCACAGCAGGCCCACCAGTTGGTGGGCCGATTCGAGTGGATCTACACGCCCAAACACGCCTCTTGGCTGAATATGGCGGAGTTGGAATTTCGTGCCCTTCAAAGGCAGTGCTTGAATCGGCGTATTTCCTCGCTGGAACGCCTTCGCTCCGAAGTCGAGGCTTGGGTGGCAGCGCGTTCACGCGCTGGCGTCACACTCAATTGGCAGTTCTCAACCCAAGTCGCCCGCCGCACCCTCCGATCTCACTACGAAGCCATTCGTATTCATTGAACGCTGCACTAGCCTTTCACACTCGTACAAAGTTAAGAATTGGAAAGACTTCCTTACTTCATCAAGCTGATCAAGGTCACGGTCACATGCCAGCACGTGTGGGCCAGCATGGCTGTTTCGAGATTCCGTCGCCAATACAGGTAACCGAACGCCATCCCGCCGATCATGTTCAGGAGGACGGTCCGAGAGACGACGGCCGGAGTCAGGTCCACAAGTGTGGCTACTGCCCCAAGATGCCCGACGCCGAACAGGACTGCTGCAACCGTGATGGCTCCCCACATGACGGCTGCCCTGGGTGGTTGCCCATCCCGCTGGAGGAACCGCCACCCCAACCAGGTGAGGAGGGTCATCACGCCCCACCGCAGCAGCAGCTCCTCGGTGATTCCCCCATACAACATGCCTCCCAGAGTGTCGGTCAGTGAACGCGGTGCATCCAGACTCAACTTTGCACCGGCCTCCCCAAGGAGTGGACGCGTGAGGAGATCGAGCCCGGCCAAGAGGACGGCCGTCGTGACGCCCGTCAGGAGTCCTGCTCCTGCATCCCGCCGGGTAAAGCGTGCTCCTGATTGACCACTGAGCACCGAATGCAGGCCTACTTTGGGCGCAAGGACAGCTCCCAATGCGGTGCTGCCGAGCGTCAGAAGTGCAGGATTGATCAGCGCCAGGGCAGTGAGGGTCTCCGTGGACACGCCTTGTGGGACTTTGGAAGCAGCATCTGGGTTCTGCAGGGCTTTTTCCACGAACTTGTGAATCAAGGGATAACTGCTGACCACACCAATGAGCCCAAGGCTGACGAGGCGCGTGATCGCAGGAAGTAGACGGGGGCGTTTCAGCGTCAAAGTCATGGTGTTCCCTCGGCTATATCCGTCGGAGTCCTCGTGCCTGGAAGGGCAACGAGGGCGATAGTGACGGCACGTGGAATTCCTTGGGACGTTTGCGAGTTTTGGTAGCGTTCCAACAGCGCGTTGATTTCGCTCAACAAGGTGCGTTGCTGCTCGTCGGTCAGGTTCAGGAGACCGTGATGTGCTTGGTTACGATCGTTGATCGCATCAGGATCGATCGCAGGGGGTTGTTCGGGTGCAAGGGCAGAAGGGTCGGCCTCATCACTAAAGCGGAGGTCCGGAGCCACACCCACGTTGAGGAAGGTAGCGCGGTAATACTTGCCTTCGTCGTCATGCCGGACCGTCTGCACCAGCTCGATTGCGAGCAGTTTTTTGAGGTGATAGTGAACGAGATTGGGCTTAAGACCCAGGGCCCGTGCGAGTTGGGTAAGGGTCGCTTCTCGAGAAATCAACAGCCGGAAGAGCATGAGGCGCACGGGGTCGGCGAATATCCGCAGCTCTTCGTGGGTGGTCAGAATGCGCTGAAACTTCATGCGTTCGCCCCTTTCCTCTTGCAGGCGCTCGCTGGGACCTGTACTGGCCAATCAGGAAGGGAGAGCCTCGCGAATGCGTAAGAGATCTGCTTGAAGATCGTCCGTCTGAAAGATGAGTTGGTCGTAACTCTCGTGATGGAGTTCAAGCACGAGAGCTGGCTGCCCTTCCCGAATGTCGGCAAAGACTTTCCGCCCATGCGTATAGAACGTTCCTGCGGCGAGAACGCCGGGAAGGTGGGTTCCCGGTGCGCGGAGGCCCTCCTTCCAGGGGATGGCCGCCTGTTCTTCTACCCTGACTTGTTGGATGTGGGAGAGAGGAAGTTCGAGATGACTTTTCAGACTCCAGAGCCGGTCGAGTCCCATAACGTCGAGGATGAGGGTGTTTGGACCGAAGGTCAGGGTGATCATGACTGCTCCTGACAGGTGAGTCTCGCCTGTTTCAATAATATTGATTACATTCAATTCAATTGAATGTGGTCTACACACCTTACTATCATGAGCTTCAGCAATGGTGGGGCGAGTGGCCTTTGGGACACCGGAATTCCTGGTGGATTCTCTTCTCTAATTGTCCTTAGAGAAGAGAAAAAGTAGGAGTTTTATACGGGTAAAATCTCCTTCATTCAGGAGCAAAATAATCCTGATAAGTTCAACTATGAAGTCATTTCTGGGTGCGCTTAGAGCAGTTGTTCGAGAAATTTTCTTGGCTTTGATCGGTCAGCCAAGTTATCCTGGTCCGACGCCTGAAGAGCGCCGCACCGCTGAAGTTCAGCGACGACTTATGGAACGGCGTAGGAACGAACCCGCTTCGGTGGGAGAAGTGGCTAGCTCGGTAGGAGCAGAAGTGGCGAAGGTTATCATTGGTCAACCGACACCCTCGCCTATGCTGGAGAAAGAGTCGAAGCCCAAGAGAGGGTAGATCTTCAAACTCTTCTAGCAACGCGAATTTCCGATAGAGCGTGTCAGGCTAGGCTGAGAAGTCCGAAGGTGAGGTTTCGTTGAGAGTGGTTGTGGCAAGTTGTCGACCTCAAAGAAGCAGAGGGGAGCCGAGCACGCAGGCGGCCTGAAGTTCAGGCCGCCTGTTGCACGACCTGCTGCCACGTCTTGAAGGCCTCTTCTTTGTGAGAACGGCGCTGGGAAGCAGGGATGGCGGAGCGAGCGGAATGGTGAAGGTTCGAGACTCGGGTGTGCAGGTCGAGGAAGCCCTGCGCTCGTTGTCGTGACCTGAACCCCCACTGCTGACGTTCCTGCCGTCGTGTGGGGCGGTGGGATTGCTCGATCAGATTGTTGCAACGGGCAGAGGAGATCACCTGGACGTGCTCCACAGCGTGGAGCACGGGGAGTTCACGCAGGGCCGCACCAGAGCTCCAGAGCTTGTCGGTGTGAATGATCTCCGGCACGTCGTACTCACTCAGCAGCCGGGAGAAGAACGATTTGGCGGCTTCCGTGTCTCGGTGTTGCTGCAACAAGACGTCCAACACGGCTCCGTGTTCGTCGACCGCCCGCCACAGCCAGTGTTTGACACCGCCGACGTCCACGCACATTTCATCAAGGTGCCACTGGGAACCACGACGTGGTTCCCGGTGACGGAGGCCCTGGGCGAAGAGATGGCTGAAGTTGATGCACCACGTGCGGATGGATTCACGCGTCACGCAGATACCCCGCTCCAGCAGAAGTTCTTCGACATCGCGGTCGCTCAGGGGAAATCGGTGGTAGAGCCATACGGCGTAGCCGATGACCGCGAGGGGGAACCGGTCGCCGGGGAGCTTCTGACCGCTCAACACCGCGTCACCCTACCCCAACAACTTGCCACAACCGGCCGGAGTCATACGCCCTCGCTGGCGTGAACCCACGATGCGAGTTCACCCGTTGAGCGACCTGAATTTCTAATGCGTTCTGGCAGTCTCACAAATTTAGATTCTTCCATACTTGTACTCGTCTAGTTTTTGGGGTAGGATCAGCGTGTGGACGAGACAGGACCCATCGGACGACGAGAACGCAAGAAGCTCGATACCTGGCGGGCCATCCGCCAGACCGCGCTGCGCCTCATCACCGAACGTGGATACAGCAACGTCAGCCTCGACGACATCGCCGAAGCGGCAGATGTCTCTCGCGCCACCCTGTTCAACTACTTCCGGTCGAAGGAAGCCATGCTGTTCGACGCTGACCCTGAAGAACAGATCCACTGGGAACACTTCATGGCCGGCCGTCCCGCCGACGAACACCCCTGGGCCTCCCTCGAAGCCTTCTTTCTCGATTACACCGGCGGGTACGAAGCCAAACTCAGGCTGCAAAAGCAATTGCAGAATGAGGCACCGACCCTGGACCAAGCCAAGCAAGGCGTCAGCGTGCGCTTGCACACCTTTCTTTCCACCTGGCTGCAGTCCCGACTGACCGACCAGGGCAAGAATCCCGACGAAGCCGAGTTTCTGTTGGGCGTCGCCTTTGTTGCAATGGGAACCGCCTTCGGCCGGTGGAACGCGACTCAGGACTTCAAGGTCTTCCACGACCTGATCCGCAGCGCCTTCCACTGGGCTGGCCAGGGCTTGCTGTCTTCCTGATCACCCTTTTCTATTAAAACATTCCGTCTTTTGCGGCCTTGTCTTTGGACACGGGTCATCGTCTCTCATGGCCCCGTTCGGGGAAAGGTTGGTCCATCATGTCAAAAGTCTGGTTCATTACAGGAGTGTCCCGTGGGTTTGGAGAAGAGTTCGCCCGTGCCGCGCTGGAACGCGGCGATAAGGTTGCCGGAACGGCGCGGCGTCTGGAGACGGTGGAAGGCCTGAAGGCCTACGGTGACGCCTTCCTGCCAATCCAGCTGGACGTGACGGACCGTGCCGCGGACATGGCCGCCGTCCAGCAGGCCAAGGTCCACTTCGGCCAGTTGGACGTGGTGGTGAACAACGCCGGGTACGGGCATTTCGGCTTCTTCGAGGAGATCACCGAAGAGGAGGCGCGTGCCCAGATGGAGACCAACCTGTTCGGCGCGATGTGGGTCACGCAGGCAGCGGTGCCGATCATGCGTGAGCAGGGCCACGGACACATCATTCAGATTTCCAGCATCGGGGGTGTGGCCGCCTTCCCGAGCCTGGGCATCTACCACGCCTCAAAGTGGGCGCTGGAAGGGATGAGCGAAGCGCTGGCGCAGGAAGTCGCGGGGCAGGGCATCAAGGTGACCCTGGTGGAACCCGGCTCCTACGGAACGGACTGGGGCGGCGACTCGGCCAGCCATTCAGCGTCAAACCCACAGTACGACGGGTTCCGGCAGGCGATGGCTCAAAACAGAGGACAGTCTCAGACAGGCGATCCAAAAGCGGCCGCCCAGGCCCTCCTGAAGGTCGTGGACAGTGAAACCCCCCCGTTGCGGATCATGTTCGGTGGGCAGGCCTTCGACATCGCCCAGGGCCTCTACGCCAAGCGGGTCCAGACCTGGAAGGACTGGGAGACTGTGTCGCGCGAGGCGCAGGGCTGATGCCCCGTATCGGCGTGATCATCGGCAGCACCCGGCCAACACGTTTCGCGGATCAGGTCATCACCTGGCTGGCACCCTTCCTGGCCGAGCGTCAGGATCTCCAGTTCGAAACGCTCGACCTGCGCGACTTCGATCTGCCGTTCTTCAACGAACGCGCCTCCAATGCCTACGCTCCTACGCAGAACGCTGAGGGTGTTCGTTGGCAAGAGACGCTCGCGGGCTATGACGGCTTCATCTTCCTGGTCGCCGAGTACAACCATGCGCCGACCGCCGTGCTGAAGAACGCGCTTGACTATGCCTATCCGGAGTGGCGGCGCAAACCGGCCGCTCTCGTGGGCTACGGCGGTGTCGGCGGAGCACGCGCCATTGAGCAACTGCGGCTCATCCTGGTGGAGTTGCAGATGGCTCCGCTGCGGCACGCGGTGCATATTGCTGGATCTGACTTTTACGCCGCATTGAAAGGAGAGCAGCAGCTGGAGGGTATGACCTATCTGAATTCCAGTGTCGAGGCGATGCTCGACGACCTCACCTGGTGGACGAAGGTGCTGGAAGCGGGTCGAGCAACGCACGGCCAGTAAGAACTCAGTGGATACGCTGAAACACGCTGCTTAATTCCACCCTGAACCCCGAGGACGTTCTGAAGAACAGGAGGCCCAGGGCGTGCTGCCTGGGCCTCCCCTCGTCTATTGCGGCTCAGCCGTTGACGCTTTCCTTCAGGCTGCTGGCGACCTTGTAACTGACCTTCCTGCCGGCGGGGATCTGGATCTTCTCGGAGGTGCCAGGGCGCACGCCGGTGGCCTTCACGCTGAAGGTCCCCAGTCCGGGGAGCGTCACGTTCTGCCCCCCCTGCAGGGCCGTGAGCACCCGGTCCAGCATCGCGCTGACAGCCTGCTCACTCTGCTTCTTGGTCAGGCCGGTCTTGTCGGCCACCGTCTCCACAAGTTGAGCCTTGCCGATCTTGCCCCCCGTGCTGGCAGTAGGAGCGGCTGCGACGGCGTTTTTCGGGCTCTTTTTCGTCATGCCTGCATCCTGCGACGTCCAGCACGCGAAAAACAAGAGCAATTGCAAGAAACTGGGCCATTGGTGGCGTTAGGAAGCGTGTGCGCCCTGCTGCTCCTGCGCTTCCAGATAAGCGTCGATCCTCGCCGCCTGCGGCTCCAGGTACTCGTACAGCGCCCACCGGAAATGCAGGGACTGATGCCCGCCCACCCGCTCCACCATCGCCACGAACCGCTCGCGCTGGGTCTTTTCCTGCCGGAAGGCCGTCTTGACCAGGCCCTCCAGTTTCTGATGCCGATCCGCGAGGTACGTCCGAGGGTCAGGGCTGTAGACGTCTCGCTCCAGATAGCTGTCAATCGCTCGCCGGACGTGGCCCGTCAGTGTCCCACCACCAAGGGCGACGATGGCGTCCAGGCGTTGCCGTTCCGCCGCGTCTTGCCGGAAGGAGATCAGGACTGATCCTTCTTGCAGCAGGACCCGTGGGAGCACGCCGGGAGGCCGTTTTCTGCCCGAGGGGGAGCGAGAGTCCGTCGTCATTGCGCCACCCATTGTGCCCCGAGGGGGGGCGGGACAAACGCCCGCACGCCAGGGGGGTCTGACGGGGGTGGGGCCTGAACGACCAGGACCTTGCGCGCGCCGCCATGTGGGAAGCCGCCGGACGCCCTGTCAATCTGGAGCAGTCACCCTTACTTCGCCAGCCAGGCGTGCATTTCACGCCAGCTTCCGCGCCCGTACCCGTCGTCTCCGCCACCACGCAGCTGCCGCCACTGACAGCTGCCCTCCTCGCGGCTCATGGTGGCCCACTCACCGCTCACGCGCTGGGCGTGGTACAGCTGCCGCTCCAGGGGAACGCGGCTCTGGAGAGGAGATAGGAAGCTGATCCTCACCTGCGCAGGCGACCTTGGTAAGGAGATGGCTACAGCTACAGCTTTTCGGAGCGCCAAGGGCGCTCGCCCCCCTTCCTCCCCTTGCTTCAGGCAAGGGGAGGAAGGGGGGCCTTTGGTGAAAAGGAACTCATTCTCACCCCCCACTAAAATGTTGCTTCACTATATCGAAGCTTAAGAAAATAAAGGACAGCGAAATCAGAAACTTGTCAATTCCGCCCTTGTAGAGGACAGATTCTCCATACCTTCAACCTTAAGAAGATGTTAGAAGTTTATCTAACTGTTAGTAAAGTGTAATTTTTCCCTCACTAATCTGGAGGAAGACGTCGGGTGAGCTTTCCCGATGTGTTCGCGCATTTTTTTTCTTCCTCCAGGAGTTTATCCATGCCCTATTCTCAAGCCATCGCCTTGATGGCCGCTCTCGCTTTAGGCAGTGCCGCCGCCGCCCCTCTCGCCACGGGAAACAGCGCGGGAACGAATGCTGGCACCAGCATCACCAACATTGCCGATGCTGTCTTTGATGACCCGGCAGGTGGCGCCACGGCCCTAACCTCCACCTCCAACACGGTCGTCACGAAGGTCAACGCCATCACTGGCTTTGACATTATCTACAGCGATGGCAGTACAGACGACGTCGCTTCCACAAACGCACCAGCAAATTACAGCAAGACCAACATTTTGCCCGGCGCAACTGTTTACAGCAGTTACCGAGTCGTCAACAACAGCAACATCGACAACTACGTCATCAACATCAGTGCTTATGGCAATCTCGGCGGTCCTTCCGTCAAGTACTACTTGGACGCGGACCAGAACGGGGCTCCCGACGATCTGAACAGCCCAATTACGTCCGTCACCCTGACCAACGGTGGGTACAAGGACATCGTTCAGGCCATGACGGTGCCCTCCATCGCATCTGCCAACAACCAGTACTACGCAAGCCCAATGGGCTATGCCCCGACCATGGTCATCAATGGGATCGGATTTGCGCCCTACAGTGAGCCTTCCAACCAGAACACGCCTGGTACGGCGGCCACCAACATGGACTTGCAGCCGACCACAGCTCGGATCTACGTTCCCGGTGCACAACTCGGCCCGAACGGCTACCCAGCAGGAGACGGTACGGGTACGTACGCTGATCCCAGTACTCCTACCACCAGCATCTCGAGGCAGGGTGACCAACAGACGGCTACAGTCCAGGCTGGGACCACGTCCGTCACCTTCATCGACACCATCAAGAACACGGGAACGCTCACCGACAGCTATGCCCTTCTGGACCGTCCTTCCGGTGTGGTAGTCACGACACCGAGCGGCGCTTCCATCACCAGCACGCCAACCGTAGAGAACGGCATCACGTACGTCACTGACAGCGGCGGCACACCCACGATCAAGAATGTGCCTGCTGGCGGTACGGCCAACTATCGGGTGACCTTCTCATACGCCACTGGGACGACTCAAGTTGGGTTTACGGTCGGAATCGATGCCTTAAGCGCTCCAAACGGTGTTCTGGAGGACACCACCTTCCACATGATCCTCGTGCCCAAGGTCCTGTTCGGTGACAAGACCAACACAGGGCCGGATGCCACACTGAACCCCAATCCCAGCGGCGCACCTGGAGCAACGACCACCCTGTCGATGCAGGTCAAGAACACTGGCGGATCCAGCGATACGTACTCGTTCACGAGTACTCAGGTGGCCTTCCAAGTCGTGGACACCAACGGTAACATCACCACGCAAAACGTGCCCGTCACGTACGCTGCGGACACGAATTGCAATGGCACCACGGACGCAAGTGAAACCCTGCCCTTGACGCTTGCCGCCAACACTACCGGGTGTGTGATTGCAACCGTAGCGGTGCCCAGCAACGCCATCAAGGGCCAGACGCCGGTGTTTACACAGACCCTGACGGGCGCCAGCACGATTACCGCACAGGACAGCAACGATACGGTGAATGTGACCCTGACGTTTAGCCCCACCCCCAGCAATAAGGGTGTGTTGGTGGCCAAGTTCACCGCGAAGGCGGGCGTAACGGCGAACAGCGAGACCGAGTCCAACACGGGGCTCACCAATCCAGCAAACTACACATTGAGTCAGACCACGTCTCTACCTGGGAGCAACGTCAGCTACCGGATCGTGGCGAAGAATGTTTACAACACCAGCGTGACAAAGTTCTATCTCAAGGACACCGTGCCCGCGAACACCACCTTGCAGTCCTACACCTTGACCAAAAATAATGTCCTCGTCGCACTCACCGATACGATTTTCAGCGTTGACAATGGGACAACTTGGACGGCGGTGCCCAATGGGGCGAGTGTCAATCCCTCTGCAGCTTCTGGAACGACTTACCTGGTGGCGGTCGACACGGATCACAACAATGTTCCGGACGCACTGGGACCCAACCAGACCCTGCAACTGGATTTTGTGGTGAAGATCAATTGAGCCAGACCCCTCTGTCCCCGGTCCAGCAGTTCTCCCTTCCGTAAAAGGCCCCCCTCCCCGCCGCCAGCTTCAGGCCAGCGCAGGGAGGGGGAAGCGTTTTGACGGAGGTTATCCGTGCGCCATGAGGAATCTACACCGAGCAGCTCAGGAGATGACAACTTCTCTTTTCATCGTTCAGAACGATGAAAAGCCGTTTTCCCGTGTGTCCCTGGACAGGGACGACGACAGGCAGTGTGTTGAGGTATGCGACCTACATGCCCTCCCTGCTGCACTACTGAATTGACGGCCCACTTCAAAACCTGTGTGCCCTTTCTACGCACCGACACCCTCCAGCGCGCCAGGGATGTGCATGAAGGCCATGATCACCGCCCAGCGTGTCAACCACCGCGACCTTGGTCCTCATCTTCCGGGAACCAGCTCCACCGAAGCTAAGAAACGGCGCGTTCAACGCGCCGTCCACGACGAGCAGCTCACGGCTCAGGTCTACCTGGCGCTGCTGTTGGCACACCTTCCCCCAGGAAAAATCCTCATGGGCCTGGACCGCACCACCTGGGAACATGGGGAGTCCCCCCTCAACCTCCTGGTGCTCGGTGCTTTCATCCACGGATTCACGATCCCTCTGTACTGGGTGGCCTTGGATCACACTGGCAACAGTGATACCCGGGCGAGAATGTGGGTCGTCTCCAAGCTGCTGGAAGCCCTTGCAGCGCGACGCTGGAAGGGCGGCCTGGTGACGGACCGGGAGTTCATCGGTGCCGAGTGGTTCCGCTTTCTGCGTCGCAAAGGCATTCTTCAAGCCGTTCGGATTCGCAAGGACACCGTGCTGGACGAGCTCTTCGCAGACGAACGGTTCCAGGATCTGCAACCGGGTCAATTCCGGATCATCGCCGAGAAAACGCAGGTTTTTGGGGAACGGATGTGGGTCGTGGCCACCAGGTCACCCGCGGGTGACCTGGTCATCATCGCAACAGATTTCGCCGTATGGGAGACATGGAAGCTCCATGGGCTCCGCTGGACCATCGAATGCACCTTCAAGTTCGCAAAAGATGCGGGGATTCGATCTGGAGCGCACTGGAGTCACGGACAAGAAGCGCCTGAAGCGCTTGTTCGGGCTCGTCACTTTGGCGAAGTTAACCTGCTTGCGAGTGGGGATCTGGCGCCATGAGATCAAACCCATCCCCGTTTTGGCTCATGGCCCGGCGGCCATGAGCCAGGTGCGTTACGGATCAGAACTCCTGCGCAACGTGTTGCGCTGGGTCCCGCACCAACTCAACGAAATCCTTGAAGTCTTGGCAAGTCCTTTTCCTCCACTGAAACGACAAAAAAGTGGAGTTGTCGACTACTGAGCTTCTGGCCGAATTTGCTGAAAGTAAAGCGGCTCTTCAAGGTTTTGAAGAGTGCCCCGATTTTCCACCTGCGCCGACCTGTTTGCTTCGCGGTTCTGGGGGTCCTACGCTGGGAGAACACGAGAAAACGTTGTTCCTGTCGTTCCTCCTGTTTGGCGTGAAGCCAGATCCAGTACAGCCACAGCGGCAGGTCTGACAGACCCTGGAAAAAGACGCGACGCTGTTGCGCTGTGATGTCTTTCAGACGCTGACCGTCCACGGTCAGCCGGTCTGCCCGCATTCCCACGGTAAATTCCAGCCCCAATGCCTGGAGGTCAGACATGAAGGCGGCACTGCCAAACCCGGCATCGGCGAGAAGATGAACCCGTTTGGCTCTGGAGCGCACTTCCAGGGGAAGCTGCCGGACCAGCCGCAATGCCAGGTCTGCCGGAGAGGGTGTTCCTTTCCCACGCCAGATCTTGATCCCCCAGGGCGAGCGGAGATCACCACAACAGATGTAGAGCATGACGACATGCAGGCCACGCACCCCGTTCAGGGTGTGCAGCCATCCAGCTCAGCGAACACGCCTTCTTTGGCGGTGGAAGTGGTGTCCATGATGATCTCGATGAGCGGTGGACGCCCCGGCGTCCACGGAGGTACGTCCGGAACGTGTCCAAGGCATGCTGGCGCATCACCCGCAGAAGGGTGCGTGCACTCTAGCGTTGGTGGTTGAGGAAACGGGAGATCCCCAGCGCTTCCAGGAAGTAGCTCAGGACAACCTGCAGGTTGTCCCGATATTGCTTGCGGCAACAGGAGGTGAGCATGGCAGAATGGGAGCCGTCCAGCACGGTCATTTCGTTGAATCACACCCTCAATATGAGCTGGGAAGCCGTCCAGGACGGCCTTTTCCCAAACTGAAAAATGTCAGTTCATTTACTTACACTCTAGGAATGTCAGGAGCGCCGGTCCCCCCAGATGAAGCTGCCCGCTTGTTAGACCTCGCGCAGTACCACATCCTCGATACTGCCCGCGAAGAAGTCTTTGACCGTATCACCCGCCTCGCTGCCCGGCTCCTCCGCGTGCCCGTCGCCGTCGTCAACTTCGTGGACGTGGACCGACAATGGGGCAAGGCCATGGTCGGCCTTGACGACACTGAAGCGCCCCGTGAGTACTCCTTCTGCGCCTGGGCCATCTTGCAGGACACCCCCTTCGTCGTTCCCGACGCTACCGCCGATCCCCGGTTTACAGACAATCCGATGGTCACGGGCGAACCGCACATCCACATGTATGCGGCTGCTCCGCTCGTCACGCCGCGCGGGCACCGTATCGGGACGCTGTGCATCACCGACGATCAACCTCATCCTCTGGATGAGGAGGACCTCCGTGCCCTGCAAGACCTTGCTGCCACCGCTATAAGCGAGCTGGAACTCCGTAGTCATGTCCAACGGCTCCAACAGCAGGTGGGGGCACAGGCCGAGCGCGAGGCGGACCTGCAGCGCAACCTCGCCCACGCGCAAACGCTCGAAGCCGTCCATGAACTCATGGACCTGCCCCTCTCGCCGGAAGACTCGGCCCACCAAGCGGCGGGCCTGATCGGGCAGGCCATTCACGCGGACTGGACGGGGCTGGTCATCTTCGAGAACGGCAAGCCTCACATCCAGCGGGTGTACGGAGAGGCGGACCTGCACCCTCTGTTGTTCGAACTGGCAAACCACCTCAACCTCAGTGACCGGAGCGTCACGCATACCCTGAAAGACCTGAAAGCGCCGTTCTATCTGGATGTGTACCGGGAACATCCCGAGGCCCGACCTGCGTTTATTGAGGCAGGCCTCCAGGCCGCGGCATGGATTCCGCTGGGTACGTGGCAGGGCAAGACGTTCCTGATGCTGACCTTGCGGGCAGATCAGGAGCGGGAATTGCCCTGGAGGGGAAGTGACCGGACCCTGCTGGAAGCAGCGGGGCGGAGCGTGCGGGCCGCACTGTACGAACGGGCGAGGATGGAGGCTTCTCTTGAGTCAGCCAGGGAGGACGCCTTGACGAGCGTGCTGAACCGCCGCGCCTTCGATGAAGACCTGGAACAGTGTCAGAGCCTGGGCGAAGCCTTCACGCTCGCCCTAATGGATTTGGACGGATTCAAGGGACTCAACGACACTGAGGGGCATGCGCAGGGCGACAAGGTGCTGCAACTCTTCGCGGGTGCGCTGAAAGCAGAGCTCCAGGGCCAGGGCAAGGTGTACCGGTTGGGAGGCGATGAGTTCGTGCTGCTGCTGCCGGGAGCGTGGGCGGCTGAGGACGTGGATGAGATGGTGGATGTGGCGGTCCCTGCGGCTCAGCAGGCGTGTGTGAGCCGGATTGGG
Organism: Deinococcus hopiensis KR-140; assembly: GCF_900176165.1. Classification (NCBI taxonomy): domain Bacteria; kingdom Thermotogati; phylum Deinococcota; class Deinococci; order Deinococcales; family Deinococcaceae; genus Deinococcus; species Deinococcus hopiensis. The sequence continues at coordinate 172,776 of NZ_FWWU01000008.1, forward strand.
GCCAGCGTTGGGGTAGCGAAGGCGGGAGAAGCAGGAACATGCATGGAGCTGATCAAGTTGGCAGATGCGCGGATGTACGAGGTCAAGCGCCGCCGCAAGGCACTCCGCACCGAGCGAAAAGTGTAACCCGGACGTCATGTTCCTCCAGCTCCAACACGGTCTGCCAGGCTTCCCACGCCCCAGCCCTGGCCTCCTCGTGGCAGCCCAGGTCGTCCGCGAGGGCCAAGCGCTCGTGCTCGTCCAGCCCAGCAGAGCCCAATGTCAGTGCCATGAGGTGAGAGCGAGAGACGCCGATGTTCCGTCCAGCCCAGCCTCAGGGAGACCGCGTACCGCCATGTTCCCCTGCTTCCGGGCCATCCAATTCCAGTCGCATTGTCACCAGTTCCGCCTGAGCGAAGTGCTCGCGGTGGGTGGCTGCCAAGCCCGCCGCAGTTGCAGGACCTGCGGAGAGGTCACCCGATAGGTGTCCAGCACGCGCTCCAGCATCCTGAGATCACTCTGATTGCTGATCCTGTTCCAGCGTACTTCAGTCCCCCTGGACGCGCTCGCGCACCTGCTCGGCGACTTCTCCAGGAGAGCGGTCCTGAGCTTCTACCTAAACACGGGCCCCACGCACAGTTTCACAGACCCCTTTCATACCCAACAATGGCCAAAATATTAAGATGCTGAACAATGCCCCGCGTACCCCAGCCGCCAGATGAGTATGTCCGTCTGATGAACCTCGCTCAATATGGCATTCTGGACACCCTTCCAGAAGCGTCCTTTGACCGCATCACCCGTCTGGCGGCGCTCCTTCTCCACACGCCCATCGCGGCCATCAACTTCGTTGATCAATTCCGACAGTGGAGTAAATCTGCCGTCGGCGTGCCTGACACCAACTCCTCTCGCGACGACTCTTTCTGCGCCTGGACCATCCTGCAGGACACCCCCATGGTGGTGGAAAACGCCTCTGTTGACCCCCGTTTCGCCGAGAACCCCATGGTTACGGGCGGACCGCACATTCACATGTACGCTGGTGCCCCACTGGTCACCCCTGCTGGTCACCGGGTGGGCAGCCTCTGCGTTATTGATGACCGCCCACATCCGCTCACGTCAACAGACCTCCAAGCGCTTCAGGACCTGGCGGATCTCGTGGTCAGCGAGCTGGAACTACGTGTCCGGAACGAGTACCTGAGCCGTACGCTGGGCGCGAAGGATCAATTCCTGCAGGACATGCAGCGGAGTCTGAAGCACGCGCAGGTTCTGGAGAGTGTGAATGAGCTGATGGACTTCGCGCTCTCCCCAGAAGACATGACGTTGTCCGCTTCTGCCCTGATTGGTGAAGCGTTGCAAGCGGACTACACGGGACTGCTCCGCTTTGAGGGGAAGTCCTTGAGGATAGAGGCGGGATATCAGCATCCCCGGGTTCCCGCTGTTGTCCTCGATGTTCCCAACCAGTTGCCCTCCTGGCCTCAGAGTGTGACGCGAACGCTCCGAGACGCCACTGCACCGCTCTACCTGGACGACTACCCGGCACATCCCAGAGCCATCAAACAGGTGGTAGACGCCGGCATCCAGTAGATGGCGTGGTTTCCTCTGGGAACCCACGGTAACATCACGTCGCTCCTCATGGCTGTCCGGCTCAAGGATCATCCTGTACCCAACTGGCGGACCAGTGACCAGGCCTTGATTACGGCGGTCGGGCGCAGTGTTCAAAACGCCCTCGACCGCTATACCGCCGTGGACTTGGCCCAGCAGCAAGCCCGGCGGGACGCCCTGACGGGACTGCTCAACCGGCGTGCTTTTGACGAGGACCTGGCTGCACAAGAGCGCCTGCACGTCCCTTTTTCCGTGGCGTTGATGGACCTGGACGGACTCAAGGGCGTGAATGACTTGGAGGGTCATGAGCAAGGAGACAAGCTGCTGCGCGTCTTTGCAACGACCCTGTCGGTCGAGCTTGGGGAGCAGGCACGCGCCTACCGTCTAGGCGGAGACGAGTTCATGGTGCTGCTTCTGGACTTGGAAGAGGAAGGGCTCCAAGAGGCGGTGGACGTGGCGGTGCTCGCAGGCAAGCAGGTAGCCCACCTGAAGGGAGCGAGCCTCGGTCTGGCGCGGAGTGATGAAGCGTCTGGGGCAACTCTGGTCGCCCTGGCAGATCAGCGGATGTATGAGGTCAAACGGCGTAGGCAAGCCTTGCGTGCGGAAGTACTGCGCTGAAGGTCATTTGGTCCAGATCGTTTGTGTTTAGCGTGGCCGCCTCTACAGCAGAACGGGTACGCTACCGCTCACGCGACGTAAAGATCATGGACAGCCGCGCCCCTCAACTTCATGGGTACTCTGCAGGAGCGTGGCCCTAAAGGTCGGCCAGATGGTGTGCAGCAGCGTCGTTCATCTCCAAGAACGGCGACTCCAATCTTTAGACCTCTTGCGAAAGTCGTAGGCTAAGCTGGGAGGGTGGAGCGAGACCGTCTGACACGCACGCTGAAGATGAATCGCAAGCAGTTCCGTCGACGCACCGGGGTCTACCCGGAAACGTTTGCTGAGATGGAAGAGGTGCTGACCCTACGCGAAGGACAGAAAAAGAAATCAGGCCGCCCCGCCGCGCTCAGCGTGGCGGAACAACTGCTGATGACCCTGGAATTCTGGCGCGAGTACCGGACCTTCGCCCACCTGGGTGACGACTGGGGTGTGCACGAAGCCACCGTGCATCGCACGGTGGAACGCGTGGAAGCGGCTCTGATTGCCAGTGCACGGTTCCAGCTGCCCAAGAAACGCGTGTTTCAGGAAGCACAACTCGTGTACAGCATCGTCGCGGTCGATGCTTCCGAAGTGCCCTGTGAACGGCCCAAAAAAAGCAGCGCGCGTGGTACAGCGGCAAGAAAAAGCGGCACACCCTGAAATTTCAGGTGCTGATGTGCACAGTGACGCAGCGCATCCTGGGCACCGCCACGAGCGCTGGGGCGGTTCATGACCTAAAGCTGTTTCGTCAGTCAGGCGTTCGTTTTCCTCACCAAACGGCGCTTATTGGAGATGCAGGGTATCAGGGCCTGTGGAGAAGCCACAGGCACGCCCTTACCCCCCATAAGGCGACGCAGGCGTCGCCTCTGTCCGCGGAGCAGCGCCAGGACAACCGTGTCCTCGCGCATACCAGGCAGGCAATCGAGCATATGATCCGTCGCATGAAGATCTTCCGTGTGCTGAAGGGCGTGTACCGACATCGGCGGCGTCGGTTTGCACTCCGGGTTCAGCTCATCGCAGCGCTGTGCAACCTCACCCAAGCCTGCCGATCGTGACTTTCGCAAGAGGTCTTTTGTATGAAGCGTTCCTTCCGGAAATGCCGTCGGCGGCTGAGGCGCAGTGACGCCTTGTGGATGCCGCTTTTGGTGATGGGGGTAGTGCTGACCACGCTCTTGATCACGCGCTAACTCCTGGCGCCCTCACCCATCCTGCCCAGGACTCAGCCTCGGGCGGGTTTCGCTTTTCTGCAGGGAGAAGGGAAGTCAGGAGCAGCACATTAAGCCCACCGGGGACCCCCTCCGGTAAGGGCAAGAGGGGCACGGTCATAGCGCACGGCCTTCCTGCACGGCCGGGGCGAACGCGGCGGCACTACCGCAAGTGATTCAGATACGCTCGGTTAACATAACAGGCGGAGTTCAATGATCGCCGCAATCCCTACATGCTTGGTGTGCAGCAGATCTGAAAGCTTCCCGTCAATGGACGTTCAGCTGCAAAAGATGCGGGGATTCGATCTGGAGCAGACCGGAGCGACCAACAAGGGGCGCTTGGAGCGCTTCCCTGGACTCAGGTTGAGCTCCTACGGTTGGGGAGCCAGCGCCGTGAGACCCAATCCATCTAAGTCCCATCCTATGACTGGCGGGTCAGGAGCTTGGTTCAGTTTGGATCCAAGATCTCGCGCAACGTGCTGCGCTCGGCCCCTCACCAACTGATAGAGACTCATCAAATCCTCGGCGAGCCTTTTCCCTCACCTGACCGAGTAAAAAGTGAAGTTGTCATTCCTGAAAGGGGAAAGAACCCTACCCCAGGCAAGCTGTCACATATCCTTTCAAAGCTTAAGAAAATAAAGAGAGTCTAAAACTAAAAATTCGGTGTTTCCTCGTATTAGGGGGAGTATTTTCGCTGTCTCAACCTTAAGAAAGCCTCCGAAATTTACCCCATTGTTATTAAGCGGTAATCTTCTCCTCACTAATCTGGAGAAAGGCACCGGGCGCCTTTCCTCGATGCTTCCGTGCGTTTCCCTCTTTCCCGCCGTAGGAGTTCCTCCATGTTTCACTCTCGTACCCTTGCCCTGATGACCGCCCTCACGATGGGCAGTGCCGCCGCCGTCCCTCTCGCTACAGGAAGCAGCGCGGGAACGAGTGCTGGCACGACCATTACCAACACCGCCGCTGCCGGGTTCGACGACCCCTCTGGCGGCGCTACCCCATCAACAGTTACGTCGAACACAGTCGTCAGCAAAGTCACTGCTATCGCTGGCTTCGACATCCTCTACGGAGACGGCAGCACCGACGATGTCGCCTCCAGCAATGCGCCCACGAACTACAACAAAACCAACGTCGTCCCCGACGACACGGTCTACTCCACCTACCGCGTCGTCAATAACGGCAACATAGAAAATTACGTTGTCAACCTCACTGTAACCGGGAGCTTACCCACCACACAGGTGAAGTACTACCTCGACGCGGACCGAAACGGTACGCCAGACGACATCAATAGCCCCATCACTTCTGTGACCCTCCCCAACGGTGGCTACGTAGACATCGTTCAAGTCGTCAACGTCCCAACAACACTTGGCCGCGGGACCGTGGTCTACGAAGGTCCCCTTGGATACGCGCCCGGCGGGACGATCAACGGCGTGAGCTACAACACGTACAACGAGTCGTCCAACGAAAACACCCCCGGCACCCCAGCATCAAACGGCGACCTGCAGCCCACGAGCATCAGTATCTACGCTCCAACTGCGGTGGTTGGCCCAAACAGCTACCCAGATGGAAACGGTACCGGCACATACACCGATCCCAATACGTCCAGCACCAACATCGTACGCCAAGGCGACACGCAAACGGCGACTGTGCAACCGGGGACGTCGACGGCCGCTTTCATCGACACGATCAAGAACACAGGGGCCATCTCCGATAGTTTCGTCCTCTCTACGTCCGCTTACACCAACATGACCAGCGTCGTTTTCAAAACGCCCAGTGGTGCTGCCATTACCAGTACACCAGTGGTCGAGAACGGCATCACCTACGTCACGGACAGCAACGGCAACCCTGTGGTCAAAAACATTCCTGCGGGCGGCACCGCCAACTACCAGGCCATCGGAACATACGATGCTCGGTACAGCACCACAAGCTTCACGGTGGCCATCGAGAGTACCAGTGACTCGGACAGCGTCACCGAAGACACCACGGGCCACGTCATCCTCGTGCCGCATACCCTATTCGGGGATCAGACGAACAACGGCCCCGACGCCACCTTAAACCCCAACCCCAACGTGAATCCAGGTTCAACCGCCACCCTGTTGATGCAGGTCAAGAACACCGGTGGATCTAGCGATACGTACTCGTTCACGAGTACGCAGGTGGCCTTCCAGGTCGTGGACGCCAGCGGCAACATCACCACGCAAAACGTCCCTGTCACGTACGCTGCCGACACAAACTGCAACGGCACCACTGACGTAGGTGAAACGCTGCCCCTGACGCTTGTCTCCAACGCCACCGGCTGTGTGATTGCGACCGCAACTGTCCCTGCCAACGCCCTCAAGGGGCAGACCCCACCCTTGACGCAAACCATGAGCAGCACCGGCAACATCACCGCGTTGGACACCAACGACACGGTCAACGTGACCCTGACGTTTACCACCACCCCCAGCAACAAGGGCGTGCTGGTGGCCAAGTTCACCTCAAAGGCGGGCGTGTCGGCAGGCAGCGAGACCGAGTCCAATACGGGACTCACCAACCCAGCGAATTACACCTTGAGCCAAACCACAGCTCTGCCTGGTGGCAACATCAGCTACCGGATAGTGGCGAAGAATGTCTACAACACCAGCGTGGCGAAGTTCTTTCTCCAAGACAGCGTCCCTGCGGACACCACTCTACAGTCCTACGCCTTGGCCCAAAATAATGTCCTGGTCGCTCCAGCTGACACTATTTTCAGCGTTAACAATGGGACAACTTGGACATCCGTCCTGAACGGGGCGAGCGTCAATCCATCCTCGGCTGCCGGGACGACGTACCTGGTAGCTGTAGACACGGATCACAACAACGTTCCGGACGCACTGGGTCCGAACCAGACCCTGCAACTGGATTTCGTGGTAAAGGTCAACTGAGCCACTCACAGGTGTCCCCGCGTGGGAATTTCTCCCATCCGTAAATGCCCCCTCCCGTTACGCAGGGAGGGGTAAATTTTTGCTGCGATTGACCCGAGAACATGGTTTTAACTCGACTTTGGCCATTGAAGAAGTCATGTGGTCCACCCGCCTCGGCAATTTTGACCAATTGGCTCTCTATGATTCCAGCGCTCGGTGTGACTTCCCGTCCTTCTCGCAGCCGAACCATTTCACGCATAGTCGTGCGTAGCGTCTCCCAGACCCCTTGCACGATCGAAAGCCTATAAGAGTGATAGATCGTTTGCCAGGGAGAAAGATCATGGGGCCGTAACCTGCCAGGCCACGGCCCCATGAAGAACAGAGAAGATGCTGCCCTCCTGACTACTCTTCAAAACGTCCGGAAGGAGTGAAAAAGCCGGCCCCAGTCGGGTGTACCTGCGGTGAAAGCACCCAGGAGCAGGGCGCCCTAGACCGCAATGCGGTCTGCGTTCCCCCTGGACGCCCGACGTCTTTCGGTCTTTGCTGCACTGATCCTGGCGATGATCCAAGCGAAAACGGTCGTCCTGCACACGCTCAAGAATCACGTTCCCCTGCCCGGTCGTGGAGAAACGCGGGACCAGCGTCTGCAACGAGAACATGCAACTTTCGTTGCCCGAAGAACTGTTTAGCCGCTTTGCTGTGTCCTTGCTCCCGGAGGGCGAACTTGATCTGATTCTTGATCGGACGAACTGGAAGCTCGGACAGCGTGACGTCAACGTCCTCCTGCTGTCCGCCGTATGGAATGGGTTCAGTCTGCCGCTGATGTGGACCCTTCTCGCGCATGGCGGCTCCAGTCGCCAACGAACGAGAGAAGCGCTTCACGGGCGCTTCGTCACCACCTGTCCTGAGCGCAACATACGCTGGACTGACCCCTTAGGACCGGACCAAGAGGCCAAGCACTTCGTCCCCGTCAGCCCGTAGGCTGACAGCACCGAAGGAGCCAAGATGCCCGGACGCACCCACAGCCGTGAATTCAAGCTTGACATCGTGAACCAGATCAATGGGGCTCACAAGACGACCGCCCAGCTCTGCCGAGAACATGCCCTGTCGCCCAGCTTGATTCACCGTTGGCGGAAAGAGGTCGAGGCGCGAGGTGAAGCAGCGTTCACCGACCAGGCCAAACCCGACCAGTCGTTGGAACAACGAATCGCCGAGTTGGAACGATTTTGCGGACAGTTGTCGCTGGAGAACACGATTCTAAAAAAGTCGTTGGCGACGTACCGCTCGAAAAACGGCATCAAATGATCGAGGATGCGCGACTCGCGTATCCCCAGGTGTCGGTACGTCGTCTGTGCGAGCTGCACGGCGTCAATCGCTCGTGGTTCTACGAACAGCAGGGCCGGGAGGAGGTGGACACCGATCAGGCGTTGTCCCAGGACATTGAGGCCGTGGTGATGGAGTTCAACGGGTACGGATATCGGCGTGTCACCCGCGAGTTGGCCCGACGGGGCCGCCCGGTCAATCACAAGCGCGTGTTGCGTGTCATGCGGGAACGACGGTTGTTGTGCCGTCCCAAGCGCCGCCACCGGGCGACGACGGATTCCAACCACAGCGAGAAGCGCTTTCCCAACCTGCTGCGTGACGCCGTTCCGGTACGGCCCAATCAGGTCTGGCAGGCAGACCTGACCTACGTGCGAGTCCGGCAAGGCTTTGTGTACCTGGCCTGCGTGCTGGACGGTTTTACCCGTGAGGTCGTGGGCTGGTCCATGTCAAAGTTCATGGACGCGGATTTGCCGTTGGCAGCGCTCAACAACGCGCTTTCGGCGCGTTGTCCTGCTCCCGGTCTGCTGCACCACTCGGACCAGGGCATGCAATACGCGAGCCGAGTGTACGTGGACCGCTTGCGGTCCGCAGGAATCACGCCAAGCATGTCCAGGACAGGCAATCCCTATGACAACGCCAAAATGGAGAGTTTCTACAAGACCCTGAAGACCGAGGAGGTCGATCTGCAAGAGTACGTCGATCTGGACGATGCCCGGCGACACATCAATTTCTTTATTGCGGACCTGTACAATCGCCGCCGACTGCACTCCAGCCTGGGATACGTCCCACCTGCCGAGTTCGCTGCCCGCTACACTGCTACCCAGATGTGACTTGCCCTGCGGTCCGCTCCATTGGGTTCACTTCACGCTGCATCCTCGCGGACCGGGCGTTCATCGGTGAGCACGGCTTCAAATTCCTGGAGCAGCGAGGGATTGCCCCCTGTATCCGCCTTCCCGCTCGAGCCACAGGAGGTGGGTACGGCTTGCCCGTATCCGCCGCATTCAGGAACGTGCAACCAGGGGAAGTCCGTGTCTGGCACCGTCCGGTCAAGGTCTATGGCGTCTCTCTCCGCGTTGCAGCAACGAAAAACGCTGCTGGTGAGATGTTGTACCTGGCGTATCGCGGGCACGCCGGACCGAACCTTAGACACCTGGGCACAGCGCTGGTAGACCGAGAACCTACAGGCCGCACTGAACGCCAGAGGCTTCAACCTGGAGGACACCGGGCTCAGCCGACCAGAGCGCGTCACGACGCTGCTGACCGTCGTCACTGTGGCGTTGCCTCACCGGGCACGTTCAGGAAGCACAACAAGGCATCAAACGCAAAGCACACGGACACCGTGCGGTGTCCGTGTTCCGGCAAGGCCTGGATACCCTCCAAGACCTCCTTTTGCATCCCTCCCCGAGCTCATGGCACACCTTGGCTGGTCTCATCCCGCGTTTTGAAGAGTAATTAGGCTGGCCTAAATTTCCAGCTGAAACCGCAAGAGATTCAGGAGGGGTCATCGGCTGAAGGACGTTCCTCTCGGCATCGGTGAGGTCGTTTGGGGAGGTGACGCCCGCATCATGCCCGCATGATCTCCGCCCCATCGTCCCTCTCTCTCATAAGCAGGTAAAATCCGCGCCAGCACATTTTTTAGACGCACTTAGCCGACCGCTCACCGTGGGCGTAGGCTTTCAAACCCCTAGATAATGAGAGAACAAAAATCCGTTCTGGTCGGGATTCCTCTCGACATACCCGAGCTCGGGAAACCGCGCACGTATAGCAAGTGACCCACCAGGTATTGCTGATCGCCCCCGCGAGTGCGGGGAGATGTTTAAACTTTACTGTGTGTACGGCGGACAGATCTGGAAGGCCCCGCGAGTACGGGGAAGAACGGCAACAGCCGCTACGCGCGTAACTTCGGTTGGAAAACCCCCGAATGGCCGGGGAAATGTCGTGCGCATAAGGACATCTTCCTGAAAGGAAAAACTTGACTTGCTCGAAACAGCAAAGTGTGGTTTTCATACGCCACGAGTGAGTTGCCCTCACTGAGAAGCACACCAGGCGTGGACAAGCCATAGCAAGCCGAGGCCATACGTTATTTCGGTATCGCCCAGTTCCTTCCAGGAGGGCAGCACAAAGCTGCAATGAGTCACAGATAACCAGGAAGCAATGAGGTCGCGCAGCAGCTAGATTAAATCCTTTGCTTTAATCAATTCTCTTTCGTTACCTTATCCATGCACACGATATGATTAACCGACTCTGCCAAGATTATTCTTGGCTGCCTTCGTCATCCATACTCTAAATCGGTATTACAACATGGGCTCCGTCAAACAAGAAGATGGTGCAGAGTGAGGGCCCAGCATCAAATGCTGGGCCCCTCGCTACCTGATTGAATTGTCACAGAGTAATAGTATGTCCTTCAGCAGTAATCTCATGACTCCAGTTATGAACTTACTGACCAAACGTCTCTATCAATTCACCTTGGCCTGGAAGCACAACTGCCCACTGCTCCCCGCGGTATCTGCGGCGGACATCACAGAGAGAACAAACTGCACCGTGTTCTGCGTGGTAACTCCACCCTTGGTGTAAGTGCCGAAGGTACCTTGGTCGTCTCCACTGCCCCTCGTAAGGTAAGCCGTGGACTGAATTGTGCTACCGTCCGCAGCGTATTGCGTCCACTGCATATCCTTACCACTGCCATATGCATCCGGCACAAAGGTGAGCATAGAGTTCAGAGGGTCAGTCAGGATATAGTTCTGCGCAGGTCCCCTTACGCTGCGGTAAGTGAGGCAATACTCCAGCACATCTTTGGGCCCAGCCTGAATAGTGCCCGTTGATGCTGTTCCACCAGCTGTGTTGCGAACAGTTTTGACGAGGTTAACCAGCGGCGTCACATTATTGATCGCTGTCGCATTCAAAGGTGATGATGATCCAACGTAGGGGTCAAAACTCAACGACGCTGTGTTGGTGATGACAGAAGATCCTGTGGGTAAGGACGAGTTCACAGTTACCTTAAACTGCACGGTGGCGGTATTCCCCGCAGCGAGCGTCGCACCAGGATAGACGTAGGCGTTGCCAGTACTCTTGACGGCCGAAGCAGTGACGAAGGGCATCGCTCCCGCTGCGTCTGTCTGTGCTGTGCCGTTGAGCGTGGTGGAATTGGTCACATACGTGGTATTGGCGGGAATAGGATCGCTCAGCTTCACGTTCGTCGCAGGTGCGGTACCCGTGTTTTTCACGGTGATCGTGTAGGTCACAGTGGCGTTCGACTGCACGCTGGAGGTGGGTGAGGACGTCTTGGTCAAGGTCAGGACAGGACGGAACTGCCGGTAGGTGCAGGTCGCGAGGTCGTACAGCGTCGGGGTAATGGTGGTGCTCCCACTGAGGTTTCCCACCCCCAGATCAAAGTTCGACAGTTTGCCGTTGTTGTCCGTGACGATGAGGGCTGATCCGGTGTCGGCAATCCCATTCAGGGGCGTGCCGGTGCTGACCGCGCCGCTGAGCGTAACAGCTGCGATGGGCGTGGCCACCTTCAGGTTGCCCGAAGTCATGCTCACCAGATCCAGTTTCCACAACACCGACTGATTGTTGGTTGGGCTGCCCGAGACCAGGTCAGTCATGATGGCCCACCCCATGCCGTCCGCGTCGAAAAAGATGTCACCACCGTCCGTTGCACTGACGGCAACGCCTTTGGGATCCTGAAGTTGACCCACGGTGCTGACGGTGGTCGTGGGAATACTCCCTACCCGTCCGCTCGTGGGAAAGCTGTATACCGTCCCATTCCCCACGACCGCATAAGCCGTGCCGTTCGGTGCCACGGCCAGGCGCGTCACTGTGCTGGTGAGGTCCGGGTACGTCTGAGGTTGGGCGATCTGAATGTTGGCGGTATTGCCCGTGTTGCGGACGTTCCCGCCTACGCCGGTGAAAGGATTGTAGTAGTACAGAAGCCCGTTTACGGCGCCGACGTAATACACAACGCCATCGGGCGCTCGGCCTACGGCAAATGCTCCCTGCGCCAACGTCCATACGGGTGTCAGGGTGGTCAGGGTGTTGCCCGTCAGCGTGTAGAGTTTCCCCGCCCACTGGCTGTCGGAAGAGACGCCGACGGGGGTGGTGCAGGCAAAGTTAGTGCCTGAGACAGTGATGGTAATGGTCGCGGTGTTACTGACTGCGCCAACGTTGTCTTTCACCAGGTAGTTGATCACTGCCGATCCTGTAAACCCAGTCACCGGAGTAAACGTCACGTTGCCACTGCTGTCCACGGTAAAGGTTCCCTTACTCGCCAGGGTGTACGACGTTTGCGTTCCAGTGGTGGCAGGATCAAGGTCAACTGTGGAGACGTCCACCGTTCCGGGTGCCGTGTCCGTGTCGTTGCCGGTGACATTGAGGGTGACCGGCGTGTTGAGCGAACCGTTGGCGCTGTCATTGGTGGCGACAGGCGCTGGGTTCTGAATGTTCGTGGTAGCTGTAGCAACGTTATCGGCCGGGTTGGTGTCTGCAAAACCCGTTGCCGGGCTCGCATAGGCCGAGTTGGTAATCTTGTAAGCGGCGTTTGCGACCGCTTTCCCGGTCACTGTGAACGTGAGCGTCGAGTTCTTGACGAACGAGGCGATTGTCACACCACTTTGAAATTGGGCCACGCTGATTGGACTGGTCGGGCAAGACGTGTTGTTGCTGCTCGAACTGCAGGTCACCGACGTTACATTAAAACCACTGACCGCAGGATCAGCCACCACTGCACCGTCTGCGGCGGTCGTTCCAGTGTTTATAACTTGAATCTCGTAGACGACATTTCCCGCATCGGCAACCGTACCCCCCCCCGTGGGCGTCATTTGCACCTTGGTGACTTTCACGTCAACGGACGCCGTGATGTTGGTGGGGTCAGACGCTGAGTTGTTGCTGTTGTTGCCGTCCAGGCTGGTCGAAGCAGGATTTCCGTCGTTCGTCAGATAGACGGTCGCAGTATTGGTGACGAGCGTAGGTTTGTTTGCCGAAACAGAAGTGGGGATGGAGATGTTTGGATAGGAGGCGCCGGCGGCAAGGGCATCGCTCCGCTTACAGGTCACCGTCTGGGAGACAACGGTGCAGGTCCAACCTGCTCCGGTGGCCGATGTCGGGCTCAAGCCGGTGGGCAGGGTGTCCGTGACCGTGACCCAACCGTTGGTGGCCGTACCCCCACCGTTGCTGACCGACAGCGTGTACGTCCCGCCTGCCCCCACGCTCATCGGCGTGTGGGTTTTGGAGATCAACATGTCCGGCCCACTGACTGGATCACTGGCCGTGATGGTCACGGAGTTGATGGCGTCACCGAAGTCGGCGTTGTAATGGTACGAGCTGCCCGAGAAGTCGTTGATGGTACTTTGAACAGTCGCGGTACCGGCCGAGAGGATCTTGACCGTCAGCTGGGTATGGATGACGTCACCCGCTTTTGCACCGGTGTAGTTCGCGGGACCAATGCACGTCAGGTTGTTGTGGTACGAGGTGCTGCTGCGGTTGTTCTCCCATCCGCACGCGTCTGCGTAAACTGAACTGTTCACACTGCCCGAGGGTGAAGTATAGGTCGTACTAACGTTTGTGATCTGAAAAATATTGTTCGGAAAATTGGTAAACACTTCGAGTTGTTCGTACCCACCCGGGGCTGTGGTTCCGTCAAGAGTGTATGTATACGTACCGCCAACCAGTACGTTTGTTGGACCACTAAATTGAGTAATCGAGTTGCGTCCCTGCGAGATCAGCTTCTCAACGTACAATTCCCGGTTTGATGGAGTGGAGACGGTACCTAGGCCGTCAGCAGTCGCTTCAATATGGTAGAGCTGAGTATTGCGCTGGGCTGGCGTAGCCGTGTCTGAGACTCGGCTGGAATAGGCCCCGCTGTTTCGGGAAATATCAACCAGGAAATAAAAGTCAGCGCAATTGGCAGGCTTATTCGACAGCCGATAGGGGGGGAGTGGAGTGGAACCGGCGGGCAGGCTAAATACACCCAGGCTGGTCTGTCCAAAGATGCTGATATAGGGGTTGGTGACACCACCGTCCAGGAAGATGCTGGCCTTGACGTTTGTTGCTGCTGCGTCACCTGTATTACAGACGCGAGCGCCCACCGGATAACGATTTGGGCCGACACTGACGTTGTTGCTGTCCAGCCCAATCACGTTCCAACTGATCGGGGTAACGCTCAGCACTGCTGCTGCAGATACGTGAGCCTGAAGGCCAAAAAGCCAGATCAGAACACTCCATAGCAATAATTGGCCCATACCAGAAACGCTTATAGGCCTGTACCTTAAATTGAGCAGCTTTCGCTGCTTGCTGGCCTGTTGTCGAGTCATCTTAAGCCTACTCCCCTTGGCCCTGGCCAGTCAGCCTCGAAGCGAAACGCAGAACGCGGAGCCGCGTAGAAAATATTCTTGGTGAGACTGGTACACCACCTGTGGGCCACCAGCACTTCACACTCGGAGGGCTGCCGTCAATTCTCATAAAAGGAGTATAAAAACTGGGCTCCTACACAACTCCTACAATAGATTTAGTATTCTTAGGGCGCCAGCGAGCTTCGCATCGCTTGCCTGACGGACTTTTTGTTTCGGGCATCCTACGGCTCAACTACTACTATCGCCTCATGTTAGGTAAACACCTGACGCTATGCCCTGTAGCAGACGTGTTGAGATGGGCCCGCTCGGCATTCCCTCAAACCTGGTCCGGCATCAATGGTGCGGTACAGGGAGGCATCCTGCTCAATCAATGCAGTATGTATTACTTTTAATGTCTTTTTTCAGTTGAACTGGTCTCCCTCGGGGCAGAAGACCTGGTCATTAAAAGGGGAAGGGGCAACGGTTCGCGTTACGCCTTCCCCTGCCCTGAGACACACTCAGGATAACAACCCATACCCACCGCTACAGGACGCGGCAGCAACCAAGAGACAAACCCACGCCCCTTGGCGTAAGCAACACTCCCGTATGTCACTTCCTGCTTCCCAAGGTTTCGTCCAGAGTTAAATCCAGTCGGATATAGAGGCCCTGTTTGCTGTAAGTTCCTGCCGAGGGTAAACCGTCGAACCCAGCAAAGTTGTACCCAGCGGTCAGCCAGGTGCCTGGCAAGGCCAGCACGCTGCCTTCTACGCCGTACCCCAGCACGTTTTGCCTGCTCTCAGGCTGCATCAGCATCCGTGCCCAGCCGCCGACACCGAAGCGGTTGGTGAGGTACAGGGTGCCGCCCAGGGAGGTCTGCACAGTCAGGCTGCCCGGATCGTTCAGCAGGTTGCGGGTGTCTACCCCGCCGCGCACGGCCCAGCTGGCCTGCCGGTACTCGGCGCTCACGCCACTGCTCAGTTCGGGCTTGTCACCCGCGAGGGTGCCCTGCACGTACCGCAAGTAACCCAGGCTGTTCAACGTGCGGTTGCGGTAGGCGTAGCCCACGGCGAAGCGCTGACCGTTGCGGCCCGCACCAAACTCGACAAGGCCGTCTGCCGTCAAGGTCAGGTTGGGCGTTACGCTGCCCGTAATCCCGCCCCGAAGCACGGTGCCGATTTGGCCCTCCCGGTACACGAGATCGACCCCTGTAGAAGCACTGTAGGTGTCGCCCCGGTAGTTCAGGTCCGCGCCTCCTGTGGCCTCCGCCTTGCCTTGACCCACGTCGTACATCAGACCGCCACGCAGGCCCAGCGTCGTTCGCGCATTCAGAGGCAGTACGGTAGAGACACCAAAGCGGGCGCGGTTGCCTGCCCCACTCGCTGTGGGCAGCTCATAACCGATGGCGTAATTCACGTTGCCCAGCGTGCTATCGAGGGTGACCGCTGCAGTCTGGCCTTTGCCCCACGTAATGTCGTCCTTAAGGCCGACCGTCACTTTGTCATTCACCCGGTAACGAACGTTGAATGCCGTGGTGGTGTCCAGATTGCCACTGAGCGGTTGGGTGTGCACCACGTCCAGGTCCAGTGGCGCCTGGTGGTACCCAGCGCTGACCACAGCCCCCAGTCCGCTGGTGTCACCAAAGGCGTACTTCAGACCGCCGCCCACACTGAACGCTGAGAAGCGGTAGTCGGTGCGCGCCGTCACGCTGCCACCCTGAGTGCTGGCCGTCTTGTGGTACTCGCCATCAAGCACCGCGCTCAGGTTGGAGCCGAGGCGGGCCGAGTAGTTGCCGTTTACGCTGAATCCCGGAGTGAAGGGCGCGAGGCCGGCGTACCCTTGATCCTGGTACCGCACCTTGAACGTGGCCGAATCGTCCCCGATCCGGGTCGTCACATCCGCGCTTGCCTGCAGACCCCCCGAGTAGGCCACCTTCGCTTCCGCGCGGGTGGTGCCGTTGTCATAACTGGCGCGGGCTCCCAGGGTCGTGCGCCCGTCAAGCTGCACAGCCGCTGCACCCACCTTGTAGTTCCGGCCCACCCGCTGCACCTGCACGCCGTACGCGAGGCGACGTCCGGCCAATGGTTGGGCCAGGCGGTAGCTGGCGAGCACACGCACATCATTGAGCTCTGCATCGAAGCGGTCCAGGGGACGCACCAGCGTTACGATGCCTGTGTTCACGTCCAGGATGTAGTCGACGTTGCGCCTGAGGGGCGTCCGTCCCAGTTCTTTGCCGGTGCTGCGTTCCAGCGTGACCACTTCGAGCGTCTCACTGCCCTCGCTCAGACCGGAGTCTGGCAGGCGCAGGATGCGGGTGCCATCGGGAGTCACGGAGGTTTCGGACACCCGGTCTCCGGGGACCCCCGCCACGAAGCCGCTTACCGTGGGATTGCTCTTGGTGGTGACCGTGAGGGCGGTGAGCTGCTCTCCTACGGGAAGCACGTCAATGGGCAGGGCGGTCCGGCGGTACGTCGCCCGGAACTGCGGGTGATCGTACACCGCTGCCACGGGATCAAGGCCCTGCAGGGGCGTCTCCTCCGTGCTCGCGTCACCGAAGACGGGCGAACGCACGTTGGGATTGTCCGTCTGAGGCAGGCCGTCCTTATCGGCAGCAGCGTAGAGCTTCCCAGCACCGATCGGGGCTTCAACGTAGGCGCGGGCCTGCACGGTTAGGTCCTGACTCAGGTTGAGGTCGCCATCCAGGCCCAACGTGGCGCTGACCATCCCAACGCCAACGCGCGAACGGTCGGGCGTGACCTCAAAGCGTGACGAGGTCACCTGATCGCCCAACAGGGTGTCAACCGTGAGGCTGGTGGGCGCACTTTGCGGCTGAAGTTCCAGGATGCCTTCCCCGTCCGTTAACTTCAGCTGATAGCCCGCCTCCGCTGGAGCGACATCGGGAATCCGGGGTTCGAGGTTGGTTCGCAGCGTCACTGTGGACTGTCCGGTGGGGGTACCGAAGGCGTCGAGCGCGCGCACCCGGAGTCGAAGGGGTGAACTGCCATTGGCGACGAGTTCCAACGGCGTGAGTTCGACGCGGGCAGTTCCGCTCGCCAGCACCACGTGTACCTCTTCCGATCCAACGCGCAGCACGTTCGGTCCGGGTTGGAGGGGAACACCCACGTAGGTCAGGCGCTGCACGCCGTGAACGCCGTCTTGAACTTCTGTCCCCAACCGGTCGCTTCCCACGACCTTGCCGTTCACGGTCACTGTAGGCCGTTCGCCTTGCGGCGCTTCTACCACGATGGCGATGCGGTCGCGCGTGCGAATGACGCTGTTGTTCAAAGGCAGCCTGATGACGCCGTTGTTTTCCTCGCCAGTTTGTACCGCTTGAATCGCCACTGCGGAGCGGAGGTCCGCCGCGTCAATCTGCCCGGAAAGCAGCTCCGTCCGTTCGCCGTTCAGACGAGCGAGCAGTGAGGGCGCGGGCAGGGCGCCCAGCGGCCCGCTGTGCCGGACCTCATAGCTCAGCACGCCGCGTTGCTGGCCGGGAAGCACCCAATACAGGATGCTGCTCGAACTCCGCTTTGGATCGGCGGTCACCACCCCGTTCAGGCGAGCGCTGCCGGGGATGTACTGAGCCCCTGACGGTACCTGCTGCGCGATGACCAGCTCGCGGGCTTGAACGGGCGCTTCGAAAGGCAAGTGAATCGTACTGGTTCGCTGCTCACTCGCCGCTGCACCCGCTGACGCTGCAGGCGAGGTGCTGACGCCTTGAGCGTGCGCAGGACCAGCCAACAGGAGGGCCGTCAGGACAGTGAGGGTTCGGGGCAGATGGGGTTGCACTTTAGTTCCTCCAGAGCAGGACCGGATCGGTTACGGCGGTATCAGGGCCGCCCGGAAACACGAAGCGGTAGGTGAGGGTCGTTTCTCCTGAAGGGAGGCTACCGGAGAGCGTGTTGCGTCCTTCTTGCAGCGTGGCCCCGGTGGGCAATGGATCGTTAAGGTTAACTTCAGACAGCACGTGAGGCGTTTTCACCTTCAACGTGACGGCGTAGCCCTGTGGCGTCAGCTGTACGGTCTTCTCCAGCCGCACATCGCCGACCGTGAGCGTGGTCTGCCGGGTGGCTGCAATGTCACCGGCCAGAGGTGCCAGCGGGAAATCCACAGTGGTCAAACCCCGCACATGCACAGTCCGGGTGCCGCTCAGGCCCTCGTCCTGCGGAACACCCAGGGGAAGGTAAGGCATGGTGTTGGGATCGAGCCTCAGCGCCTGGGTGCCGAAGGGCACGTTGGCAAAGTGGTAACGACCCGCTTTGTCGGTCAGGGCCAGGCGGCCCCCAGCGAGAATGATCCGCGCGCGCTCGACAGGCGTGTCGATCTGAGGGTCATACAGGCCGTTGCGGTTGCGGTCCACGAATACGGTGCCGAGGATGTCGGACAGTGGTGCGAAATTCAGCAGGTTCAGCCGAGTGACGGCAGTGGCAATATTGCTGGCAATGGCGCGCACCGTACCACCCGCGCCGTCTCCGACCACTTGCACCGTGTTGCGGAGCTCGGCGGTGGCCTCCGCCGTCACGCGGAGCTGATACGTAATCTCGACTGTTCCACCGGCGGGCAGGACGCCCACGTTCCAGTGCATCGCGCCATTCGAGATGTTGGGGTCCGCAAAGCCCTTGCCGTCCAGGATGGTGGTGCCCGCCAGGTACTCCAGCCCGCGGGCCGGCGTGTCGGTAATCACCGCGTTTTCCACATTGGTGGTGGCCGAGAGGTTGCGAATACGCAGGGTGTACGTCAACCGGTCCCCCGGCGTAACGGACGTACTGCTCACAGTCTTGGTGATTTGAAGCGCCGCGTTCCACACGGGGTTCACGACTTCATTGCTCGGTAGCGCTTCGCCAAACTCGGTGGCAACAAAGCTGAACACGTTTCTGAGGGCTTCACCGTCCAACGCGCGGGGACTGACCTTCACGGCCACAGTGAATGTGCGGGCCTCACCCGCCGCCAGGGTCCCGATATTCCAGGTCACGACCTGCTCGCCGACAGCGCCGCTCACCGTGCCATTTTCCGAAGCGCTCACAAAGTCGACGTGTGCCGGCAGTGGATCACGCACGGTGACACCGTTCAGGGGGCGATCGTAGGGGTTACGGACCTGCAGGGTGTAAACGATGCCCTCACCCTGAGAGAGCGTACGGGTGGCGTCGGGCACAGCAGTCTTGACAAGTTCCGGCAGTCCAGCCTCTACGCCCTGCACCCGGTCGCGGGTCGTATTGCTCGTGCCCCGCGCACCGTTCGCCGTAATCAGTGCTTCCAGTACACCCGTGCGGGTCGCCGTGTGGCAGATCCGCACAGAGGCTTCGGCGCCAGGATCCAGGGGCAAGGGCTGCGCGAGGGGTTGTCCGTCCGCCCCGACGAGGGTGGGCTGGGCCGCTCCTTGGGGATAGGTTACCGTCACGGTGAAGAGATCTCGAACGTCCCCCGTATTTTTCAGGGTGTGATCGAAACACACCTGCTGCCCCACCACTGCCAGTTCACGCGTCTGTACGTCGGCAGGGGTATTCTCCGGCACTTCCGGCTGGCCCACAGGCCCGATGGCAACGGCAGGCTGGTAGCGCACATCCACAGCAGCGCTGCCACTGACGACCTGCGAACCCGTCACGGCTGTGGCCACGTTGGGAATCACGTGGTTTTCAGCGGCCTCACCAGCACGCATGCGGAACGTCAGGGTAAAGGTGTCGTCTGGCTTCAAGCTGGGCACGCGAACTCGGAGGTTACGCACCAGAGTGGGCTCGCTGGTGCTCCAGCCCTGCTCATCCGCCGTGTATTCCAGAACGCCAGCGCTGGTCCTGGCACTCCCTGGGACATACACCAAGCCCTGATCCAATTGTGCGTACAGTGGGTCCGAAAGCACCACCTCGTCGCTCTCTCCGGCGCCTGCGTTCCGGCCCGTGACGGTAACCGTGGTCTCGTCGCCGGGACGAATCAGGGCCGGCTCGAACGTCTTGGTGACGGTTAAGGCCGGAGGTGGGGCCACGACAAGCTGACTGACGTTGTTGGCGTCCCCCTCATTTCCATCTGGGCAACCGGCAATGACGTTCACAAACGCTCTGCCTTCCATGCCCATTGTGGTCTGAACGCCCAGGCGGAGATCCGCCCGCTCACCAGGTGCAAGTTTGAGCCGCTGGACCACGGGCGCATCGGTCACCGGTGTGCGGTCATCCAGCACCAGCCGCAGGTCCGGTACAAAGGCGCTGCCGGGTTCAGCGCGAGTCAACAATGGAAACTCGAACGTTTCATTGCCTGCATTCACGACGGTGTAGCGAAAAACGGCTCCCGCACCACTCTTGATCGCGGCCGTTTGTCCAGGCGCCTGTACCGTGCCGTCGGGTTGCACACTCACGGCGCAGATGGACTGCACAACGGTAAGAATCACGCCTGACACGGCTGAGGAGACGCCGCCCGACTCCAGTGGATCGAACGTCGCCACCGCCTGATTTCGGATTTCCGTTCCAGCTGGCGTCGCAGTTGTGGCGGGAGCAGTGCCCGTTTGGGCCAGTCCTGTACCTATGGGGCCCAGGCCTGGCAGGAGGCCAGAGAGAAGACCGAGGGAGGCGAACACGGACAGCACGCGGGAGCGCTTCAAACAGACCACATCCTTACGGGAGAGAGGAGGCCCCACAAATGGGCCAGGAAAGGAAAGTCGGCAGGACAAAAAGAATCTCGTGTTTTTGACAGGCGATGAAGTGAGTGCGCCCCCCCGAAATTGTTCAGCGAGGGGGCGCACCACGTGGAGGAATTATTTGACTTTAACGGTCATGCTCACGCTGATCTGTCCACCTGCGGCCATGGTGTCTGCAGCGGTGATGTTGCTGTCACCGTTGGTATCCACCGCCACGTCCACGCGGGTCACGTTGGCCGGCGCCGCGTTGCTGGTGCTCCAGGCGCCGCTGTTGAAGCGGTACATCACGGTGCCCGTAACGTACGAGCCGCTGTAGGTGGCGCTGACACTCTGGAAGGTGGTCCAGGTGAACACGTTGGTCGTGCCGCCCGAGCCGTTCGTGTTGCTGTTGGATTCCGTGACCATGAAGTTCTTCAGGGAAGCGTTGAAGTTGTTCTTGGCAAGGATGGTGTACTGCAGGTTGTCGCCAGGCTTGGCCGCCGCCTTGTCCACGGTCTTGGTGACCAGCACGCCGCTCGCGGGGGGCGTCGTGGGGGTGTTGGGGTCGGTGGGCACGGCAGTGATGGTGATGAGGTCGTTGTTGTCCGTGCGGTTGATGCCGCTGTACACGCTGGTCACGTTCTGGCTGACAGCGAGGGGGTTGCTGCTTCCGTTGGACGAGGTGGCCAGGGCGTCGGCAGGAAGGTCGATCACGGCCCAGACCTTGAGTTCCGTGTTGGCCGCCACCGTGCCCGTGGTGTAGATCTTGTTCACCGCGTCGTAGGTCAACTGGGTGCCCAGCGCACCGTTGTTGTCCAGGTAGTACTTGACCTCAACGGTGGAGGCCGTAGCGGAGGTGGAGACCGGAACGCTCACCGAGCCATTCAGCTTGAAGGTGTCGGCGTACTCACCCGTGTTCGCGACGTCCATGAGGAACATGGCCGTGCGGTCCGTCGTGGTGTTGGGAGAGGTGCCCGTGCTGGCCGCCACAACCACGGCTTCCGTGGGGGTAGGGGTGGACACAGCGCCCAGAGCCGGGGTCGAGTCACCGAACTGGAGCTGGCTGGGGTAGATCACGTCGTTGGTGGTGTCGTCCGCCGTCGTGCCGGCATCGTTGCCCGAGTCGACACCGATGGTGACCGTGATGGGGCCGGGGTTGCTGTCCGCCACCGCGTCGTAGTCGGGGTAGGTAATTTCCACACGGTAGTTGGCCGCGCCGCCATTGGCCGCCACCGTCAGCGTGGGCCAGTTGTTGACCACGGGGAGCAGGCCGCTGCCGTCCGCTTTCAGGAACCGGACCGTCGCCGTACCGGCCGTACCGTTGGGCAGGGTGACCGGGATGGTGAAGGTACCGTCATTGTTGTTGATGGTGCCGGCGTTGGTGGGGAACAGGTTGACGGTGTCGTCGATGGTGCCGCTGTTCTTCACCTCGTTGAGGAAGGTCACCTTCTCGTTCGTGCTGTCGATGTCCGCCTTGGGGTAGGCGTACTGGTCGTCGCCGATCACGCCGATGTAGGTCTTGGGGTTGCCCGGAGTGGGATCGTTGGGGTCCGGGTACACAGGGGTGGGAACGGGCGTGATGGGCGGCAGGGGAGGATTGGGGGTGGGGGTGGGGGGATTGGTGACCGGGGGCGTCGTGGAGACCGTGGGGGTGTACACGACGGCACGCGCGAACTGCAGATCGCTCGTGGCTTCCTGCACGGTGTTCCCGCTGGGGGTGTTGGTGGGGTTGCCGTTGTTGTCAACGTACGTGTCGCCCGTACCGCGGGGGCTGACAGCGTACTGTTCGCCAGGGTTGGCGCCCGCAGGTACGGTGATGACCTGGATGATGCTGACCTTGCCCTCGTCCGTGTTCGTGGTGATGTCGTCGACGGGAAGCGTGACCTGAACGACCGCGAGCGCGTCACTTGCGCCGCGCTCACTCGCCTGGAGAATGCCGTCACCGTTGGCATCCACGAAGTACTTGACATTGGTGGCGGGGCGGGGGTTGCTGCCAGCGGTGGTACCGGTGGTGTCCGCAGTCAGCGACACCACGTAGTTGTTCACGTTACCGGCGTTGCTGACCGTGTAGGCAGACTGCATTTCGTCGCCGTTCTTGACGCTCAGCTCGTAGTTGGTGGGCAGAGTGCCACCCGCCGTGGTCTTATCGTTGGTGTTGTTGTAGTAGAAGATGTCAAAGCTGGGGTTGGCCAGGACGGTGGTGATGACTTCTTGCGAAGACGAGCTCGTCAAGCCGCCACCATTCGGGTCATCGAAGGAGGCCACCGCCACGTTCTTGATGGACGTTCCGGCCGTCACGCCGGCAGCAGAGGCGGAACCAGCGGCGAGGGCCGCGAGGAGGGCCAGAAACTTCGTGCTTGCTTTCATCTTGTTCTCCTTGTGTAAGGGCAGTTGGCCCGCAATACCTGATGGAATACTGGTGGGAAAAAGAGGCTTACTTGACTTGAGCACGGAAGCTGACCTTCATCTCGCTGCCCGCCTTCATCTCGCTGATCAGCCAACGCACCGCCTGATACTCGTTGGGCTTGGCCTCGACGTCCTTCGTTACGCTCTTGCCGTTCTCGGTGACAGTGACTTTCTTGGTGGGTGACGCGGCGTAGGTCTTGCCACCGTCAATGGAGTACTCGGTTCGCACCCCCGTTTGAGTTCCACCATCGGGCCCCTGGTACACCATCCCTGTGGGCACAGGCAAGCGCACCACGATGTTCTTTAACGTGCGGCTGGAGACGTTCCGGGCCACCACCGTTTGTGCCAGCAGGTCACCGGGGCGAACCTTCACATAGTTGGGCGTACGTTGCTCACTGCTTTTGCCATCCACGGTGACGGTTCGGACAAGCGATTGGCTGTAATCCAGTGTGAGGGGAGAGGTGCCTTGCGCCAGGGCCACCCCCAGCAGACTGAGTAAGACGGTTGGGGTGAGGGGTTTCATCAAGGACTCCTTAGGGGTGCGAAGAGGGCGATTCAGTTCGCCACTCCAGTCAGGCGAGGACTTTCGAAAAGGAGTGTAACGATGAGGTCCTTACAACCACCTCACCACAATGAGGAAGTATTAAGGTCTGCTTCTTAAGGGGAATCGCGAAATAAATCCTCCCATACGGCAAAAAATTGCTCTCCCGAGGAGGGTCCTTGCAAATCCTCTTAATGTTGATTGGGGAAGAAGGGGAACGAAGCCCGTGAGAAAGGAGGCCTGGACCGCAGGGGTCCAGGAAGCGAGAAGTCAAGGGGAATGTCGTGTGGGGCGTAGGTTCTTTGGTTGCCACTGGCAGACTGGTGGCGCGGAAAGTGGAGAAATGACGGGAGACCGCGCGGCTGTTGTGGGGGTCTACAGCGCTTGCGAAGTTTCCAAGACGCTTGTAAGGGAAAGAGACGTTCTGGCTGAGAACGTCACGGCAGGGCAAACTGAATATGGTCAGCGCCTACTGCGCCTTTGGCAATGGCAGGGGTAGACTGCTGGGCGCAGCGGTCATCAGAAGCAAAAGGGGCGGGCCTCAATTTCTGGCCCACCTGGTTGTATTGATTGGCTTTGATACAGAGCATTGAGTGAACCACCAGGGTGGTACCGGCCGCGCAGGCGTCCAGGACAGGGTGCAAGGTGGGCAGCAAGCTCGCCTGGTTCTGCTTGAGGTCTACACCCACTTCAACCGGCTCAACTCTCCTTGTGGCGGACGGCAAACGTCCCGACCCGGCAAGTATTACTTTGCTGGCCGCAACAAGGCGTGGAGTGACGGCCACAAAAATAAGAGCAGGCACGTCTCCCAAAGCTTTGGGAGACGTGCCTGCTGATAAGGTGCTTTGCTTCTCCCTGAGGCGGCAACGCCTCAGCCCAGGGTCACCACGAAGTCCAATTGCAAGGTGCTGTTGGGCCCCAGGGTATCCGGCACGTTGTCGTGATCGGTGTCGACCGCCACCTGATAGTTGGTTCCCGCCGCCTTACTGGTGATAGCGGTGGTGAGTGCCGTCCAGGTTGTCCCGCCGTCCGTGCTGTAGATGGTGTCAGCGTCTGCAACGGCTGTACCATTTCTGGTCAAGGCGATGGAATTCAAGGTGGTATTGGTGGGGACAGTGTCCTTTATGAAGAACTTCGTGACGTTGGTGTTATAGACGTTTTTGGCGATGATTCGGTAGCTGACATTGGTTTTGAGCGATGCCGTCGTTTGGGCCAGGGTGTAACCAGCCGGGTTGGTCAGGCCGCTGTTACTTTCAGTTTCTGTACCTGCCACCACACCGCTCTTCGCCGTGAACTTCGCCATCACAACGCCCTTGTTGCTGGGGGTGGAAGCGAAGATCAGCGGCACAGTGATGGTGTCGTTGGTATCTGTGGCCGTAGCCGTACTGGTTGCGCCTGTGGCCGTTTGCGTGAACGCCGGGGTTACGCCCTTGAGTGCGTTGCTGGGAACGTTGACGGTGGCGATCACACAGCCAGTCGCTCCAGAGGCCAACGCCAGAGGGAGGGTGCCGTTTGCTGAACCACTGCAAGTGGCGTCGGCCGTATAGGTCACGGCGACGTTTTGTGTGGAGATGGTGCCGCTGGCATCCACGACCTGGAACTGCACCTGTTGGGAGGAGAAGGAGAAGGTATCCGATGCCCCACCACTGTTTTTAATCTGCATGTTGACCGAAGCGGTCGAACCTGGGGACACACTGGGATTGGGGTTCAGAGAGGCGTCAGGACCTGTGTTTGTCTTATCACCGAACAGCAGTCCGGGGACATTGACCGTGTTCGTCGTGGTGTCTTCAGCAGTGGTGTTTACATCGCTCAGACTCTCAATGCTGAGCACAAAGTTCTGTGCACCGGCAGTGGAACCGTAGATCACGACCGTGCGGACGTCCGCCGTGCTCCCTGAGGGAACGTTTTGCACCTGCACCGCACCGCTGACCAACTTGTAGGTAATGCCGCCCTCGGTGACCCCTCCCGCCGTAATAGTGGCGCCACTGGGCGTCTTGAACTCGACCGTTCCCCCCGTAGGCGTGGTGGAGGTCAAGACGTAGCTGTCCGTAAGGGCACCCGTATTCTTGAGGGTATTGATAAAAGTGGTGGTGGTGCTGCCGAAGGCAACCGCGGCCGTCTGCGTATCGCCCGAACGGGAGATCGTGACGGTGTTCTGGCTGGGATCGGTGTAGCTGCCGCTTGCGCCAGCCGCTGGGTAAGTACTCGGGCCCACGACAGCGGTGGGGCTGTAGGTCGTGGCGCGGGTGTACTGCAAGTCTCCGTTCGTGGCCGGCGTACCTGGTGTGTTCTGGTTGGAGCTTTCGTTGTAGGCCGTGTAACTGAGGGTGGTGCCGCCCACAACGACGCTGCCGGCGGGGGCCGTTCCCTTTGGGGTGGCCGAGTACTGCGCACCGCTTGGCGCATTGTCCGGCAGGGTGATGACCTGCACGATGCCCTGGGTGCCACCGTTGGTCAGGGTGACCGAGGTGATCGGCGTGTTGCTGTCGGGCGTACCGTCCTCGTTGGTATCGAGGAAATACTGGACGCCACCCGCGCCGTTCGATGGAGCCGTGGCGGGAAGTGCGGTGGCGCTGCCAGTGGTATCCGCAGACAGATTCACGACGTAGTTGTTGACGTTGCCGTTGTTCACGACGCGGTACTTGGTCGTTACCGTCCCAGCCGGCAAAATATTACCCTTGTCATAGGTGGCTGCTGGGGTGGTGGCCGAGGTGTCATCGGCGCTGCTGTCACTGTAAAGAACATCAAAACCAGTAACAGGGTTTACCAAGGTCGTGACCGTGTTGGACGTCGTGGTCAAGCCCGTAACGCCACCACCAGGGTCGTCGTAGACGGACGTGGCAGTGTTGTTGATTGCCGTACCTGCAGTTGTCCCTGCGCTTGCAGCGTGGGCCCCTCCCAGCGCCAGAGCGGCCATTAGTGCCAGTGTTGTCCTCTTCGTGTTCATCCTCTTCTCCTCACTCTGGTGCTGAGTGGACGGGACATGACCAAAAGCGGCCCGTATCACCCAGAGCCTACTGGGAGCAGCGTAAAGAGAAGTTCCTTACAGGCAGCTCACAAATAAATAAAGCGTGAGAGAGGAGTTAAGATATTAAAACAAGGGGAAGGGCCTGCTAGACGGTGTTCCGCGCATGTAACATTCCGGAGAGCTCCTTTTCCCCTTAAGCTAAACCTTAAGAGGAAAGGTCAGAAACGCTTGGTGATCATCGCTTCAGGCACGTCCTCCGCCAACAAACACGCCTCATGGGACACTTGCCCCAGGTGAGTGGTTTCCCGAGCTCGGGGAGGTCGAGGAGAACTTCGACCAGGACAGCTTTCTGTTCTCTCTCATTCAGGGGTCCAGAAGCCTACTCCCATGGCAGGTGACCCACCAGTGGACCGTATGACGTGGACCTCTATGATAAGAGAACAGAGAACTGTCCTGGTCGAAATTCCTCTCGACCTCCCCGAGCTCGGGAAACCACTCACCTGGGGCAAGTGTCCCACCAGCGCTTTCATGTCCCTGGCCAACCTGTGAATCTGCGAGGGGTAGCGCAGGATCTGAGCCCTGAGGGCTTGGGTCAGCTGCACACGCAGGTCCAACAACTGACAGAAGCGGGTCCGGCCGTCTTCGGGGCCTCGACGGTTCCCAGCCTGCCGAGACAGGTAAAGCGCTTCATCGCTGCTTGCGCGTCATCCAACGGGTACTCCAGGCGTCGCCGAGGACAAACAAGTAGAAAAGTCGAAAAATACCGATCTTTAGAAAATGCTTCTACTATACTCATCATATGTTTAAAAAGCAGTTGAGGGCTGCGTTTGTAGAGGGGCCTCCGTTTGCAATCGCTGGAGGAACCCTCGTGTCCATTGCAGCCGGAAACTGGCACTTCCTGGAATACGCGATGCTCCTCTTGGGCTTCGCTTTCATCGTGCTTTGCTTGCAGCCTCACTACTGTCAATTGCGGCTGAGAGTTAAGTACGCGCATCTCAACCGCCTGACGTATCTCAAAAACTCTTCCAAAGACTGCCAGTAAGCGCCTCCTGCGCGGCCACCAGGTTTTCGTACGCCAGGTTCCGCACCCATCCAGTTCCCGGTACTCATCCAGGGACCGGCACCAACCCAGGTCCGTGAGGTAGCCCTTCTGGACGGCCTCGTCGATGTTCTGGGCCCGCTTGTCCCGCGCCCGAAGTCCCTGCAGCATCTGGGCTACCTCATAGGTGTGCTGGCTCACAGGGCACGCCGAGGCGTGGCTGAGCGGGTCAGCAAGGGCCTGTACCGCATCCGGTAAGGAGGCGAGCAGCGAGGGCGTCACGAGGCACCGCCTTTTAAGAAAACAGTGCCATCCTCAGCGTGCACCGTGTCTAAGCTGCTGTCATGGAATTTTTCGTGCCCGACACGCACCTCACGCGTATAAAGCACACACCTGATGGACAGACCGAACTGACGATGCTGTTGGAAGTTGGACGTCCTCAGGTTGGCGACCTCCTGATCAGTTCGGCGGACACCTGGAAGGTGACGAAGCTTGTTCCCAGGGTTGGCGAGCTTCGTGCCCTCGTTAGAAAGACACATAACTCTCGCTGGCGCTGAGGTCATGAGGCGCCGCCCAGCACGGATCTTGTAACAAAAATGAAGGAATAATCAACTAAGCTGGATCTATGCAGCAAGTGGCTGAGAGTTACGGCCCTGAACTCCTGACTCTGATTCAGGAGGTACAGAACAGACGTCCCGACACTGCTGTCCTGATCGGCGATCTGCTGGAACGCATGCGCCCTCACCACCCCGAAGCGACACCCGCCGCATTGCGTCTGGCCGTCTGCCTGCTCAAACGAAAAGGGCTCATTGAACACCGCGGCCCTGGCCTCTACCGCTTCCCCCACAACTAGTGGGTCACTTGCTATAGGTGTAGGTATTCACGGGACGACCTGAAGGGTCGTCGCTCCAGACCTTCCCAGAGGGGGCCACCCAGCATAGGCTCGCTGACAACGAGCCCTTCTTTTTCCTTCCCAAACGAACGGGGTCGGGTGCGCGTTTCATCCCCTTGCGGTTGCTTCCAACCACACAATGATTTGCATTGGGCTGCTTGTCCGTGTGTCGCCTTGATCTCGGTACCGCTCGAAAACGGGTGAGAGCCGCGGCGAGGCGGGCACTTCACGCGACTTGTGCCCTTTGCCGGACCATCAGCCGGGCATCATCCTCGCCGAGGTGCCCGCCTCGCCATCGGAGGGACAGCGCCTCATCGGTCCGCACCCCCGTGTGGGCCAGCAGCAGCAGCAGCGCCCACACCTCCAGGTGGCGCGCCGAACGTTTCGGATCACGGCTCACCTGGTCGCGCGCTTTTTCCAGGACGTCCTCCATCCGCCGCCTTGGGTACGGCGCATTCTTTTCCAGCGGGTGCCGGCGGTCTTTGGGCACGCGCGACCCTTCGAAGGGAACGGCCTTCGTCGCGCCGACCTCGCGCAGGGTCGCATAGAGGGTACGTCCCGCGGCGGCGCGGGCCTGGACGGTGGCGATGCTTTTGCCGGAAGCGAGCAGGCTGTTGACGTACCCCTGCACGTTCTCGCGTTCCGGGGACAGGACAGTCCAGGCGTGCTCAGCCATGAACGTGGTTAATTGCCTGACGCCGGTGCGGTAGCTCATCCGGGTGTGCGGACGGACGAGCAACCCGGCCTGGGCATGCTGGGTGAGGTACCACTCGGCGATCTCCCACAAGGTTGCCCCCGTCTTTTTCGGCGCAGGCCTTTACCGCCCAGCCAAGTCAAAGAGAGCCCGCCCCTGTTCGGGGCGGGCTCAACTGAAGTGATTTAGTTGATCTTGGTGACAAGGTCGAGTTCAAGTTTGGAGTTAGGACCCAGGCTGTCCGGGATGTTGTTGTTGTCCGCGTCCATTCCCACGAGATAGGTCGTTCCGGCCGCCTTGATGGCGATGGCCGTGGTGAGCCGGGTCCACGTGGTCCCATTGTCCGTGCTGTAAATTGTATTGGCGCTCGTGACCGCCGCACCATTCAGGGTCAGGCCGATAGACTGCAAGGTCGTGTTCGCAGGCACGGTGTCCCTGAGAAAGAACTTCGTCACGCTGGTGTTGTACACGTTCTTCGCCAAGATCCGGTAGCTGATGTTGCTTCCAGGCAAGACCGTGGTCTGGCCCAGGGTGTAGTTCGCCGGGTTGGTAAGTCCCGTGTTGGGCTCGATCTCGCTCCCTGCAGTCACGCCCGCCTTTGCAGTGAACTTCGAGATCAACACGCCCTTATTGCTGGGGGTGGTGGGGAACGTCAGGGTCACATTGACCGTGTCGTTGGTGTCCTGCGCGGTAATCGTGCTGGTACCGAGCAGGGTTTGCGTGAGGGTGGGGGTCTGCCCCTTGAGCGCGTTGCTGGGCACCGCCACTGTGGCGATCACACAAGCGGTGTCTCCAGAAGCCACCGTCAGGGGGAGAGTCTCGCCCGCGTCGGTGGTGCCATTGCAGTTCTCATCAGCAGCGTACGTGACAGGAACGTTCTGCGTGGTGATGTTGCCGCTGGCGTCCACGACCTGGAAGGCCACCTGAGTACTCGTGAACGAGTACGTATCGCTTGAGGCGCCCGCGTTGTTGACCTGCATGAGGAGATTGGCTGTCGAACCCGGGGCGACTGAGGGATTGGGGTTTTGCGTGGCGTCGGGGCCCGTGTTGGTCTTGTCACCGAACAGGACTTGCGGCACGAGAACAACGTGGTTCGTCCCGTCTTCCTCGCTGGTGTCGAAGTCGCTGGTGCTCTCGATGGTCACGTAAACGCCCAGACTAGTGGTCGAGGCAGCGTACGTAACGACCGTCTGGTAGTTGGCCGTGCCACCTGCAGGGACGTTCTTGACTGTGGGTGTCCCGCTGCTGTCCGTCACATAGATGACGCCGTTTTCGGTGACGGGCGTGTTCGTGATGGCAGCGCCGCTCGGCGTCTTGAAGACCACGCCGGCGGTCACAGTGGTGAGGGTGAAGTTATCGGTGAGTGCGCCCTTGTTCTTGATGGTGTCGATGAAGGTGACGGTGGTGGTGCCCGACCCCACCGTGGCGATCTGCGCGTCCCCCTGCCTCGCGATGCTGGTGGTGGGCGTGGTGGGATCTGCGTACGTACCGGTGCCGTTTCCGTCAGGGTAGTTGTTCGGACCCACCACCGCTGCGGGGATGTAGGCGTTGACCGTGGTGGGCTGCAAGTCGCCCGAGGTGGGGGACACACCGGGCGTGTTCTGGTTCGAAGTTTCGTTGTACGCGCTGTAACTCACGCCGTTGATGCTTCCGCCCGGATTGCTGCCCATGGGACTGGCCACATACTGCTGGCCACGACCTGAGGAACTCGGCACGGGGATGGCCTGGACGATGTCCTTGTATCCACCGTTGGTGAGGGTAACGGAGGTGATGGGGCTGTTGAGGTCGTCGGGCACACCGTCGCGGTCAGCGTCGAGATAGTACCGGACGTTGCTGGCGCTGCCGTTGGCAATGATGTTGACGACGTAGTTGTCGATGTTGCTGTTGTTGACGACGCGGTAGGTGGTGTAGACGGTCGTTCCGGGGAGGATGTTGGGTTTGGTGTAGTTGGCTGGCGCATTCGCGTAAGCCACGTCGTCGGTACTGCCGTCACCGTACAGGATGTCGAAGCCAGTAATGGCATTGACCTTCGTGGTGACGGTGTTGGAAGTGGACGTGAGGGGAGTGTTGCCACCAGTGGGGTCGTCAAAGACGGCGTCAGCGATGTTGGTGATGCTTGTGCCGGCGTTCGTTCCAGCACTGGTACCGGTGGCGAGGGGAACGGCGGCGGCGGCGCTGCCCAGGGCGAGGGCGGCCATCAAAGTGAGGAGACGGGAATAAGTCATGGAGGGACTCCTGGAAGGGGCGAGGAGGAAATGTACGAACGCAGCGGTGAGCTCGCCCGGTGTCTTCATCCATCTTAATGAGAGAAAAATAACAGAGTAATAACAGTGGAGTAAATTTCTGACGAAGCCTTAATATCGCGTCTGTGGAGGATTTTCTCTCCAGGACCAAGGAAATGTCGAATTTTTGATTTTGCCCAGCCTTTATTTTCTTAAGCTTGAGCAGGACACAGTGACATTTCAGTGGGGCAGAGGTGGGGGTAAGGCGGCTATTTAGCAGCTCCCTGACAGCCTGAACCTGGTCTGTCAAGTTGGCTGAGGAAAAGACCCTAAGAAGGGGATGGGAGGCGGCCATCCACGTGACTGGCCTGCAACGTTTGGCACAACTCCCGGGCCGGCCGGGTCTTGAGTGCGCCGAGTACCGCCCGTTTCGTCTTCCGCTCTTGCTCCTTCTTCGCCACACATGCTTTGGTACGCTCCTCACAACGCAGGTGGGTTGAGGGCCTATCCGGGAAAGAAAATAGAATGGTGGGAAATGGCGACCACTCAACGCCATCAAGGCCAGATCAAAGCGCAAGCCACGCTCTGGGAAGTGCCGGATGAACTGTGGCTGCGGTTGGCGTCCCTGCTGGTGATCGATAAGCCTAGGAAAAAGAGCGGGCGTCCCGCACGGGACGCCCGCTCGATCTTCAACGGCTTGATCTGGCTGGCTCGAACCGGCAGCCAATGGAGTCAAGTGCCCAGCTGCTACGGTCCGAAATCAACCGTCCACGAACGGTTCTGTGCCTGGGAGGAGCACGACTGTTTGCGGGTCGCCTGGAACATCGTGTTGGAAGAGTACGACCAGGAATTGGGCATCGCGTGGAAATGGCTTGCGGCCGACGGGAGCATGGTCAAAGCCCCGTTGGAAAAAAGGGGGACGCCGGCATCCCGCAAGCCACGGGGAGCAACCCCACCGACCGAGGAAAAGCCGGCTGTCAACGAGGCCTCTTGACTGATACCAAAGGCATTCCGCTCCCCGCTGGGGATCCACACCGCCACCCGCCCCGGCGGTGGGTCGTTGAGGTGGGCCACAGTCGGTTCAATCGCTTCCACCGCCATACACGTTGGGAGAAGCGGCAGGACCTCTATCTCGGCTTTGCCAAGTCGGCCCCTTGCCTCATGCTCTGGCGCAAACTTTCTCCCGTCACTCCTATTAAAAAACTTTCCGGATAGGCTCTTAATCCTGTCGCCTGACCTGGAGCGCTTTCCGTCGGCGCTTGGCCTCGCACAGCCGGGCAACCCTACGTCCTGAGCGTTCTCAATTGCACTCCAAAAGGGGGCCTGACTGTGCTGCCTTCACGCCACCCGACGGACATGAAAGGAGGCTGTCAGGGTGTAAACGCCATGCTGCTCCGCAGAACTTCACCGGCGACCTCCTCGCTGAGCAGTTAAAAAAAGTCTGCTCAACCAGATCCGAAGCTGTAACCATCACCCGTTCTCTTCCCGATCAACCCGTGACTGGAGCTCCATGAAGAACTACACCCTTATTTTGAGCACCCTCCTGCTGAGCAATGCCGCCAACGCCGCGACTGTCAAAATCGGTGTACTCGCGCCCGTCACTGGCTCCATCTCGGCCATTGGATTGGACGTCAAACGTGGCGCTGAACTGGCTGTGGCCCAACGTAGAGCCGAATTCGCCCGCATGGGCATCACGCTCGAAACCGTACTGCTTGATGACCAGGGTGACGCCACAACCGGCGCAGCGCAGGTTGAAAATGCCATGAAGGACCCCCTGTTGCTGGGCGTAATCGGGCCCACCAAGTCCGGCGTTTCGCTGAAAGTCGGCGAGATGCTCGCCAGGTCCACCAATCCCCTGCCGTTCATCTCTCCTGCGAGCACCAATGACGACCTGACCAAGAACAAGTGGACGTTCTTCTTCCGCATGACTTCCCCTGACGGCGCTCAGGCAGACACCGCTGCTACATACATTGCGCGGGAAATCAAAGCGAAATCCGTGTTCATCGTGAGCGACAACCAGACCTTTGCCAACGGCATCGCAGGCGTCCTCGGGGCAGAACTAAAACAGCGCAGAATCAGCACGCAACTGGGGGCAGCGAACGTCGGCGACGTCAAAGCGCAGGCTGCACTCGTAGAGCGCATCAAGGCTGCCAAACCTGACCTGGTGTTCTACGCAGGCCTGTATGACGGCGGCGGGCCCTTCATCCGGGCGTTGCGCGCGGCGGGCGTCACGACATCGTTCATGGGTGGCAACGGCCTGGACTCCCCTGAATTTGTCCGCCTGGCACAGGGGGACGCGGGTGGAACACGCTTTATCACCGGCTTCGGGCCTGTGCAGAACTACGTTAACGGGCAGAACTACATCAGTGACTTCCAGAAGGCCTACAACACGCCCCCCGCCGTTCGGTCCGCTTTCACGTATGACTCGATGAATACGATGCTTAACGCGCTTGCCAACAGCTACCACAGCCTCCGTAAGGTGCCTACCCGCGCCCAGCTGATCAGTGCCGTCCAGAGCGTCAACTCTCCCACCAACCGCAACGTGACTGGAGCCATCGCGTTTACGCCGACCGGTGAACGCCGCTCCTCACCTATGTTCGTCGTTGAGATTGACGCGCACACCCTCGCCACGAATGTCATTTACGGCACGCGTTATGCGGCCCCGCGCTAACCCCTGGTTCCGGCCTGATGTTGGCCCTGGAGGTTGCCGCGCAGAGCCTGCAGGGCGGAAAAGCTCTTGAGGTCCACCACGGTCGGCTCCAGCCCTGCCAGGGGGAGCACCTCGACCGGTCGTGCCACTGTCTTCCCGCGTTCACCCCAGACCAGCGGCAAGAACCCCCAGCCCTGGGGCCGAATCACCGTTACATTCAGGGGCGCGCTCACGCTCTGGCCCTCTTCAAAGGGGGCAGCACCAGCTTGCTCTCACCTGCGGGAAGGGCACTCACCTTTAAGCTCGACTTTGGCTACGAAAGAAGCCAGTGTGCGCGTACACTCGGCTTTTCCTCGGCCAGTGGGGTTGCTGCCCGTGGCTTGCGGGATACCAGCGTCCCCCTTTTTCCCAACAGGGCTTTGATCATGCTCCCGTTGGCGGCTTGCTCCGCCCACAAGGTCCCCAACTCTTGGTCGTCCTCTTCGAGGACGAGGGCCCAGGCTGTGCGAAAGTATTCATGTTCTCCCCAGGCGCAGAACCGCTCGTGGACCGTGGAATTTGAGCCGTATCGCCAAGGGGCTGCGTTCCTCCCAATTTCTTCCTGCTCCGCTCCCATATCCAGCCTCTACACCTGAAGACCTTGTATGTTCGTGGCGGGGCGCAGGACGGTAGACCGATGAAGACCCCGGCCACGAGGCCGTGCAACAGCAAAGCTCGCCGTCTTGCTTCTCCCGAGTTCAGCGCCCGAACGGTTGCGTGAGGATGAGCTCGCATAGGCAAGGAAGGGCGGCGCTGGGATGCCCCGAGGGAGGGAACTCAAGTGGAGAGCATCTTCGTCGGTATCGATGTTTGCAAAGCTCGCCTTGATGTTGCGATTCGTCCCACTGGAGAAATTTTTGCTGAGGAGAACTCGATTCCAGGTGTCGCACGACTTGCGGATCGCCTGAAAGCACTCGAACCGACTTTGGTTGTGCTGGAAGCGACGGGTGGGTTGGAGCGGGATCTGGTCCTGGCGTTGGTCCAACAAGGTGTTCGGGTCGTCGTGGCCAATGCGCGTCAAGTTCGCGACTTCGCCAAAGCAACAGGTCGACTGGCCAAAACAGATCAATTGGATGCCATGCTCTTGGCCTTGTTTGCGGAGATGGTCCGGCCTCCAGCTCGGAAGGTACCTGAGGAGCGGGTTCGTGCACTGGGAGACCTGGTCGACCGTCGACGACAAGTCGTCGACATGCTGGTCATGGAACGAAACCGCCTTCACTCCGTACGGGCGGAAGCGGTGCGTGCAGATCTGCACGCACACATCACCTCTCTGGAGAAACGCCAGAGTGAGCTGGATCAGGAACTGAAGGCCCTGATGGAGACCGATCTGCAGTGGCGTGCTCAGCGGGACCTTCTGATGAGCGTTCCCGGTGTGGGTCAGGTCGTCACGTTGACGTTGCTTGCCCAGTTACCTGAGCTCGGCCAAGTCTCTGGCAAACAACTGAGCGCCCTTGTCGGATTGGCACCGTTCAACCGAGACAGCGGGAAATCCCGAGGGCGACGCAGCATCTGGGGAGGACGCGCGGAGGTGAGGACCAAACTGTACATGGCGGCGGTCACCGGAATTCGTGTCAACCCGGTACTTCGGGATGTTTTTCAGCGTCTGGTTGCACAGGGAAAACCTAAAAAAGTGGCGCTCGTCGCGTGTATGCGTAAGTTGCTGGTCATCCTGAATGCCATTGTTCGTTCTCAAGTGCCGTGGCGCCCCGTGTCTGACCCGGCGTTGTCACACCGTGCCATCCACGAGACGCCACGGCACCCCTTGACTTCCCACACGGTTGCTGTTGCGCAGTAGCTGAAGGGGCAGCGGGGCGACGTGACCCGTCGCCCCGCTGCCCTGTCCATGGGCTCAGACCGTAGAGAGGTGCAGTCGGCGTTGCCAGCGGAGGTTGACGAGACCAGCGACACAGCCCCAGATCAGGCCGTGCCTTGAGGGCTGGTTCCGAAAGAACGCCTTGCAGGCGCGAAATTTCATGATGCGATTGATGACGTTCTCCACGGTGATCCGCACCTTGGAGATCAGCCGGTTCAGCTCCCGCTGCTCTTGGCTCAACTCGCCCTTCTTCGGGCGTTTGGCGGGCACAACAGTCTCCCGGTCGGGGTAGACCTTCTCCATACCGGTATAGCCGCGGTCCCCCCACACCCGGACGTGGCGGGGGAGGCGGGTCATCAGCCGGGAACACCGCAGCACCTTCATGTCGTGCGCAGGGCCGCCAGCGGTCGCACTGAGGTGGACAATCTGCCCCTCAGGCGTCACCGTCACCTGGGTCTTCAGGGTGTGATTGCCCTGCTTAACGCTGTAGAAACGCCTCTTGTCCTTGGGTCGCCCCACGGCCTTCTTCCCCGGCCTCTGACCCTTCTTGACCTTTGGCTGGCCTCGGGGCTGCTCCGTTCTCGGTCAACTCGGGGAACACCTCCAGAAACTCGTCCAGTGAGCGAATCTTCCGGGGCTTCTTGGCCTCTTTGCCGGGAGCTTCGTCGGGCTGGGCCTGGAGCGTCCGGGGACGTAGGGGAGCAGGCAAGGCCTGCTCCAACACCGGCAGCAAGCCGTGGATGTTCCGGCACACGTTCGCCGCGTCGAGGTCAAACAAGATGCCCAGGACGTGCATTGTGAAGTACTGGCGCAGGTAGAGCAGCGCGACCAGGAGCCGTTGGCTCAGGTCGAGCTTGAAGGTGTTGCCTGCCCCAATGCGCCGGACCCGTCCGGCGCGCAGCAGGGAGCGGCGGTGGGCCTGCTTCCACAACGGCTCCAACTCGATCAGGAGCTGGTCGAACTCAGCGGGATTCAGTCCCACCAGCCGCTCGAAGCAACGCGCTCGGGATTTGAGCTTCTCCAGCCGCAACACCCCTGAACTTCCCCCTCCACTGAGCTGCTGAGCAGTTACCTCGATTTCACCAATGATTGACCTCATTGGTGAAAATCAAAGTTGAAGTGATTACCCTCGGTGTACCCGGACTGCTCCCTTACTCACTCTGGCCTCTGATCAGTTGCTCCCAATTGTTGATGAGCTCTTCAGCCTCCTGGGTACCCTTGTGAAGAAGTTGAGTCAGGTCAAAGACCTGCAGGTGCCCCTCGATATACAGTCGTGCAGCCCGGTCCCGCAGTTCACGCCGTTTCGGCGAATTATCAAATTGACCCAGCAAGATGATGTGGACTGCACTCTCCTGCCGCTTTGAAGGTTGCTCAACTGGGGCTTCCGAATGGGGCCGCTCCTGATGAGGCTTTGTTGCCTGGCCTTCTGGTTGAGTGGCCAGAATCGTGTCGTACTTTTCTGGGTTTTCGAGAATGTCCGTGAGAATACCCGGGCGGTTGCGGATGCGGTGTCGGTACTCGGATTGGAGCAGGGCGTCGAAGCGGCTCACCGCCATTCGAACTGCCTCCAGCCTATAGGTTTGGGCCAGTCCCAAGGCCCGTCCACCACTGATCCCATACTGAACCAGAAGAGCTACCGCTTGTGGATTGGCGGACAGCGTCTCGCGGGAACGGAAGGTGTAGTGGACGTACCGGTCTTTTCCTCTTCCTTGATAGGTCACGTCGGAGAGAAACCCGGCCTCCTTCAATTCCTCGTGGGCTGGAGCCAGGGCCCTCAAAATGGTGTCGTTACGCATGCCGTAAAGGCCCAGATGGGTGGCCCAAATGGAAAGTGGCACGGAGTAAGCCATCACCGGCTGCTTTCCGGAATCTCCCGTTTCGCGCTGAAAGGACAGCGTGCGGAAGAGGGTCCGCGTCAAGGGCTGAGTCAGCTTTGAGAGAAGTTCCAGATCCAGAGGCCGGATGTGCCCAGCACGAATATTGGCCATAAGGCCGTCATCCAACTTGATGGCGATGAGCGTCTGGGCTCGCCACTGCCCGACTTGCTCAATGTCGATAGAATTGTCTTCGCTCCAATGCTTGACGATCAAGCTAAACGACAGGGTACGCCACCTGTGCTGCTTCCCGTCATACCAGCTGTCCACGATGTTATAAGCGGTGTGCTGCAGGCGGTAGAGCGATTCTTTGAGATTCTTATAGGCCCGTGCACTCGCGTCGATACCGCTGAGGCGCAGCAATTCACGAATAGAAAGGCGCACTGTATCGTCTGCGGGAAGGCCCTGGACCACAGCAGCGCTCACCAACCCCAGGAGAATATCGTTGTCGAGACCGTGGGGGACCTGGCTGTTGCGGGGCGCAGTACAGGTGACTCGGATCAGACCAAGCGAGTCGAGCTGGATGTCCTTCGACCACTCGTACAACTCCGTACGGTTGGGAGCGAGGACCAGATTGAGTCGAGCGAGATTGCGCTCATCGTGACGTACGCTCAAGCTCTGGTCCTTGCCTGCCATACCTAAAGTTTACACATCCGGCTGGAACTCTTCGGCCTCCTGATTGAAGATCATGTTTTTAAAAGAAATAAAAATAATGAATGATCAACATCATAGACCATCTGAAAACACTGTCTAGAAGGGATTCCATAGACCAAACTCCACAAAGTGCCACAGGCGAGTCCCACAAAGTGCCACACGGCTTTCCGCCGAGCTCCACAAAGTGCCACAGGGAGGAACCCCGTCACCCGCTCAGAACTCCACAAAGTGCCACAGGCGAGTCCCACAAAGTGCCACACGGCTTTCCGCCGAGCTCCACAAAGTGCCACAGGGGGAACCCCGTCACCCGCTCAGAACTCCACAAAGTGCCACAGGAATGGAGCGCCCTACAGAGGGCTTATTCCACAAAGTGCCACAGGCGAGTCCCACAAAGTGCCACACGGCTTTCCGCCGAGCTCCACAAAGTGCCACAGGCGAGTCCCACAAAGTGCCACACGGCTTTCCGCCGAGCTCCACAAAGTGCCACAGGGCTTTTCCCTGAATTCCACAAAGTGCCAACAGGGCGCCCTGGCGCACCTCCAGATCGTGTTGAAAGAACGTCTGTCCTCAGTTCACCATGTACACTCGGCCGTTTTGCATGATCAGGTCGAGGCCAGGATTGAGTGTGCCGAAACTCGGCCAAGTATTCCAAGCGCCCGTAAGACCATCAAGCCCGTAGTAGTGCACCGCCTTGAGGCTTGAAACACTGGCGGAGAAAGACCTTCCTGCTGCTCACCCTGCGCGTGGATCAGGAGCGGGAAATTCCCTGGCGAGGCAGTGACCGTACCCTGCTGGAAGCGACGGGGTGAAGCGTGCGGGCGGCCTTCCTTGCAGAGGCTGGAGTGGAGGCTGCTGCACAGACCGGACGTCAGGATGCGTTGACAGGGGTGTTCAACCGACGGGCGTTCGACGAGGACCTGGAGCAGTCCCAGGGGGCGGGAACGGGTTTCACGGTGTCTTAAAAGCGGAATTGCGGGGGCAGGGGGAGGTGTACCGCCTTGGGGGTGACGAGTTCGTGTTGCCGCTGCCTGGGGCGTGGACGTCAGGTGACGTGGACGAGGTGGTGGATGTGGCCGTGCTGATCGTGGAGCAGGGCTGTCTTGGCCAGATTGGGGCGAGTGTAGGTGCGGAAGTAGACGAGCCTGGGTCGCTGACTGAACTGGCCAGGGCGCGGATATATGAGGCCAGGCGCCGACGGAAAGCGTTAAGGGTAGGGCAGGGAAGTTAGGGGCGCGTTCATGCCCTCAACGAGAAAAGCCCTCAGCGCTCCTGTCGAAACACAAAAAGCGCATTGAATTAAAACGCAACTTAGGGGATAAATATACTTCTAATAAAGCCTTAATCTTGTCGAGTGACTCTCCCGCAACATTTCCTGCTGATTGATGACAACGTCGCCGATCACCACCTGGCCCAGGAAGCGTTCGGGGAACTCTGCCCGGAGTGCACGCTGACCTGCTACACCAATGGCCGAGAAGCGCTGCATGCCTTACGGCGCGGAACGGTTCAGGCGGAGGTGATCCTGCTGGATATCAACATGCCCGTGATGAATGGTTTCGACGTTCTCCGGGAGCTCAAACGCGACCTGCAGTTGGTGACGCTCCCGGTGGTGATGCTCTCCACGTCCAGCAACAAGGGTGACGTGGACATGGCGTACACCCTACATGCCAGTTCGTACTTTGTGAAGGCAACGGATTTTGATGGGTTCATCGCGCAGATTGACGCCTTCCTGGCGTACTGGCGCCAGGCCCAGCTCGCTCCCAAGCCCGTTTAGCAAAACCCCTCCTCTTCTAGCTCCAGCACGGTGCTGCCAGGCTTCCTCGTGGCAGCCCAGGTCGTCCGCGAGGGCCAGGCGCTCGTGCTTGTCCGGTCCAGCAGGGGCCAGACGCCGGTCCTCCTGATACGCGGCGTGCAGCTGGTCAGCGATCTCGACAGCAGTCAGGTCGGCAGGGCGCATGGGCAGAGGGTAAATGAAAAAGGCCCCATGCGCCGTGGTGCAAGGTGGGGCCAAAAACAGACATCCTGATTCTCAGAGGATGTAGCAAGAGAAGTACTTCTTTACTGCTGCTGGCAAAGAGCACCAGGGGAGCAGCCCCCACCCCCTGGGCCCCAACTGCCGCCGCCACTGCCCCCTCCGCCCCCACACATATTCCCACAATCACAGGCGTAATTGTTTAAACCGCAACTACCGGCGTACGAAATGGATGTCCAACCAATGAAACAGAAGGCGACCAACATAACCGCAACCCTTCTAATGGTATTCATATCCAATCCCCCATATGAGACAATGGAATAAGGAATTCCTGGCAATATCTTTGCGTAGCAGGGAGATCTCCTCTACGCCGAGGTATATCAAGGAATTACCCTTAGGAACACATTATTACTGCTGATGGCAAACAGCTCCCTTAGGACAGCCACCACCTGAAGATGGCGGGATAGAGCAAAAGCCATCATCACACCCAGGGAAAGGCCAAGGCGTTGCAGAAGCACCCAAGCTCACGACAACAAAAGCCAGAGCAAGAAACCTACAGATAATTTTCCCCATCGACAGATGATAATACAATACAAGCTTATATTTGAAGAGGATTTGAGAAATATCCTATCTCCTGTAGATATAGCAACAAATACCAAGGTTCTATGACGACCAGTAATATTTTGGAATAAGGGGTGATAATTAACAAAGTAGCTCCTAAACACGACAGGTCAAGGAGCTACTCTAAAGGGTTGTTCGTTACTGTTGGTGACAGATGGCGCCTTTGGGGCAACCCGAGCCACCTGGCTGACCCCCGCCAGCGTTGCAGAATATAGAGATTGGGCTACTACCACAATCATTAGCATAGGCCATTCCAGAAACAGCAGTCATGGTTGTGGCAACGAATGCAAGAGCAACGGCCCTACGTATGAATTTTTTCATAGAAGGACTATAGATCTCGGGGACTCTGCCATCAAGCAGATGTGAGCGACATTCCGCCACCATTTGTGGTAGGCGAAGAGCAGAAGTTGTCTGATACCTACCGCTTCTTCACCACCGCCCGGTACAGCGTCTCCAGTCCAGCAACATCGCACGCCTTGAACGCTGGTGCGAACGGTCGCCCCAGATGGACAGCAGTGACACGGCGTACTGGTCAAACGCCACGGCGAAGATCAGCACCACCGGCGCGTCGGCACTCTTGCCATTGACTAGCGGCACACCGTCGCGCACGGCTGCCCGGTCAATCTGCCCGCCTCACGTCTGATCGGTCTACCCGACGGCTATCAGCCCTTGCGCGGAACCGTGGTGCTGGTGCCCCCGCCCGAGGGCCAGGCCATAGTCAATGATCCGAATTCTTTCCTTGGGGCGCGTCAACATCCGCACAACTTTAACGATTTTCAAATGCCCCCTCCCCGCCACCGGCTGAAGCCAGGGCAGGGAGGGGGCAAGAGTTTGAGGTCAGCGGATGCCGAACACCGTCATACACGCGCTTGCCACTGTGCCCGAACGGCTTGGGTCCTTTGGTCGGTCCTGCATCTCCAGCACAAACGCATACTACGGTAGTGCGTCGTAGCTGTACTGCCGGCTGAGCCACTGCCCGTCCTGCCAGGGGAACGGTGTTTGAAAGTCCGTGCCGTAAAAGTCGAGGAGCGAGCGCTCCCCCTTGGCATCGCTCGATGCTCGGAAAGCGTAGGTGGTGATGAACTTGAACTTCGAGTTCGCCTTCTTCGGGTAGGCAATGGCAGCATTCGCGGCAGCGCGAGCCTTGCAGAACTCACTCTGCTCTACGGTCCAGTTCCGCTTGACGGCCAGGGCGTTCACGAGGGTGGCCGGCGTGTGGGCATTGGCGACGGGGATGGACACCTGGGCCGTGGCGGAGGCCAGCAGAAGGGGCAGGAGGGCGGTCAGGGCGTGTCGGGCAGGCATGGCCTCAGGCTACGTGAGGGGGAGGGAGCGTGCTGCTGGATTCTCGCCTCCACAACAAAAAAGCCCCCACCGTCCATGCCGAAGCACAGGAGTGGGGGTGAAGGCACACGACAAGCTATAAAAGCTCCTCTTCCCCCAGTAAAGCGCGCACCTCAGCCCCTCGTTGCTTGCCCTGCTCCGTGATCTGGTACGCCCTTAACATACTCGTGCTCAGGGTCGTCAAGCCATCCGTGACCAGGTACCGGGCTTCACCCCTTGCACTGTTGTGGTTCACATCCTCGGGCAAGAGGGTCAGCCAGTCTCTCAGGCGAACGGGTTCATCCGGCATGACGACAATCAGATGGTCAATGATCCGAAGTCTTCCCTTATTGATCTCGGCTGAAGTTTAGGACGGAAGGTAGCTGTGGAGGAGGCGAGCGGGGAGTCGGACATACCGGACGCGCGCCCATCCGACCTTGAGGCGCGCCTTCAATTCCTTCAATGTCTGTGCACAGAAGTTCCCCAGGACGTTCCGCTTGATGTAGGCCCACACCAGTTCAATGGGATTGAGTTCCGGAGCGTACGGCGGGAGATATTGCAGAGACAGCCGTGCTTCACCTGTTGCGAAGGCCGTGACGGCCTTCGATTTGTGGATGCCGGCGTTGTCGAGGACGACCACGACCTCTCCTGGGACATGCGTCAACACGTGCTGCAGGAAGCGAATCACGTCCGGACTCTTGAACGCGCCGTGTTGCGTGTGTTGCAGGAACTGGCCGGCAGTGGTGAGTGCACCGATAGTCGACACCTTGTCCCAGCTGGCTTTGCCATACACCACGGGCGTGTGGCCGCGCAGCGCCCAGGTGTGCTTCACCGTGCCTTTCAGGCTGAACCCCACCTCATCCAGGAAGACCAGGGTCGCTCCCGCCGTTACTTTTTTTGATCTCGGGCAGGACGGTCTGAATCCAGGTGGCCACCGCTTCGGGATTCTGTTCCAGCGCGCGTTGATCGGGCTTCTGGCGGGAGAAGCCCAACTGGTGCAGGATTCTCCGCACGTGGTCGCGATGATGCCAGATGTCGAAGTGACGACCGATGACCTCCCGGACGCGCGGGGTCGTCCAGCTCGCGTCGGGGAAGCCATGCACCTGTGCGCCTTCGTTGAGCAGTCGCTTCAGGGTCTCTCGCTGCTCTCCGGAGAGTGCTGGCACTCTCCCCGTGGTGATGGTGGCCTGCAGTGCACCTGGACCCTGGTGCCGCAGGAGGTGCCTCCAGGTGCGCAGAGTACTCATGGAGACACCCAGAAGCTCCGCGAGTTCCTTGCTGCTGTATTGCCCAGTTTCGAGCAGCTTGAGGAAGTGCAGTCGACGTTCTTCAAGTTGAGCTCGCGTCAGGCGCGAGGGCAGCCAACGGTCCGTCATTCACCCATTCTAACGTCCGCAACTTCAGCCGGGATCAATAGGGTACAGTGCCATCCGCATAACTTTAACGATTTTCGAATGTCCCCTCCCACAACTGGTCGAAGTCAGCGCAGGAAGGGGAAGGGGCGAGATGGTGGGGAGGCCGCCTAAGTCCAAGTTTGCTTCGGCGTGGGATACAGCAGGCGTCCCATGCTCCGCAACTTCCGGTGCCTTATCCACGCCGTCTGGACAAACCGGTGAGGCAACCGCCGCACACTCGACCACACCCGCGCTTCCTCCGGCGTGAACGTGATTGGCCTTGGATCCGCCTGCACATACACCAGCGTCTCCCTCTTCCCCTGCGCCAATCGCGTCCGGATGGTCTCACAGCCCGTCAACACCACCGTCTGCCAGCCTGCCGACGTGTGCAGGTGGGTGATCGCAGGCACAGCATCCTCCGGTTTCGGTGTCTTGTCCTGCTCCTGCAAAGTCAAGGTGAGCGCTGCTGTATCCGCCAGTTGAAACCCCTGACGCTCACGCGCTGCGTACGCCAGCGCCCCATCGAGTTTGGGAGCCGTCGCGTAGAGCGTCACTGGGCCATCTGCCGTGCGTACCTGATGTACCCGCTGCCCCCCTGGCGAACTTACCTGCGTGTCCTCCTCAATCCAACCGAACAGATCGCATAGGTGTCCGCGGTCGCTACGAATGGCCCACTCCGCTCCGTCCATGAGGCCTGGGAGAAAAACCGTAGGGTAAGGAAAGCCTGTGAGGTTCCACGTGGCCAACCGTTCATATGCCTCTTCCACGTGCGGACGCATGCAGGCCATCATGACCGTCAGATCAAACCCTTCCCCCGTTCGCGTTATTTGGTCTGAGGTGAACTTCAACCAGGGCTGATCCGCCTGATACACAACGGTGCGGCTCAGGCCGAGGCGGTGACGATGCGCGACACGGTGGCGACCGTCAATCAAAGGGGAAATCGCTGCGGGGCGGACCCGGTGGAAATCAGCGATCAGGGCAGCAACGTGCAGATCTTCTGGCAGAGGCTTCTTGCGGGACTGCAGTGCCTGACCAGGGAGCAGGGAGGCTGTGGGTTCGACGCGGTAACGGTCCCAGTGGCCTTCAAGGGCATCGAGGGAAGCGTACATGAGCGCGAGGGTGGCATGATGACCGCCCCGGAGGGTAGGCAGAGCGTTTGGGCTGAAGCTGGCCCCGAAGACGCCGCTGAACTGCCAGTTGCGTAAGGTCGGTTCCCCGCCTGGCATGAGGAACGACACGAGAGGCAGTGTGTCGGAAGGAGAGAAGGACAGCATCTTCATTCCAAGTTAATCTTTTGGACTGAACGCATTGTCACCG
Source organism: Deinococcus hopiensis KR-140 (assembly GCF_900176165.1). Lineage (NCBI taxonomy): Bacteria > Thermotogati > Deinococcota > Deinococci > Deinococcales > Deinococcaceae > Deinococcus > Deinococcus hopiensis. The sequence continues at coordinate 217,740 of NZ_FWWU01000008.1, forward strand.
GACTTCCCGAAATGCCGAAACACAACGGCTCCCCGCTCTTCCGTGATATCAGCAAAGAGAGCCAAAAAAGTAGAGCGAAGTGCCGATGCACCTCACTCTGGGCTACAGGTGAGTGTAGCTCACTGCACAATCTAACACATCAAGCCAGTTTTTTAGGCACCCAACTGTTGCTGCCCTTGCAACACCGTAAGGAAGCCCTGTAGATCCTTCTGAGTGACTGGGGCAGAAAGATGCAGCTGTCCTCGGGTGTTCTGCATGCTCATTCCATACGGTATGACCGCGCCGATCAGGAGGTGGGGGAAGTTCTGTAGGAGCAGGTCCAACAGTCCTTCACCCACTCCTTTGGATAAGCCGAGGTGGACCAATACCAGGTCAGGTTGAGGGGACTTCCACCCACAGCCGTCGTGCTTCAGGAGGTTTAGGGCTTCCATTGGGGTCGCAACGACGTTTAAGACGGCTGGAAAGTCAAGTGCCTCGAACATGAGGCATAAGTGGAGGACCTCGGTGGGCTGATCATGGATCAAGAGTATGTTGCTCATCTTACTCATTAATCCTGCTGTGCAGACGTTGAAAAGAGCAGAGAAGAGCTATCCAGGCGAAGAAAAGTAAGTAGGAACCTCATCTTAATACCAGCTTAATCTGGGAAAGCAAACTCTTTTGTCACTGCGTTTTCTAGTCGGTTACGCGGTAGAACCCCTGCCTCTTTCGTCCAGTTGACTGAACCACCACCGAAAAAGGGCAAAGCTTGGTGCGAATCGTCCGTGCCTCAGTTCTGCAACCGGGGCTTGATCCAGCTGATGTACGCCGCTTCCAGGCCGCGTACCAGCACACGCAGCGTCTGAGCCGTGAGGTAAGGCCGTACGAGGGCGGGCAGGTACGGGCTGATGTACTGGCGCAGCAGCACGGCCAGCACCAGGATCACCAGCTCGCGGGCAGACGTGCCCTTGATCTGCGGGAGCATCTGGCCGATGACCAACGAGATGATGTTGCGCACCTCGGGAGCGAGCGCCAAGGCTTCAGCCATGCTCAGCCGCCCGTCCGCACGCACATCGTTGATCGCCTTCCGGACCAGGGCGTCGATGTGAGGCAGCACGCCGTCCAGCAGTGCCGAGAGCTCGCCGTCGTCCATGGGCGTCTCGACAGATGGCGGAGGATTCAGAGACGGCATTTGGAGGGGAGGTAGAGCGGAGGCAGTGCTCTCGGGCTTGACGGTGGGTGTGGGCGCCGACTGAGGACGCAGGGTGGGCGTCTCGGTCTTGGTGATGGTGACGCCCTGCTCGGCGCGCTGACGGAGGATCTCAGCGATGCGAGGATCTACGGGCATACGGACCTCGGGAAAGGGCCTCCTAGCCCCCGCGTGGGGCAGGGGCCGGTGGTATTGCGGATTGGTGGCGAATGGGAGGGAATCAAGCAGGCCTTACTGAGGCAACCAGACCAGTGGCCACCGCGCATGCCGCACAACCGGCAGGGAGGAGGGAAGTCCACGTCGTCTACCCCAAACCAGGCACGGACATGCACCTGTTCGTATCCGGGCAGCACTGGATCGTCCCACTGGGTCTCCCTCCCCGAGCGTGTTCCCCCCCGCGCCTGAGCAACCACCAGGAAGGCGAAGAGCAGGCCAGAGACGATCAGCAGCGGCAGCACGGCTGCTTCCTGGAAACGTACAGCGGCGCCAGCCGGGTCTTTTTCATCAGGACCTCGGTTTCGAGAGCACCCGCAGCGTGGCCGTCGTGCAGCCGTAGAGGAGGGCAGAGTGATTGACCTTGATGTCGGTTGCGTGACGGGCGGCGGGGCCGAGCAGGTCCGAGACTGTGGCGACGAAGATCTTCTTCCCACCCTTGCGGTCGCGCAGGATGACCTGCACGCGCGTGCCACACGGGAGAGACCGCTTGAGCTCCCAACGGACAGCGAAGTGGCCTGGAAGCCTCGTCTCGCATGCGCCCAGTGCGCTGGCGCGGGGCCGATAAAAGGTCACCGCGAGGCCTTGAAGGGCACTCGCGGTGGAGGAGAGCAGCAGCAGGGCGAGGAGCGCGGCCCTCATGTCGACTTCCGGGAGAGGGCGTACCGGTCCGACAACCACTTCGCGAGCCGCTCGCGGACGGTCCCGACCATCGCTCCCGCCACTGTCTGATTGAGGGACCTGGGGTGGACCGTACGCTCGAGCACGGCCAGGCGCTCAAGGCCCTGCGACAGCAGGAGCAGCAGGCCGTGCACGTACGCGACCCCACTCTCCAGATCCCGGGGCGTGACATGCGGCGTGATGCGCGTCCCCGGCACGATGTACGTGCCTACCAGCTGCACGCGCTCGGCCATCCTCCCGGGAAGGGCTGCCAGTCCCGGCCAGGTTGCTCCGGGAGGCAGGGGGAAGTTGAGTTCATTGCCGACGATGGCGACCAGCCCTTCCATCACGGTGAAGGGCCGCTCCACGGAGGGGCCGTGCTGGGCACGAACGTACTGGCTCATGTGACCTCCAGGGGGGTCCGCCCTGGCGTGGGAGCGTGGCGCTGAACCACTCGTCCTGTCCGTCTGGCGGCTCGGGATCGTTCGGGTCGTTGCCGTCCAGGTAGATGTACGCGTACAGCTTCCCGGCCGCCGCGAGGTCCACCAGGGAGATCCGGAGCTGAAAGGCGTTCAGGCCCAGTTCCGGCGTGCGTTCCGCAAGGGCGAGGCGGTTGAATTCCGTCTTTGGTTGCGCCTGCAGGACTTCGAGCAGGCGGGTGCCGATCTCGTCATCGGCGCGGTAGGCCGCGTGCGCGTAGGCGGGGAAATACCCAGGGTCCTGGAATTTGCGGAGGAGGCCGTCACGCACCGCCTGACGGATGCACTCACGGGCATGGTGCTTTTCCACGCCAGAGGCGGTGGTCATCTGACCCACGCCGTACTCCTTGGTGCGGTCCATATCGGCGATCCAGGTGGTGAACTGCTCGTAGGACGGGGGCGGGTCAGACACGGGGAAAGCTCCTTTCCGGCAATGTGGGCAAGCCTCGCCCACCCACCCGAGGGCGGACGCGATGAGGTCCAGGGCAACGCTGGTCGGTGGGCGAGGGCGGGGAAACCCCGAGGTCCAGAACTGCGGCTCAGCCTGGTGGCCGCGCGTGCAGGTCAGGACGGCGCGGATGCTGGAGGGCATGGTCAGGGCCTCAAAGCAGTGGTTCCTGGCTGTGGCTTGCGCTCGGCCTCGGCTTGCTTGGCGTCTCGAGCTACAGGTTGGCGCTGCGCCACTCCCACCCGCCTGGTACCGGAAGATCGCCACTGGGTCACCGGTGGGAACCAGCCCGGCTTCTTTCAGGCGCGTCTTCGTGGCGAGGTGAGCGGGAACCTTGCGGTGTACAGGCAGGTGGGGCATGCCGGGACCTCCAAGAAGAAGCCCGCCTCGGCGCGGGTGGCCGGTGCGGGCGGGGGGAAACGCTCGGCTTTAACCGAGAGGCTGGAGGTGGTGTTCCACCACACCGTCCCGAAGAGGTACGACACGCATGGTCAGAAAGTCCTGACCGTCAAGGTAACGACCCACGGGGAGCCTGGATTTGGCTGAGCAGGTAGAATAGGGCGAATTACAGCGAACATAAGAGGCTTTAGGAATATGACCTTTCCCGATCTTCCTGACTTTTCGAAGTCCCAGTGGAACACGCCCTATCTCAAAATTTCTCTTCAGTTTCTTGCGTTAACAGCGTCCGAGCGAAGGAATTACCTCCCATACACTTTTGACGGCCGCACCACACTGGATAATGGCTATCTCATCGAGTGTGATGATCCGATGGAGTTGATGCTGTTATACTTGCGAGAAGTCACTTTTTTGCCAGAGTTGTGGGAACATGATCCAGAGTTTACGCTCCTTAGTCTTTCACCCAGAGACCGTATAGACAAAGTCATAACGTTGATCGCTGATTTGCAAAATAGACTTGAAGGCCTTACGGAGCTTGATCTTCAAGCAAATATTGGTGAATGTCAGGAACAAGCGACGACTGTCCTGACTTTGCTGGGGTGGCCCATCGCTGCGCCCGAGACGCCTGCCACAGAAATTCTCGATACGTATACGTATGGAGGCTTCTCTAAGGCCGCTCGTCCTGTTTTTTGAGATATAACCTTGTGCTCAAAAGACCTTGTCAAACGTCGGGAGCCTGGACATCAGATCGTCACCCGCTCCAGGGATTCCTCCTGGGAGAGAGGCTTCTTCGCCGGTTTTGAGAGCGTCCAGCGCTTCGGCTTCCACTCCTGCCACTTCTCGGGCACAGGCGCGTGCACCACGGCGACATGCTCGGCCAGCAGGATGCCCTTCCCAACCTTCAGGAGTCGCCCGGTCACCTGCACCTACAAGGCACTGGCGTCCAGTCTCAGAACCTCGCTGCTCGCCTGCATCGCCACCACGAACGGCGCCGTGTTCGCCACAGCCGGGCAGACCTCCACACGGATGAACCCTTCGCCCCGGTCGAGCTTGATGAGCCTGCCGGTCACCGTGAAGCGGCTGCCGTTCGGGGTTCTTGCTGACCGGAAGGCCCCTTTCCGGGTCATTAGGGCGGCGAGCGTACCGTCTGGGTTGGTGCGCGGGTAGCTGGTGACGGTCACGCGCTCTGGGTGCCCGGGCTTCCAGTTGGTACGGACGCGGACACCGTTCACACGCACGCCGTGCTCGTACGGAATGGCCCAGCCCGTGAAGGTGAGAGTGGCGGAGTGCGGAAGAGCTGGGATCACGAGGCCTCGGACTTCTGCTCGACTGGGACGCACTCGGAGCGCTCGTAGAGGGCACAGGTGCCTTCCAGGTTCTTGCCCTTGTATTTGAAGAGGGCGGCGGGGAGCTGGTCTTGTGCAGGTTTGAGGCCTTCAGCCTCCAGCTGCCTGGCGCTGGCGAGGTCTGCGGGGTGGGTGTCCTTGTAGGTGGGGATGTCGCGTTTCTTGCCCATGTGATGTGCTCCTGCCAGGCCCGCTCCAGCGGGCCTGGGCGGGGTTGGGGTTCAGGTCGGCGCCTGAACTGGGAGAGGGCCGTAATACCCAAAAGCACGCGCTGCACGGCGGTCCGCGTCCATGATCTCCGCTCCCGAATCCATCGGGGAAACGTACAGGATGTCCTCGTGCAACGCCATTCTCAGATTTCCCTCTGGAACTGTCCAGAGCGTCAATGGGCGCGCGGCCGGCGTGGGGTCTGGATCGTCCGGTGAGGTCACCCAGGCGGCCACAGACCCCGCCTTGATCCACTGAATGTTGTTCGCGTCCGCCATCTCGCCCTCAGTGTGCCGTGCTGGACGCGAAAACGGATCCATGAAGGGGAGGGCGGTCCTGCATCAGTGGACCCGCCGGTAATCCTTCATCAGCAGGAACGACGCGAGCTTCTCACCGGTGTGCAGTTCGACCTCCGGACCGTCGAACGCGACGACCGTGACGACGCGGTCCCCGTGGTGCTTGTGCGCCCACCGGCTATCCACCTCGATGGAGACTGGCGGGGGCGGTTCCACAATTTGAGCCGTCGGTTGATTCGGGGACTGGGTGCTGCTGACCGGCGCCTGTCCCGTGATCATTTCCAGGGTCAGCGTCTCACCGATCAGGCGGTCGAGGCCCAGCTGCGTGAGCACTTCGAAGCCACGCCCCTTGGTATCCAGCGGCATGTCCTGCCGCGCGGCGTCCACGGCCTGCTGAATCTCAGCGTCAGTGAGGCGGGTGAACAACTCTCTGGGAATCCGGGAGGGGGTGGTCTTGGCGAGCTGCACCTGGAGTTCGGGAAGGCGGCTCTTGTTGCTGCAGAACATCAGCGCCCGCAAAGCCGGCGCTTGCCAAAGTGCACCACCTGGACAGCCGGCGCTGGGCAGCGTCCGGACTTGCCCTCTACGGTGTTCGCGCCCTGTACCGCGCCCTCACCTGGGCTGGGGCCGTGAATTCGAACCCCACCCTGAGCGTGCCTCCTGACTCCACATCTGCAAGCGTGTCATTCCCCGCACCCATTACGTCGCATGCCTCCCATTGACCGCTTCACCACATCCCCCTCCTTTACCCCTCAGAACCTGCTGGAGGCCCCTTCCTGGCCTTCCTGTGAGCAAGTGATTTTTGCCGCGTCTGGGACGGCGTTTTGCCTACCTTGTTTTCGGCCATGGCAAAGAAGACCATTCTCCTTCTGCTGTGGGACAAAAGAAGGTTCGGGAAAGGTGCCCCGCTTCCTGTCAACCTCGGGAGAGGTCACGATCTGGCGAGTTTCTGGGGGATGGTCAAGCCTTGGGGAGGTTTACCAATAAGTGCCCTTATTGATAAAATCACAGCAAGATGGAGGACAGGCCATGACGCTCGCGCAGTACAACGCAGACCTCCACCACCGGACCAGCAGCTGGTCCAACCTCCACCGTGACGAGCGGCGACGCCGGGCCGTGAAGGCCTGCGCCGAAAAAGATGCAGAAGTGTTGTGGGAGATCGTCGAGTGGTACCTCACCCAGCACGCTCAAGCTGGGCTGCTCGTCAGTCCACATACCCAGCTGAGTTACCGCACAGGCACCAGGCAGCTGGTTGCCTTCATGGCTGAGCACGCCTGGAATGTCCTGTCCCCGGAACGCGAGGACGTGCAGGGGTATGTCAACACCCTGCTCGCTTCTGGCAAAAGCATCGCCACTGTCCAGGCCCGCGCCGCCGCGGGGCGTACCCTCTACGCCGCCCTGCGCGAGGTCGACGCGACAAAGGCCGTTCCCTTCGAAGGACTTCGCGTGCCCAAAGACCGCCGGCACCCGCTGGAGAAGAATGCACCGTACCCGAGGCGACGGATGGAGGACGTCCTGGAGAAAGCGCGCGACCAGGTGGGCCGTGATCCGAAACGTGCGGCGCGCCACCTGGAAGTGTGGGCGCTGCTGCTCCTCCTGGCCCACACGGGGTTGCGGATCGATGAGGCGTTGTCCCTCGGATGGCGTGACGTCCACCTGGACGAGGATGATGCCCGGTTGGTGGTCCGGTCCGGCAAGGGGCGCAAATCGCGCGAAGTACCGGTCTCACCGCGTCTCGCTGCAGCCCTCATCCGCTTCCAGGCCTTGCCGAGATCCAAGCGGCACGTGGGTGACCAGCTCTTCCCATACCGGACCTGGCGAGGGGCGGCCTACCATGTCAAGCCCTTATTCCAGCGTGAGGACGGCAGCAACGACTTCCGGGGCTTTCACGCCATACGCAAGTTCATGGGTTCACGTCTGTATGACACCCTTGGCGACTTCACGGCTGTCGCGGAGGTGTTGGGACATGCCAGCGTCGACACCACGCGAGGCTACGTTCGAGTGGGGGTGAACCGGGCAAAGAAAGCCGTCGCGGACTGGTGAACATCCTGCTCTCCTTCACTTGCCACTTCTGCTCAGCAGGACGCGGTTCTACCGGCCTGTCATCGGCGGCAGGAGCGGCGCAGGGCGTTGCCATTGAGCGTCCGTGATCTCTTTTCGGCACGGGGCTGCTTAGCGGGGGGCCTGAACTTGGGAGAGCAAGTAGAGTAGGGGCATCTCCGACGACGCCTGCCCGAACTGCAACAAATTTGAAACTTAGGTGGCTAAAATGCTCGCTAAGCTACTGGAAATCAGAGCGCGTCTGGGGGTGAACAGCCCAACCTCGAATCAATCTCCAAGCCAGGACAAGCCGTGGACGCCGAAGAGAGAAAAGCGCGTGACAAGACTAATGTGTTGCTTGATAACAGTCCTTACCGTAGGTATGTATTCATGTACCAAGGCTAGCGGGCCAATGAAACAGTCTGATGTTCCTGGTACCTTCATTAGCGGGTTTGTATCTAGCTCAAGTAAATACGATAGCTTCGATAGGCCTATGAGTGAAACTATCACTTTCAATGTTGATGGAACAGTAGATTATGCTCTTCAAGGAGAAGAAAGGAGTCATTCTCAAAAGGCAAATTGGGTTTTCTGCGCCGACTGCTACAAAGATGATTATGGAAAACAGTCTACGATTAATCTAGACATAGAGCTAAGCTTAGGCACTTGGCAAGTCAAAGACAGGTTTGTTCTTTTTGCCGTTGATAAGAATACGCTGTGCTATGATGTCATAGAAGAGTCAATATGCCTGCACCGACAAAAATAAACTGATTGAGTAGTCTTTAGAATGAGCAACGGCAACTATTCAGCGCAAGAGTTGCCCAACACAGTATTTACGACCTTGTAATGATAACTGAGGAGAAATGCCCGGCTATTTTATTTTTTCCTTACTACTAATCGCTCTTCTTATATTCTTTGGCGTTATTGCTACTTACATCATACCGAGGCGCTACTGGTTTTGGCTGTTAATAATTGCATGTCCAATCTTAATATTCTGTCCTGTCGCATGGGCAATATTGCAAGATCGTTGAGTTCGGGTAAAAGGATACCGTAAACAATATTTGCTTACGGCCACATACGATGAGAGATAATCCTCGAGATCGTCTCTTTTTCATTTACTCACATTCTCGCTGAATTCAAGACGACGTACGTCCAAAATATAATGTATGACGTTAGAATCACGAAGTTAAAAACAGTCCAAGATTTGCTTCTTATAATCATATTTATAATTAGGAATAAGATTTGGAATAGGAACGAAGCCAGCATGATACTAATACTTAGATTGGGATCAATATCCATCATAAATCCGAAATAAGATATATACAATACCAAAACAATAAAGTTAAGTAATAGGATAACGGATAATAGATTTACTGTACCCAGTAGTAAGGTGCGATGTGACTCATTCATAAGTAGCATTTCAGCGCGAGAACGAGAGGTGAGGAAGAAGGACGTCGTTCCGGAAAAGTAACTACTCAGCACGAGTCAAAAGCTTTTATTAAGCAGCTATCCAGCTTCTTTAGATATCAGCCTTGTCAGATAAGATATGTCATTATAAGAGTTTATTATAAGTTCTTGATTGTGTTTGCTAAATAGTGCTTGCTCTTTTATGTCTAAGATGTTGGACCCTCTCTTTTCTATGAATAATACATAATCAATTATCGTAATAATTGGAATACTAGGCTTGGTGAGGTTTTCCTCCAATGTCCACCTTGTATACCCTTGAAAATTTCGAACAACCCAACGGAGTTTCCTTAGAAATTCAACGTCATCATCATAAAGCCTAAAAGCTATTATTGGAACGCTAGCTATACCGCCTGCGGCAGACATCTGATCATCTAGATTAGAAAATCTGTATGACCATTTAACTCTTCTGAGAGTATCAATAATTTGAACTACTTCGCTCTTGAATATGCCATTCATATTAAATCCTTGATCAGACGGAAGACTGGAAATCAAGCGAAAATGGCTAAGTTTAACATCAGTGTGGAATAAATTCGTATTTGGTATAGCCATACAAGCTATCTGTGTCGGGTACGGCCTCTAACTCCAAGATGGTCCCCTCATTGCGCTCGTACCTCACTATCAAGGCGAGTGCATTGTGGAGAAATTCTAGAACAGTGCTTTCAGACATTAGTAATTCTCCTTGTTCATCAAATTCGCTCGTTCTGAATAGGTAGTCCTCTCCTACTCTCCTGACACTTTCGCCGGAGTTGTTGGAAAAGACCCTTACTTCTCCGCGTTCAAAAATACTTATAAGATGATTTAGCGAAGAGGAATCTGAGCTCATATCTGTTGAATTAAGCCATCGCAGAAATATCCAGTATTCTTCATTGCCCGTGAAAACAAGCTCCTCAATTATGAGGTCCGCATCTCCTATTTTCACTGAGGAGAAATACCTACATAGACGTGGTTTCATACCTTGTAATAGATCAGCATGAGAACCGAAGTCGAGGAAGAATGATGTTATTCTGGAAAATGCCTATCAAACCCTTGTAAATTGAGAGTTCTTGCTTCTGAAGTGTAGAGAGATAACTGCGGATGCGACAGAAGTTCTTCCCTCCCGCAGCAGAACGAAAGCCACCCGAGATCTTGCGCTTCACACACACCATCCGAATGTCTCGCTCAGCTTGATTATTGTCGAACGGGACATCGTCCTCGTGGAGGAAGCGCAACATCTTGTCCCGGTGCTTCTGACATCGAAGGGCGAGGTTGCGTCCAGTGGACTGCTTCACTCGTCCCCGCTGCTTCGGTACCGGCTCTGCTGCGGGGTTGAAAACTAACCCCGCTTCCACGAGGGCATTAAAGCGAACCAGGAACGCGGCTTTCTCCGGTGGAGTTAGGGTGCCTGACTTGTGTTGATGGTAGACGCCTTGCATTGCGGCCCGCAGTTCTCCTGCCCAGTCTTGGTGCAACTGTTCGTGGAGGAAACGCAACTCCCGAAGCAGGTGGGCGTTACACAGCGCGTGTCGGGCAGAGAGTTGGAAGTACGTGAGCCAGGCATCATGCATCAACAGCCCGCGGTACTGGGGCAGGACCCCCATGGCTTGGATAGCAGCCGACCCGCGGTGCGGGTCGTGCCCATACAGAGTGAGTTGCTTGCTGCTGATGACATGCACCCAGGCGAGCTTGCCCTTCACCTTGCTGCCCGTCTCGTCCACATGGAGGACAGGTTCTTCGAGCAAGGCTTCTTTCAGGCCGGCCTCAAACCCAGCCAGTCGCTCTGTGGCGAGGTTGAGGTGCAGCGCGAGTGTCCCTTCACTGGGACGCTGACCGCACAGCGTCTCAAGCACATCGCCCACCCGCTTGAAGGGCAGGAACTGGGCGACATTCAGGTACACCGCCAGGCCTTGGAAGCGAGGGCCGTACTGCACCTGACCGCGCACGTCCGGTGGGAACGCCGCCTGTTGTCGGTGGTGACAGCGCGGGCACACCTTCACTTCGGCCTGGTACTCGGTCACGTGCAACTGGACTTCCGGCAGGTCCAAGACCTGCCGAGCCAGGAGGTCGTGCACTTCGACCTCGTCCCAATGCTGTCCACACGTACAGCTTCCCGTCACGGGGAGCACAACCACCTCGTCGGGCGAGGTGCTCATCTTCAAGGTGGTGCCAGGGTGTCCCACCTGACCACCAGAGGAGCGAACGCCAGAAAGGCGTTCGCTCTTGGGCTTCTTCTTCCAAGCCTGGTCCTGGCTGGGCGGCTGATGGGACGTCTCGCTGGTCCGTGCGACCTGCGCTTCCAACTCGCGGATGCGCGCTTGGAGTCGTTCGCAATTCGGGCAGGTCACGTCTGAGATGGTTTCACGTTATCGCATCCCAACCGGGCGTGTAGGGGCTGCTGAATAGTCACCCGGAAAATACTAACCAACCCCCTGTAGGCGGGGAGGCCTTGCTTCTGAAGCGTCGAGAGATGACTCCGGATGCGGCAGAAGTTCTTCCCTCCCGCAGCAGAACGAAAGCCACCCGAGATCTTGCGCTTCACGCATACCATTCGAAGGTCTCGCTCGGCATGATTGTTTCGGAGGTGCTGGGCGTCGAGGTGACCAGCTTGGCTGCCCTGACCGCTGCGGACGCCGCCCTGGTCCGTGACTACGCCTACGGGCAGTGGAGCCTCGTAGCTGGGGAGGTGGCGGCGTGATCCGCCACCCGAACCAGCTGGTCGAGTACCGGAAGGTGTTGGGGCTGCCCCCGCTCCCCGAGATGTTCGTGCTCGTCGAGGACGTGCTCGAGAAGTCATTGAGCAGTGACAATCACGGCGCACTTATGAGCTTAATCTCACTTGAGAAATTGTCCTAGCCACAGAAAGAGAAAACAGGTTCCGCTTGCTGTACCTGCAACGATGGCAGGAGCTAAGGGCAACGTCATGGGGCCGGAACCCCTGCCTAAGCGACCCTGGTTCATGGTGTTCACCTGATTCGTCTGGACGGCACCGAAAATCATCGAACCGGCGACAACAGCCAAAACAGTTCCCGCAACATTGAGTCCTGAGAGCACACCAGCCAGCCCCGACGCATGGACAAACAGCCCGAGAAGTCCACCCAGGAGACTTGCCCCAGTCCCCCAGAAAACCCCCCGGATCAGCAGGTCTCTTAGGGCTCCCCAACTCGTCTGAGGGCGTAATGACTTCATGTGCTGACTATAGGCATGCGTCCAGCAAAAGTTAGATTGTCTCGCCGTCCAAGTACAAGAGCAGTGACACTCGCCAGGAGTCTTTGGGGAACCGCGACAAGTTCGAGGTCCAGGGCTTCGAGGATGGTCTTCACGAGGGCACTTCTAGGAGGAGGGACATGAGGCGCGCGTGCGCGAAGCCGAGGTGGCAGGGAACTGGGAGGGAACGTTCAAGGCGGCGTGTGACCTGACCAGCACCCTTGACTACCTGTTGAACCGCGAGGTCCCGTACGGCGAATGGAAGAACCTGCGTGAGTACTGGCAACGCAATGAGGAGCGGAACACCGAAATCCGGGAGCTGGTGGCGCGCCTCCTGGCCAGCGCTGCGCACAAGGTGGCGTCGTGAAGCTGGTCCCCGTGCAAGCGTGAATACGGGCGCCGTAGGGGTCTGTGCCACCCTCTTTGAGGACCGAGCCAGCTCTCGACGCCTGCATGTCAGCGCCCGCGAGGGCGCTTTTCTTGCGTACTGACCAATCCCATCCTGAGATTCACTTTGGACTTGCCCCAAAAAGCCCACCTCACGGCGGGCCTGAAACTGGCGTACCAACGATCACTGGATGCCGAATTCTGGGCACAGTTCTACTTTGACAACACGCCATTCTGCCCATCCCACAGGCTGGCTTCGCTCAGTACGCTGCAAGTGTGAATGATGAACCAAGCACGTGCGACGAGCGACCGACGGCAACCGGGGGGCGCATCATCATCCTGTGTGGCCTACCGGGATCTGGGAAAACAACGATGGCGCGACGACTGGAAGCTGACGGTGCGGTGCGATTCAGCCCTGATGAGTGGGTGTTGCGGCTGGCGCTGGACGAGGTGACCGACGAGGTGCGCCATCGGGTGAACATGCTGGCCCTGGATATTGCCGAACAGGTCGCCGCAGGCGGAGCGACGGTGGTACTCGAGCACGGCTTCTGGCAGAAACAACACCGGGACCAGACCCGGATACGTGCCCGTGAACTTGGGATTGCCGTTGAATTGCATGTGCTGGACGTGCCCATTGACGAGCTGGTTCGGCGGGTATTCGAACGCAACAAGCGTGTCTCGGCGTCGTGGCAGCGCATCGATGAGTTGAGCCTCCGCACCTGGGCAACCTGGTTTGAAGTGCCGACCGACGAAGAGCGCGGTTGGTTTGACCCGCCGCGCCTCGGCGCGTCGTAATCCTCCGCACGAATCGGGGGCAGCCTCGATACCAGTGATTTAACAACTCTTCAAGCAGGTCTTGCATCCCGGACTTCTCAGCTCCAAATACCCTTAGGCAAAAAGGCTGTTGTACTCGGTCAGGTGCCAGTCGTGGAACAGCCCAGCAGTATGCTTGGTCTATGAACGAGCAGAGGCTTCGACGGAACTCGTCCGACTGGGTCGATTTCTTGGGAGTAGGTGGAGGTTTGCTGGCCATCTTAGGTGCTCTTCACGCCTTGCCAGCGTGGTGGACTTCCGATTACACCCTGCTCTACTGGCTTGGTTATGTCGTTCTGCTTGGACTCGTGGCTTGGCGCACGGGAAGGACGAGAATGGCAACAAATTTTGGCATTCTCCTGGCGTTCTTCCTACTGATCACTCTTGCCATCAAATTCGCTTAGCGCCGCTCCTGGCCTATTCGGCGCTTGAGCTGATAGACGGTTCAAGGCTTCAGGCTGACTGAACGACAAGGAGTTATTGATAGCGGCTTGAATCGGAGACGAGTGGTAGGCTGAGGTCATGGTGCGGGTCTGGCGACCCTCAAGGCGACCGGAAGCGACGGCAAACGGCCCCCTGCGACGAGGGGGCGTTCTCTATTTCAGACCGGCTCAGTTGGTCTCCAGATCCAGGAGTCCTCCCTGATAGAGATAATCCGGTTCCTCCAGGTAGGGGAGGAAAAGGCCCTTCAGTCCTGGGAGGTCATGGTATTCACGTTCCAGCCAAATAGCGGCCTTCGCCACGTCCATCACGGTACCCCCGTGCACCATGCCCCGCCAGACGGTCGTCTGCCGACGTCGGAGACGACCTGACATTTCATCCAGGATGCCCTGAGCCATAGCCTCTGCATCGACTTCAAGGAACTCCCCAGATTGGCCTTCAGGCTCCAGAAAGACTTCGGGTAGCTGCGGACGAATCGCACGTTGACGAGACGGCAACGCAGGTTCGCTCACGCCACCCTCTGCAAAAGGATCTACAAACGTGACAACCATGGCGGAGAGATGCGAGGGCTGCGTTTCTCCAGGAGTGCCCTGCAAGTCCTGCTCAAGCACCCGGATGCCTTGCTTCAAATCACCCAGCGTGGAGATCGACCAGGGCTGCAGTTCGCCGGATCGCAGCCTAGCCGCTAGGTCCTCCAGAGACTGGGCCACCATTTCGGCTGGGGAAAGCTCGGGTATGACCCGGGGCGGATGATAGGGGCGTAAGCCAACATGATTTTCAACACCCAGGTACACATCATCGTGATGCATGAGCAGCATGACGGGCGGCTGTACCCCCGGCGGGCACTCAAAGAGCGGGCCAAGTTCAGCTCGGGACAGCAGATGCTGTAGAGCCGTGTGGGCTGCTCTTGTTCCTTGCTCCTCTACGGTGATTTTCGTAACGGCGATGGCGACTTTAGCGGGATATTCGCCCATTCTCGCCTGCTCGGCCACGAAGAATAGAGTATCCTGCACGCCCTCTGGTTCTTGGTCTGCTTTGCCGAGTGAACAGGTCACCACAGTGTGGGCAGGGATTGACGCCTCGTAAATGAGTCGTTCGCCAAGTGCATGGAGCTCTTCTGGGGTCACGCGCATAGCCATTGGCACATTTTAGCCTGGGCATTACGTCGTGAGCGAAAGGCAATTGCCGAAGCCCTCTATGACCAAACAGCAAAAAGCCCCTCCCCGCCACCAGCCGAAGCCAGCGCAGGGAGGGGGAAACGTTTGGCGCAAGTTGTCCAAGGGCTCACTCTGGGCAGGGTTGGACGAACTCAACATCCAGCCAGTACTCGGCGTCACCCACGTCGTGCCCCTCCAGCTCCAGCACGGTGCTGCCAGGCTTCCCACGCTTCGGCCCTGGCTTCCTCGTGGCAGCCGAGGTCATCCGCGAGGGCCTGACGTTCAGGAGTGCTGTCTGGCACGATCCCCAGGCGACGATCCCTCGTGTAGGCGTCGTGCAGGTGGTCGGCAATCTCCCCAGGCGTTAGGTCGGCGTAACGCATGCAGCCAGGATACCCAAACGCCAAAAGCCCCCTCCCTGCGCTGACTTCTGTCAGTGGTGGGGAGGGGGCTTTCTATATCCAAGCAGGGCAAGGCGAACTTGACCGCCCGTACTCGGCGTTCCCGACGTCATACCTCTCCAGCTCCAGCACGGTCTACCAGAACAGCAAAAGAAGGGGGTCTCTCACGCTTTTGCCTTAAGATAGGATGAAGATGTTTGCCTTTTCCTCCACCACTGCTTTGCCTTAGGCGTCTTTCCTCACGCCACTGGGAGAAGAGGTGAGGAGCGACTGGCAGTTCAGTGCTGTCGTGCAGCCCGAAGGTTCTCCCACGCCCATCTACGCGGGCCACAATGCCACCCTTGCCCTGATGTACGCCTCCCTGGCTGCCCTGGACGCGCAGTGGGACGCCTTCACGGTGGTGCCCACCACGCCCCTCCTCCGGGGTCAGGCCCCTCGCCCTGCACCCCAAACCGCTCCTGAAGATCTCCACGTGGTTGCCCTGACTGCCGCAGCAGCGGCGTCCTCCCACATCTCCAGCTTGATTGACGGACGGAACCGGGTGACGCGCCGTCAGCAGTTGGGACTGGAGAACACTGTCATCTATCAAGCTGACCAGCCCTGGTTGGGCTTTCGACCCGAAGAAGTTAAGCAGCAGGACCTGAGCAAAGTCCTGCTCCGAATGCGCCCATACGTAATGGAAGCGTACGCTCGACTTGCAACGTGGGATCTCAAGAGCTTCCCCTATCCGGTGGTCTTCCATCCGGACCTCTTTACCCAGCCGGAATGGGCCATTCGGTGTGACCGCGGCGACCTCTGCCACCCCTTCGGATGGATCGATGAGGGGACGAGGCGGCCCTACGCTGGACGGCAACGGGTCCATCAGGTCAAGACGAACGATGGACCTGTGACACTGTACGCGACCGCCCCTGATCTGGACGGGTCTCTGGAGATGGCCCAGCGCAGGACCAAAGGCTTTCAGTGGGCCGACACATCTGCGCTCGTGTCCACCCTTCACGGTCAGGTCAAGACGCCAAAGCCAGAAGCACCTGTACCGGCGATCACCTGCTTGAATACTTCGGTTGGACCTCAAACAGTGGTGCTGACGGGGTGCGAGACCCTCTGGACGAGGTGGAATCAGGGGCAGACCGGTACGTTGGTGTATGTGCAGGAGGACCCCCGGGTGATCCTGTTCACTCCAGAGGAAGCGCGGACCTGGTCGGTGGCGAAGCGACTCCCGTACCGTTTCGCCCAGGAGGCCTGGGCAAGGCACAGGAGCCTCCGAGGGATGGGCCGCTTACTGTACCCAGCGCCCCAACAACCCGATATGGTGCTCAGTTCTTCTTGACCGCTGCCTGGTACAACGCTTCCAACCCCACACCGCAAAAAAGCCCCCTCCCCGTCACCGGCCGAAGCAGCGTCATCCAGTACGAGAAGTGTAAGTGAAATTTTCTACACTGCCTTATGCTCCCTGCGCCGGTCCCGCCTGATGAAGCCGAACGTCTGCTGGATCTCGCGCACTACCACATCCTCGACACCGGCCGTGAAGAAGTCTTTGACCGCGTTACCCGCCTCGCGGCCCGACTCCTCCACGTTCCCCTGACTGCCATCAATTTTGTTGACGTCGACCGCCACTGGAGTAAATCCATGGTGGGCTACGACGCCCCTGAAGTCCCCCGCAATGCCACCTTCTGCGCCTGGACCATCCTGCAAGACACCCCCCTGGTCGTTCCGGACCTGACCCAGGATGTCCGCTTCGCTCACCACCCTGGCGTCGTCCACGAACCGCATGTACGGATGTACGCCGGTGCCCCCCTCAAAACGCCAGCCGGGCAGCGCATCGGCACCCTCTGCGTTTTGGATACCGAGGCCCGAACGCTGGGTGACGAGGACTTGAAGGCGCTCCAAGACCTCGCAGCCACGGCGATGAGTGAACTGGAGTTGCGAAACCACGTGCAGCGGTTGCAACAGCAGGTGAGCGCTCAGGCCGAACACAGCCTGGACCTTCAGCGCAGCCTGGCCCATGCACACACCCTAGAAGCCGTGCATGAACTGATGGACCTTCCCCTTTCACCCGAAGACGCGGCCCGTCAGGCAGCAGGGCTCATCGGGCAAGCGATCCATGCGGACTGGACCGGGCTCGTCATCTTCGAGGATGGTCGGCCCCACACCCAACGGGTCTACGGGGAGTCAGCGCTTCATCCCGTGTTGTTCGATCTCGCGGCGCATCTCAACGCCAGCCATACCAGCGTTACACATAGGATGGAGGGCTTAACTGAGCCGTACTACCTGGACACTTACCGGGAGCATTCCGAAGCCCTCCCCGCGGTCATCGAAGCGGGACTTCAGGCGGCAGCTTGGGTACCCCTGGGACAGTGGCAGGGAAAGACATTCCTGCTGCTCACCCTACGTGTGGGTCAGGAGCGGGAACTCCCCTGGCGTGGAAGTGACCGGACCCTGTTGGAAGCGGCGGGGCGAAGTGTCCGAGCAGCTTTTCACGCGAGGGCAGGCGTAGAGGCCGCGATACACACTGCCCGTCAGGATGCCTTAACTGGAGCATTGAACCGGCGGGCATTCGATGAGGACCTGGAACAGCATCAGGTGTTGGGAAGTGCCTTCACGCTGGCCTTGATGGATCTGGACGGCTTTAAGGCACTCAACGATACGGAAGGGCACGCACAGGGGGACAAGGTGCTGCAGCTGTTCGCGGGGGCCTTAAAAGCGGAATTGCAGGGGCAGGGCGAGGTGTACCGCCTTGGTGGTGACGAGTTCGTGTTGCTGCTGCCTGAGGCGTGGACGGCAGATGACGTGGACGAGGTCTTGGATGTGGCCGTGCCGATCGCGCAGCAGGGTTGTCTTGGCCGGATAGGGGCGAGTGTAGGCGTGGCTCGGAGTGCGGAAGTGGACGAGCGTGTGTCCCTGCCTGAACTGGCCGACGCGCGGATGTACGAGGCCAAGCGGCGACGGAAAGCGCTCAGGGCAGGCCAGGGAAGTTAGGGACGCGTTCATGACCTCAACGAAAAAAACCTCTAACGCTCCTGTCGACACCCAGGGGCGCTGAGTTAAACCGCAATTTATGGGGCGAATATACCTCTAATAAAGCCTTAATCTTGTCGAGTGACTCTCCCGCAACATTTCCTGCTGATTGATGACAACGTCGCCGATCACCACCTGACCCAGGAAGCGTTTGAGGAACTCTGCCCAGAGTGCACGCTGACCTGCTACACCAATGGCAGAGAAGCGCTGCGTGCCTTACGGCGCGGAACGGTTCAGGCGGAGGTGATCCTGCTGGACATCAACATGCCCGTGATGAATGGTTTCGACGTTCTTCGGGAGCTCAAACGCGACCCGCAGTTGATGACGCTCCCGGTGGTGATGCTCTCCACGTCCAGCAACAAGGGTGACGTGGACATGGCGTACACCTTACATGCCAGTTCGTACTTCGTGAAGGCAACGGATTTTGATGGGTTCATCGCGCAGATTGACGCCTTCCTGGCGTACTGGCGCCAGGCCCAGCTCGCTCCCAAGCCCGTTTAGCAAAACCCCTCCTCTTCCAGCTCCAGCACGGTGCTGCCAGGCTTCCCACGCCTCTGCCCTGGCCTCCTCATGGCAGCCGAGGTCATCCGCGAGGGCCAGGCGCTCCTCCTCGTCCGGACCAGCGGGGGCGAGGCGGCGGTCCTCCTGGTATGCAGTGTGCAACTGGTCAGCGATCTCCACGGGGGTCAGGTCGGCGGGATGCAAAGATCCTGAAGACACCATGATGAATCCAAAAATTAACGCTAGTTTAACGTCTACTCATATAGACTGTAGGCAGCTAACCAATCCCACACTTGGGTAGGAGGACACCTGAAACCCCCAACTTGATTGCCCTTCCTCCCTTAACCCATGCGTGCTGCATGGGACCTTGCCATATCCCTGAAAGGACGCCCATGACCTACGATCAACCACTTCCTACGAAAAACCCAGTCATGTTTGAGCCGCCTAAACGGCGCCCGTACCAAGTGCCCCAAGTGATGTCGTTGGGGCCCTGGACTGCCGTGACCCTCCTCTACACCGTTCCGATTGTTCCCTCATTTTCAGGCTCCAAGACCAATTATTGATGTCGGCTTAGGTTATAGACGCACCTCGCGCTACGCCTCATAAGGATGACGTATCGATAGAGGACATCTTCTCGCAGCACTGTCTCAAACCCAGCTTGGTATCAATAGAGGCTTGTCACCTCAGAGGTTTTCTGTGAGTAAGAATCTGGCTTTCCTGACAAGCATGACGCTGCTCCTGGTGGGCTGTATGCAACCACCAACCCCCACCGTCACCCCCCCTACACCCAGCACAGGAAAATCCACCCCAGGTCGTCCTGATCTGGCCACAAACGGGCGACTATATCAGCTCTCTGTTAAAGACAGCGGAAAACAGAACATCACCGCAACAGCTCAGGAGATCTCTAGCGGTCTCGCTACACAAGCGCTCGTGGACACCACTGCTCCTCTGGCCATTTCCGCTCCCGTATCGGTATTGACATTTACCAATACGACGGCACGAACGCGGCACATTCGGGCTACCTTTACGGTCACCAATCAGAGTAGTTCCACATTGACGAAACTGACGTTTCTACCAGTAGATACCAACGACGTAGACAGTGATCCCACCAATAATGCTTCTCCACCTACGACAGGGGATACACCCTTTCGTGAGGTCAAGCATTACGACGGGAGTGACGCGTCGAGTCAGGCAACCCTCCTGGAGGCAAGTCGAGGCAAGATCTTCAATGCAGGTTCAGGCAACACCGAGATTGATCCGCTCACCAACACTTTTCAGTCCGGTTTAAATATTGCGTCGTTGTTCCCCACTCCGCCCGCAGGTCTAAGTGTAACGGTGAAAAACTACGGATGGGCGGTCACACCCTCACTAGCGCCTGGACAGAGCTCGAACATCACATTTGCATTCGACATTAATAACATTGACCCTGCCAATCCTGAAGCCGACCCTTATAGCTTCAATCTTATTTTCACTGCTGCCGAAGAAAATGTAGGCGCGAGTAATACTATCTCTCCATCGGGTGGAACTATTCAACTTCGGGACATCGCAGACATCACTTTTCCCACCGATTCACTTACAAAGACGCAGTCTGTAGAAGTGCAGCGTATACAGGATCCCCAAATAAAGGAATCTTTTGCAACGTCTGTAGCTGGACAGAAAGTAGAGTTTCTAGCAGACTATCAAGTTCGTATAGTTGCGTCTGAGCAACCAGTCAAGCCCATACATGTATCCCTCAAAATTCCCTCTTCACTTAACATCATCCCAGGAGTTACCCCAGTGATGTTCGGATGGCCAGAAGAAAGTGAGAATGAGGGCGAAGGTGGAGTGCTTGATATTTTTCGCCCACTATATTCTAAATACGATAAGACTACAAGAGAACTGACAGCTGATCTACCCTCTTGGGTATTTACCTCTGGCCGTAGAGAAGACGGTAGAATGGAAGCTATTGTATCTCTTGCCCTTGCCCCTGAGGCGCCATCACTCTCAGCACAAACAATTCTCGAGACTTGCGATATGGAGGAGGTAGAATCTCCACTTCCAGGAAAACCTCTGACAATCTCCAGCCCTTATGGCGGTAGACTGGTCGAAGGAAGCGAATTCCATCACGGACTAGACATTGCTACCCCCGTTGGCACAGCAGTCTACTCAAGTACAGATGGCATAGTAGGTTATATAGATTTTCAGGAGTCGTCAAAGCCTGGGTTGAATAAGAAGAAGCAACCTATCATAAAATGGCGCGGCGCAGGTCAATTTATTACCATATGGTCAGTATCTGGCAAGTACGCTGTTTACATGCATTTAACGAAAGACTCGGTGCAGAAAAAGGTCGGTGATGTCGTTAAACGTGGCGACTTAATAGGGTATTCCGGGGATACTGGGGCAGCCAAGGGTGCACCCCACTTACATATCGAATACCGGAATGAGATGACTGACCGCGCGGCTGGAACCTTTGACCCACTTCCCTGCTTGAAGCCAGTAGAAATAAAGGTCTCTACCAGGGAGCTTAGTGGTGGCGCAATCGGTACTGTGCAAATGTCTGGGACGGTCAATAATATAAACGACGACGGCAATTATCGCAAAAGGCTCATCTGGTCAATCGTGGACAATAAAGGAAAAGAGGTCACTGGAAGTGCCAATGGTGTAATTGATAGGATTACAGGACTATATACTCCTCCCTCAACGCTGGGCAAGTACATCATTCGAGCAACACTACAGCTAGATGTAAACCGAGATCCAAATGCGGCAGATCCTGACGCCCCGTGGGTTATGCAGGACAAAATGTATAAAGATACCGAAATTCGAGTCGGAACCTGTCCTAGTTTTTATGGAGACAACCTTGTTATCTTCCCCCCCACAAAATTATGCCTCTCTGGTTCTGTTGTGGCAAAACGCCCTACAAAAGATGGACGTCAGCTTTGCACTTTTGAGACGACTCTGAAAGTATCTGTTGATGCTTTAGTCGATCGTGCTAGAAGCAGGGCTGATTTAAAAGTCAAGCATTCGGCTGAGCATGTTGCTGATTATCCCCAGTCATGCAGCAATTATTCTACTCCAGAGTTTAAGTTTGAAACAAACGGCTTCATACTTCAACCTGCAACTAGTCTACTGTATGGCTTCTCAACCTCCTCTTCGGTTGGTAGGGGTGACATGATATATATCAACGGGACTGGCAAGGAAAAGCAATTAAAACTTGACTATGCCTGGAATTTTGCGGAATTTGCCAATATGACGAGAGTGGAGATTACCCTTAACGAACTGTCATCGGGGAATTAAAATTTACTCAGAGGTTATCTTTAAACGCATCATTGTTGCTTAAACAGGCTAGGAACTATTTGTTTTAACTTGAACAAGCCCGACCCGCTTATCAACGATCAAATGAATTTAATTACCAAGTTTGGGGTGGCGATTATTCTCGCCACCCTATACCATCTCTCAAGCCTCTCTGACCACAAAGACAAAGCATAAGATGAGTTGAATTTCTAGTAAATAACAAGGTGCGCAAATATTCACCCCAATTCTGCCGGCTTTGAACAGTCTTTGTACGTCGCTCAACTGGCATTTTTCAGTCTGGAAAAAGGACGTCCAGGACGGCTTCCCACCTGATATTGAGGGTGTGTTTAAGGGAAATGACCGTGCTAGACGACTTTATTCTGACATGCTCACCTCCTGATGCTGCTTCCTGGAGGCGCTGGGGATCTCCCGTTTCCATGCGTCCACCGCAAAGTCTCCGGGGGCGATCAGCCGCTTTCTCAATCACCAGCCCTGGAGTTTGCCGACCCTGCTGCGCGTGATGCGCCAACACGCCCTGGACACCTTCCAGGCTTCCCTCCGTGGACGCTGTGGGCGTCCACCGCCGACCCGAGATCATCGTAGATACCACCTCCATTGCCAAAGAAGGCGTATTCGCCGAGCTAGACGGCTGGATGCACACCCTCAACGGTGTGCGTGGCCTCCATGTCGTCATGCTCTACATCTGCTGTGGAGATCTCCGCTTGCCCTGGGGTTCAAGATCTGGCGTGGGAAAGCCACGCCCTCTCCCTCAGACTTGGCCTTACGGCAGGTTCAGCAGCTCCCAAGAGCGATCCGCTCGCGAGCCAAACAGGTGCACCTTCTTGCAGATGCTGGGTTTGGCAGCGTCACATTCATGTCTGGAGTCCAAGCGTTGGGGCTGGATTTCACCGTGGGGATGCGAGCGGATCGGCTGACCGTAGCCGGTCAGCATCTTAAAGACATCACCGCGCAACAGCGTCGCGTCTTCCTTCAAGGGCTCTCTGACCTTCCCTTGTGGCTGTACTGGATCTGGCTTCCCGCCAAACAGGGAGAACGGCAGGAACAACGTTTTCTCGTGTCTTCCCGCCGCAGGACCCCCAGGACCGCGAAGCAAACAGGTCGGCGCAGGTGGAAGATTGAGGCCCTCTTCAAAACCTTGAAGAGCCGCTTTGCCTTCAGCAAGTTCGGTCAGAAGACCAAGTTGGGGATCCTGCGCTACCTCTGTCTGAGCCTCGCCTGTTTTCTGCTCTGTCACTTCGAGTACTTGGACCAGATTGGCTCAGGCCAAGCGGAATCCGCTTGGCCTGACTGGGGCGCACTTGCCCGCCAGGTCCGCATGAAATTGGTAGGCTGGGTGCCGCTTTTCAAGATAGAACGAATGCAGGAGCAGATTTTAGCCGTCTGGGACGAAGATCATCGCCATGCCGCCTAAACTGAAATATCTCAGTCAAGCGCGCCCCACGCTTCTTGCTGGAAGAGGACCATAATTGGCAAACAGTCGAAGCGACGGAAAAGGCCATCGGTGTGATCCGAGAAGAGAGGATTGTGACCAATACACGTCGGGGATAAAGGGGACTGATGGCAACGCCTTAGCACAAGCGTGTTCTCGTGCTAAGGCGTTGCCTGGTTTCTTGTGGAACGGGGAGGCGTTATGCCCCCTGCTCCTCCGCCGTGGCCAGTCGCACGTGCAGTTCATACGTCTTCGGGTTCAGATTGATCATCAGCCCCCGATAGATCGCCCGCCCGCTGAACGGCGTCCACACGTCAGCCTGATCCATCAGCATTACGTGCGGACTGTTGCCAGTCACCACACCAGCGGCGCCCCGTCGCGCACAGCGAGGCTCACCACTCCGGCCACCGTCGTAGCGAGGGACAAGGCCTCGGGGAAGCTCAGCCGTCTGTCCCCGAGTGCGGCCTTGACCTGATCGATTCCGCCCAGCACCTGGGGCAGCAGGCGCGTGAGTAGGGCTGCCAGGTCTGTGTCCCCGAGCGGTGCAGGCGGGAGAGGTGTGGGTGGCGGCAGGAGTTTGGGCAGGGTTGGGATGCCCTCAGGCATCCGCTGAGGCGTGATCGGCGCAGGGGGTGCGGAGAGAATGACAGTGCCCGCCTTACGGCGGGCTTCGAGGATGGCCTTCACAAGATCAGAACCGGCAGGGGGTGTCATGGCATGGGAGGACCTCCACTCAGAAGAGGGCGACAAGCGGACTACAGTACGGGCATGGGCCTTGAAAGCGACCCCTTCAGCACGCAAATCACCAAAGACGGAATCATTCGTATTTCTCGTCAGGGACGTGTGGTTGTCACCCTCGGAGGTGACCGAGCGGCACGTCTGCGCAAGGCGCTGGAGAACGCGGCGGACGAGCATGCTCGCCAGCAGTTGCTCGCTCGCGCAACGGGCAACTACAGGCGCGGCAACGAACGCCATACCTAGCGCTCCTGAGGCCGTAAGTCCGGGAGGGTTGGGGCTGTCTTCTGCGCCGGGTCTGTTGGGTCCACGGGTACCGGAGCCATCCCGTTCGCGGCGTTGGCCCGGTCCGCAGAGATGCCGCGCAGAGTGTGGACGCCGAGCATGGCCACCACGGCCGTCAGCAGCTCGCCCGTCATGGCCGGCGCTTCTCGGCCGGTGAAGTGAGCGTGCAGGTAAACACCCAGGATCACATAGAAGCCGGTGGCGCCCGGCACGAGCGTGTAGAGCCCTCCAGTGGTGCCCGGTACGAGAACGCGCTGCAATCGCTGCAACGGCTTCTCAGGGGGTGCGCGT
This sequence comes from Deinococcus hopiensis KR-140, assembly GCF_900176165.1. Lineage (NCBI taxonomy): Bacteria > Thermotogati > Deinococcota > Deinococci > Deinococcales > Deinococcaceae > Deinococcus > Deinococcus hopiensis. The sequence continues at coordinate 242,401 of NZ_FWWU01000008.1, forward strand.
CGTGACATACAGCTTCTCCCCCACTTGCGTCTTCTTCACGACCTGGTGCTGTCCAGAAGGCAGCGTGATGGTGTCGCCTTCCAGGCGAGCTGTTGTTGGGTCGAACTCGGTGTTGTTCACGAAGAGCCGCTTCCAGGGGATGTTGGGGTGCACGATGGCCTCCTGGCTGGCCAGCGCGGCCTGCTGGTCGCGCAGCAGGGGAATCACCCGGTGGTAGCGCTCCAGGCGGTCCTGAGCCCCGTTTTGGCCGCCGTTGATGCGCTGCGTGATCGTCACCATGTCGCCCTGATCGGCTGCGGCATTCAGCCCCCGGTCCGCCCAGAACAGGCCGCACACCTGAGCCGAGACACTGGCCTGCAGGATCAAGTTGGGGTTGCCTTCCAGGTCCAGCCCGATGCGCTGCCCATAGGCGCGGTAGGCGTCGCGGCCAGTCAGCTGCGGCCAGCCTCCACCCCGGTACGCCCAGCCGTCGTTGGGCCCTGTGTTGCCCATGCGGCCGTTGTAGACCTTGTTCGCTAGGGCCTGCGGGTTGCCTGCGTACGGGGCCGCACTCGCCACGGTGGGGAAGCGCCGCGGCCAGGTCTGGCAGATCCGTGAAGCCTGGGAGTAGTTCAAGTTCTCGCGCACGCCGAGGAACTCGGACTCGTGCGCCCACTGGGCCAGGAACATGCCCAGGCGCTCGGGGCTGCGGTCGATGCCGTGACGCTCCAGTACGGGCCGCAGGGCATCGACGACTGCCTGCAGATCTGGGTTGCGCGGCGCGACCGCACGGATGTGCTCAGGTTGCAGGATCAGGTTCATACGGTGCCTCCATCGGCCAGCTGGCGGGCCATGTCGCGCATCTGGCAACCCTGCGTGCCACAGGTGGCCACTGCTGCCAGTTGGCTGTGCAACTCGCCGTTCTCGCGGTTGAGGGCGTCCTTCTCTTGCTGCAGTTGCTGGATGGTGGCTGCGAGGCGCAGGTTGTGGTGCTCGGCCGCGGCGCCGTCCTTCTCCAGCACCCGCACGCGCTCTTTGAGCGAGTCGTTCTCTTTCTCCAGGGCGTCGTTCTTCTGCTCCAGGAGTGCGAGTTTCCTGTCCTGGTTGGCGATGGTCTTGTCGAGCTGGTCGATCCGCTTTTCCAGCCGGTCGATCAACGCCTGCTCGCTGGTCTTCGCGCTGCTCAGTCGGGCATTCAGGAAGCCCAGCCAGGCCACCAGGACCGTGCCGGCCAGGCTGAGCCCCCCAGTCACGATCACGGGATCAAGGGCCATGCTGCTCCCCTGGCTCGTTGATGCGGCGCGCAGACACGAGCTTGTACACAATCACCAGCACGGTCCAGCCGTAGGTGGTTGTCTCCGTGAGGACCGTGCCGGAGCCGAGGATCAGGGACGTGGTGACGCCAATCCAGAAGAACAGCGCCAGCAGGTACGCGATGCGCCTGCCCAGGTCCGTTGCGCTGAGTACGAGGGTCAGACCAGTCAGCACGGCCAGCCAGCCCCAGGCGGCCTGCGGGAGCCAGGCCATGCCGTTGTAGCTCCGGGCAGTGGTGCTGTGAATCAGGTCCTGCTTCTGTAACAGAAAAACCATGCCGAAACCGAGGGTGTGCCCCGCGATGAGCATGCGCGCCAGGATGTGGCGGTCGTGGAGGTGGGCCCGGAACCGCTGGGGCCAGGTGCGGAGTAGGGGGGTCATGGGGACCTCTCTCCCGGCTAAAAACGAGAACCCGCCAGCGGCCGGGGGCACTGGCGGGAGCGAGAGAGTTATTTACTGCAGGCCGAACATCCGCCGGATCAGCCCAAGCAGGCCGCGTCTGGGGCAGCCGTCATGGGGGCCGAGCAGACCGGACCACATGCTGATCTTGCCGTCAGGGGCGGGGGGCGGAGTGGGAGGGGTGGAGGGGGAATTCGTGTCGCTCATAGCAGCTCCTCCCCGGCCAAAGAAAGACCCGCCAGCGGGCCGGGGCGCTGGCGGAGCAACAAGGGGATGGCGTGGTGAACCTGAAAACGAAATCAGATACACAACATTACGTCGGGCTGAAATCCATGCCCCACGCTGAGCCATGAACGTCACCAGGTACAGCGGGTCCGGCGTCGAGCTGGAGGTGAACGGAGAAACGCTCCGAGCGACACGCCGGGTGGACCGCTATGTAAAACCCGGGAAATGGCGCAGGCCTTCGGAGTACGTCGAGATCTGGTGCCTGGAAGACGGCCGGGAAGTACGGATCAGCCGCATGGGTAACGCACAAACCTGGACCGCCCGCTATCGGTAACCCTCCCGCCTCCGGACAGCGGGGTGGGGATCAGCGCATGAGCAACTGCATGAGCATGAGGGTGGCCAAGACGACGGCGACTGTCAGGAGGGTCATCCAAAAGGCATCATTGCGTCCGAGCCGCCAGCGGAATTTGCGGAACAAGCGCTTCACGCCAGGAGTGTAGGCACCGTTCTTCAGCTGCTCTCCATGCTTGTTCACCCTGCCTCTTCTCCCGGTCAAAGAAAGACCCGCCAGGGGGCCGGGCAATCACATCAGAGCCATTCAAGCGGCAAGCGGAAATGCTCCTGACCGCCCGCACGGACGGTGTAGATGTACTCCACCCCGTCTGCCGTCTTGACGTACTTCGCCCTCTTCCCGTCGTAGGCAACCCCCACCGCGAAGGGAAGGATCGGCGCTGGCTCCAATACACCCGTGACGAGGTCGAAGACGAACGCCCTGACTGAAGAATCCCGGATGATGAAGATTTTTCGCCGCCCCGTAAGGACCGTGGAGGAGGTGCCGGTCGTGATGGTCTCTCCGCCCCAGTACGTCGCTGGCGTAGACCAGGTGTTCGTCCCGATGTTGTAGAGGTAGAAATTCGCCGTCGCCCCCCCACGCAGAGCCATCAGGAAGAACGGGGCCTCGGAGCGCCCGTACATGAGGTTCCCGCCGCCTGAAATGCCTGCAGGCGCAGCCGCCAGGAGTGCGGACCACGCCGGCGCGGTGGTCTGGAGCAGGTCAATGCGGTACAGGGCCGTGCTGGCGTTGCCCGGCTGGTAGTACAAAAAATCGCTGCTGGGCACGATGCGGAACACGCTGGTCGCGTCCGGTGCGGTCGTCCAGGGTCCCGTGCGCGGGTTGCCTGTGGTGGCCGCCGCGAGCGTCAGGGTATCCACCGTGTTGCTCGCGATACGGCGCCGCTGGCCCGCTCCTGTGCCCGCCGTGATCATCACGTCGCTGTTCGCGTACATGTTGACCGTCCAGGCCGCACCGGTATACACGAGCGTGGTCGTGCTGCCGCCCGTCGCCGTCGCCCCCGGCAACTCCAGGACGAACGTGTCCCCCGCGGCGAGCGCACTGGGCAGTGCAGCGCTGAGGGTGAGCAGGGGGCCGCTCGTGGCGGTTGGAGCGCCCACGGCAGAGACGTGCCGGATCTGTCCGGCCTGGGCGCCGCTCGTTACGCGCAGTTGCAGCCCGACGTGACCAGCCCAGAAGCCAGCGCCTGCTGTGCCCGCGACGACCGTGGTGGTGTTGCCAGTGGCGAGCGCTGTGCCGGTGTCCACCGTGATCGGAACATCCGTGTCCAACGGGAGCGTGAAGCTGGCACTGAGGTTCGAGGCGGCCGGGAGCACCGGGGCCAGGGTGGCGACAGCGTACGGTTGGCAGACCACGCCCAGGATGGTCACAGCGGACAGGTTGAGATTGAAGATTTGCCAGCTCGTGAGGGCGGTTCCGTGCATGATGTAAAGCACGTTGCGCAGAGCGTCGTACTCGACCTCAATCCCCTGGTTACCGCTGATGAGGTTCGCCATCCACTGCCACCCACCATCCCAGGTGTCGTAGCGCCACAGCGTGGTGGTGCTGGCCGATCCCGCCGTGGTCGTGCCGTACTGAAACACCCAGTAGATGTACCTTTTCCCGTCGTAGGTGTTGCTCGCGCCGGGGTAAGAGGGGCCGGGCTGGACAAAGGGGAGCCACTGCCAGCTCGGCATGTCCACGCCCTTTTTCAGGTTGTAATTCACGGGCATTGGTCAGGTCTCCTTAAGTGATGGTCCAGCGGTTACGTGCAGCCTGAGCGGTCTGCATGGACAGCTCACGCCATTCCTCACGGGCGTCGACCGAATTTGGGGAGCCTGTGCCGTAGTACAGGGGGTAGACGTTGCTCGCGCCCCAGTACTGCGCAACCGTGTGGCCACCGCCCACGATGTTGACGTTCATCGCGTCCTGTACGGTGCGCGCGTAAGGCCGCTGGGGCGTCAGGACATCAACCAGCCGCTGAAAAATGCTACTCAGCTGCTGGAGCGTGTCATCGGTTGCCGCCTTGTTGTTCAGGGCTGCGAGCGTCGTTTCCGTCGCCACCCCGTCGAATGCGTTTCTCAGCGCCATTTTTAGCTCCCGTCCTCGATCCAGAGGGTGTAGCTGTTGCCGTCTGCCCCCAGGCCGGTCTGGACCCAGAGGTATTTCGCCCCGGCGGGCACCACCGGCTGGGTGGGCTGCACATAGAGATCCGGCGCGCCCTCCAGCCCGTTCAGGCGCGTCTCTGTGCTGTCCACACGCTGCCCAAGGGCTTTGATCGCGCTGCCAATACGGGTGGCGAGCGCGGAGAGTCGCGTCTCCAGGCTCATGGGGCCAGCGCCGCATTGAAGTCGGCCACCAGGTCACGCTCGGTGTCCCCGATGGCTGCCGCCGCCTGCGCACCAATGTTGTCCCGCGCCTGTGCCTGCTGCCCCGCAGTGAGCACCTGGGCCGCGTCGAAACGCACCCGGTTCCCCACGGCCGTCGTCAGGGCCGCCAGCCCACTCTCGTCTGCGGCGAGTTGGTCGACCAGTTCCTTCAGGGTGTCCAGCGCGGTGGGTGCGCCGTTCACCAGAGCGGAGATCGCGGCGCTGATGCGGGCCTCGGTCTTCTGGCTGCTGTAGGTCTTGCTCGCGCTGACACTGCTGTCATCGATCTGCGTGCTGGCGAGCACCTGCGCGCGCAGCTCGTTCAGCGCGGCCACCAGGTTCGTTTTGTCGGTCGTGGTCAGGCTAGCGAGAGTACCGATCGTGGTCCGTACCGCCTTGAACTCGGTGCCAAGGCGGGTGATGAGATCACGGAGTTTCAGTTCCAGGCTCATGGGTGCTCCTTTACAGCAACTGGTTTTCGAACCAGAGGGCGAGGTCAGCGACGTCCAACTCCGACTTGTCGGCCTTGGTTGTTTCGACTGCCGTCAGGCGCGTGGCGTGATCGCGGACATTGCCCGCGAGGTTCTCCTCGACGCGCTCCAGTAGAGCGACGCGGTCGAGCGTGGCCGTGCGGGTGGTCGCAATTACGGGAAGCATGACCGGCTGCCCGTCTGGGGAGCGCAGGGTCAGCGGCGAGAACAGATTGGGGGCGTTGCGCTCCCCCGGCTGGAGGGTCCCGGGATCGTCCCAGAGGGTGTACTGGTTGCCCCAACCGTCGCGCAAGGCCACAATCTCACCGAAGCCCGGGGGCACCGAGAAGCGGGCCTGGTCAGGAGCACCGGCTCCGGAGAGCGGCACCATCTCGTGCTCGATCTCGGCATACGCCAGCCGGTCGACGCCCTGCTCCAGCGCGGTCAGGCGTACGTCCAGCGGCGCCACATCGGCGTCGTTGCCGGGTTCCCCTTGCACGCCGGGCGGGCCGGGCACTGCGACAGCCAGGGAGACCTCAATGCCACCGATGACCTCGTGTGGGGCTTCGACCGTGCCGCCACCCTGCACGCCGCCGACGCTAATGCGGTCGAGGTCAAGGGCCACGGGTCACGTCCTTGCGGACCTTCAGACGGCCCGAGGCGATGGTCCACACAAGGTCCCCGAGTGGGTGCCCCGGGCGCGGCTCTGTGAGCTGTAGGTCGTAGTACAGGCCTTTCGCTGGACTGGGGAGGCCCTCCATGCGGGTTGCCGGGACGTGCAGGGCGATGCCGGAGACAGGAACTGTTCCGTCTGCAGCATCTTCAGGGAGGGGAAGGGTCACGATCTCCACTGCCCCGTCCACGTCGCTGGCATCCACGAGGGGCTCAGGGTCGTCGGGGGACTCACGCACCTGGAAGCGGAGGCCGGTGAAGCGGGCCTTAAGTTCGGCCACGTCGACGGGAGACATGGGAGCGCCGCCAACCTCCAGGGGCAGGAGGCGCTCCAGACTGTCCCCGCGCACGGCCGTGAAATCCAGAAGGGTCGTTTTCATGGCACCTCGCAAAAGCCCCAGCCGGTGAGGACTGGGGCGGGGAGAAAGGGTGGGGTTACTGGGCACTGATGGACTTGACCAGGCGCGTGCCGGACCCAATGGTGCTGATCCCGAAAGCATCCGCCACCATCGGATCGTCCGCCACGGTGGCAGTAGCGCTCGCAGGCCGGACCCCACTGCCCGCATCCCACATCCGCAACTCCATCTGTCCGCCCCCGCGCTGCACCTCCACCCAAACGTCATTACTGGGGATGTCCGGACCGTTTGCCCCTATGAATGTGGTGGTCACGTTGGTGCCCTGCAGAATCCCAGCGTCAAGCCGCGCTGTCGGGTTGGCTGCCGCTTTGTAGACCCAGATGCAAATGGCGCGGTTGTCGGACAGCCGGTGGAAGGCCCGCAGCATGACGCCGTTGCCCGGCGACGCGAGGAAGTTCGCCGTGGTGAACCGCATCGCCACTCGCGTCACGCCCTCCGGAAGGGCGTGCAGGATGCCCCTCGGCTGAGTATCGAACGGCGCGGCCACCTCCAACCCCGAGGCGGTCACCGTCCCTGACTCGCCGTACACAATCCACCCCTCCCGCCCGGAGAGGTTGCCAGCAGAGAGGTCAGCGAACGTGCGGCTGTAGTTCGGCGTCGGCGGGGGCAGCACTGTGCCGCTCGCCCCTGTCGCGCGCATATCAACGTATTGCGCGATCAGCGTGTCACCAGAGCCCGTAGGGTGCAGGTTGTCGCTGTTCATAAACCCGCCTGGCCCACTCAGCCAGGGGGCCAGGTCCCGGCCTGTCTCAATAAGCTCCACTCTGCCGGGGAACTCGCGCATCAGTTGGGCGGCCACGTCGCGCTTTGCCTGACGCACCATCTCCATCGTGTACGTGAAGCCAGTCCCCCTGCGCGTGCCTTCCGCGTAATCACCTCGCCACAGCGGCGTGCAGACGTGGTAGAAGCAAGGCCCCCTGTTCAAGGTCCCGCGCCCCATAACCAAAGAGGCCCCGTAGATCGTGGACGTGTCGGTGCTGCCCGGCACTCCCAGGGGCAGATTCTGGTCGAAATCGTTCGCGCCGCCCATGTCAAAAACGTGCCCCCCGAAGCCGAGTGGCACCAGTGTGGGGTACCGGGACACCATCGGGTCTGTGCCGCCGACAGCGACCGTGCTGCCGTCCACGCCGCCGTTGATGACCGAGCATCCCCGGAGGGCGGCCAGCTTGTTGAGCCATGACCCGGCATTGTCCCCGGCCAGATAGCCCCTCATGATGCTGTCGCCAATGCCGATCATCTCGGCAGTCCCCACCCAGGAGCCGGGCGTGGAATTGATGGTGATGGTGCCCGTGTCCGGATCCTGCTCCAGCGTGATCCCCGCGCCCGCCTGTAGGAGGGCTGCGATAGCGTCCTGCACATCGACAACTTGACCCACAGGGCTGGCCACCACGGGGGAGGTATTGCTCGTGACATAGAGCGTGATCGGCTGATTCACAGCGCTCTGCACGAAGTACAAAGTGTTAGAAACGAGGTCACCCGGTAACGCTGAGACCTTGAAAAACTTGACCCGTTCGCTCACCAGCCCACTCCTTCCCAGTACACGCCGTCTGCTTCCACATCCGGCAGCACGCCGTCCGGCTCCAGCACAGCCGGGCGGAAACTGAGCGTCCCCGACAGGCCCGCCGAGAGCGTGACCGTCCGCATGCCCGGTTTCAGCGAGGGCTGAGGCCCGGTGAGCGCTGTCCGCACGTCCACCCCGCCCCGCGTCACACTCCAGACGCCTGGCGTCGCATCGATCACGAGGGTTTGCCCCGCCTGCAGGGTGCCGTGCCAGGTGCTGACTCCCGCGTCCGTCGTCACGCTCGGGTTCACCACCGCTTGTGCAGCTGTCAGAGTGAGGCGAGGCGTTACCGGTCCCTCGCCCAGCACGTTGACCGCGTTGTTTCCCGCTACCAGTGCCCCCGTCACCTCGGGGAGGAGCCAGTACGCGAGCGCAGGCTCGAACACGGCCGTCACCCTCGCTCCTTCGCTCACCGCTGCGTAATGAACGGGCTTGATGCTGCTCCACCGCGCGATAGGCAGCTCCGCGTTCCCTTTCTGCACCCAGCGTGTGAGAATCGCGGCCCTCGTCACCTGCCCTTTCAACTCACGCACGTGCGCCCGCGTGGTGCCCCACGCGCCCACCGTGACCGAGTAGCTGCCTGGGACCAGCGCGTCTGTCCCCGTGTAAATGCGGCTCCCAATCCCGGGAATGGTCTCCACCTGACCGGCGGGCGTCAGGCTGAACAGTTCCTCCTCCGCCACGCCCACCAGGTGGCTGCCCACCTGCTCCTGACACACCGCGAACAGCGGTTGCCTGTTCGCATCCAGCCACCGCATCGGTTCAACCGTCACTCGCGCCTCCCAGCCGGATATCGCGCCTCAAGCCCAGAAACGCTTCTCTGATGGCCGCCACGCTGCCATTGGCCTGGGGTGTCCCGGCCTCCACCTTGGTCTTGAGGGTGGTGAGGTCATAGGTCACCCGCTGTACGTCCAGGTCCACCTCCTCTCCCCGGAACTCGAAGCGCGCGACCCCATGGCACGGCACCCGGCGCAGCCCGTTGTAGGTGCCAGTCCACTTCCGAACCGGCTGCGTCCGGTACCGCAGCAGGCCATAGGCGTAAGCGAGGATGTCCGAGGTGTCCACCAGAATCAGCCGTAGACGGCCGATCTGGGCGAGTGGGCCTTGCAGGACGAGGCTTGTCGCTCGCACGTCCTTAGAAGGGCTCCAGACCTTCAGTCCGGGGGCGTCCTCGCGGTCTGAGCCCTGCACCCAGTCTGTGAAGACACCCCCAAAGTCCGACTGCACTTTCGTTACCGCTTCAGGCACGAGGAGCGTCGTCCCCCGTTGCAGTTCCTGGAGGGACTGCGGCAGGGTGATCTGTACCTGCGCCTGGAGCGCCAGTCCCCCCACCGGCTCGGCCCAGCGGTGCTCTGGATGCTGCAGGGGCGGAAGACCACGCCCATCCTCCAGCACGTGGGGCTGGTAGACGTACCCCTCCACCCGTTGTGTGGGAGCACCGAGCGGTACGGCCGAGCCCAGGATGATGAATGGGGTGTTCTCGGGCGTGACGCTCGGGTGGATCTGGTTGAAGGAGTTGAGCCCGGCCACGGCCACCGAGATGCCCCGAGGCGGGAAGCCGTTCGCCGTCTGGAAGGCGTGGGCTGCTGCGAGGTCATACCCCACGGACAACCGGTCCAGGACGTGCCAGGACGCCCCAAGGACTGGCACATCGTCTGTGCAGGTGGCCGTGATGTAGCCCTCTGGAGGCGTTGTCCCATTCAAGGGACCTCGGATGCGGACCGGGACACCCGGCTCAGCACGGATATACATGGTGAGGTCTGGGGTCAGCGAGTCTGCCGGGAACACCGGCTTCAGAACGTGCACGCTGTAGTCCGCAAGCTGGTAGTCCCCAGCAGGGACAGGAGGCAAGGGGATGCGGTGATCGAACCCCACACCAAGTCCGAGGTTCAGCCCAGCGAACACGTCTGAGATGTGCCCCGCCCAAGCAGGGTCCAGCAGCGGCGCGACATTCGAGAACTGCACGCTGTTCGCCGCCCCGTCTCGCGGGAAGGGCAGCGCCCCAACAGGCGCCGTCACCGTTACGCCGAAGGTGGGATGGTCTGCCGAGGTCACCGGTAGGTCCGTGGTCTGGACCTGGGTGGGCATCTGGGTGACCTCCCAGGTCTCCCCGTGCTCCTGCACCTCGGGTTCCACTCGGGCCTCAAACTGCGCCTGCGTTCCATCCGGCAGCGTGTAGGGCAGCTGGATGCAGTTGGCGTACCCCTCCATCGTGCCTGGTGGTGTCTCCGTCTGTCCACGCACGAAGCGGTGCGTGATCGTCGAAGTGGGGGCGTAAACTCCCAGTTCCCCCCGCCCGTTCACACCCCAGGTGCCACCCTCGATCACGGGCATCGCCGCCTGGAAGGTGTCCCCGATCAGCTCAAACGAGGTCCTCGCCTTCAGGGTGGCCGGGTTCTCAGGGATGTCGCCGATCAGCAGTCCGGGCAGCAGCACCGCGAGCGAGAGCGCGTGCTGGAGGTACGGCTTGAAGGCCAGCGGCGTCTGTTCCCCGTGCCAGGCCGCCTTGCCCGCGCGCTCGGCCAGGGAACGCAGCTGTACCTCTCCTGGCCCTTCCAGCCAGGGTTCGTTGACCATCTCCCCGGTGTAGGTGGGATCGTCGTCAGCGTCCCCCGGCAGCCAGATTCGCACCCGGTCCAGGGGCTGGGCCAGGGAGCCGTCCTGCTCGTCCGCAGGGGGCGCACTGAGTTTGAGGGTGGCTGCGCCGCACCAGTCGCCGCGCACCGTTTCGAGTTGACCACCGAGGGCCACGGTCTGCCCAGGAGCAGGGACGTGGCCCTCGGTGGTATGGACGGTCAGGTAGGGTTCTACCGCCCGAGGGCGATAGAACGAAGCTCTGTACATGGATGACCTCAGGGTCTGAAAAAGGCGAGTTCAGCGGGCAGGTTGCCCTCTGGAGCCACGAGCTGATTGAGGGACACGACGGTGGTGCCGAACTCCTCTTCCCGGCGCGCGGCCGTGTTGTCCTTGATCGCGTCGGTGAGTGGGGGGAAAAGAGTGTTGAACAGGTCCCGCAGCGGCCCGAGCGTGCCGTTGAGTTGCACGTCGAGCGCGGGCACCTGGGCGGCGATCCGGCGCAGCACATCGTCCGGACTCAGCCCCTTCGTCAGCCGGTCCTGCAGCTCGTCGAACAGAGGATCGAGCTGCTTCATGAAGCGCTTGGCGACGAGCCCCTCACGGATGCCCTGCTGAATCCGGTCGCGGATGCCCTTCGTCAGCGCGTCCAGTGAGTTCCCCCCGTTCAGGAAGGTGTCGATGCCCCCACCCAGGGAGCCTCGCCAGCTCTCCCGGGCCTGCTCCGCAGCGTACGCAGCGGCTTTCGCGGTCTCCTGCTGCTCTTTTCGGGCTGCTTCTGCCGCTTCGCGCACCTTGTCGGCGTTCTCCTTCACCAGCGTGTCGAAGTCCGCCTGCGCGTTTTTGGCCGCCAGATCGTACTTCTGCCGGATCAGGTCTTTCTGCTCCTCGGTCAACTCGGTGCCTGCGAGTTCGGCCTCCATCTCCGCCTTGAGGCGCTTGAGGGTGAGCGCCAGGCGTTTGCGCTCGAATCCCTCCGTGATCCGGGTGCGTTCCTCGTCGGTCTTGGCGAGCAGCAGGGCCTTTTTCTGCTGGAGGTCCAGGTCACTGCCCTCCAAGTCGAGCTTGCGCTGGGCAAGGTCACGCGCAAGAGCGAGTTCACGTTCCCGGGTTTGCTGAGCCGCCTCCTCCTCGGCCAGCTTGCGCTTCAGGCGGTATTCCTCGCGGATCAGCGCCTTCTGCTCCTCGGTCAGACCCTCGACGGCAAGAGCTTCTGCCATTTCGAGATCTAGCCGCCGGAGGGTCAGGGCCAGCACCTTCTTGTCGTAATCCTCCTGACTGATCAGCTTCCCGGCCAGCTGAATTTTGAGCGCCGTTTCCTCGTTGTTCATGCCCCGGGCGTCGAGGTCACGCTGCTTCGCCGCCGCTTTTGCAGCACGCTCCTCGGGCGTGAGCGCGTCGTCTTCCAGCTTTTTCAACGCTTCAAACAGCTTTTTCGCTTCGGCCAGGTCCCCCTTGTACGCTGCCATGAGGACCGCGTAGGCCTGCGCCACCTGAGTGGGGTCACCCGTTTTCAGGGCGTCCGTGTAGCCCTTGATCGCGGCGGCATAGGTGTTTTGCCGGGCTGGATCGTTCAGGAAGCTGTCGATCATGGTCTGCTTCACCGACTCCCGGATGCTGGCCGAGAGGGTCTTGGCAAACAGGCTGAAGTCGTTGGCCTCCAACGCTTTCTGGAAGCCGTTCTGCATGCCGTTCATCACACCAGATGCGATGGTCTGCGCGACTTTGAGCCCGAGCTTGTCGATCTCGTTGACCACCTCGGGCCCGCCGCCGAAGATGTCCGCGAGCCAGCCCCTGGACCGGGTGAACGTCTTCTGGTAGTCCTCAGCGTGCAGGAGGGGGTTCTGCTCCTGGAACTCCTGCTTGAGCCGCCTGACCTCCGCCTGGGCCTTTTTGAAGCCTCCGATGGCCTCAGCGATGCCGGAGACGACCTTCGTGATCGCCTCCACCCACGCGCCGACATCGGCTGGGTTGGCGATGATCTTGGCGACGTCGCCCGCGAGTGCCAGCAGCTTTCCAGCGGCATTGGCCGCCCCGTTCAGGTTGGCCTCCAGGTCCTTCCAGGGGGTCTGCAACTTGGCCCCCGTCAGGCTGTCGTATTCCTCCTCTGCCGCGCCCATGGCTCCCGCGAACGAGTCGAAGGCCCCGGCCACCTCCTGCACGTAGCCCAGGACCTCTTGCAGCTTCCCGAACTTCTGTAGCAGGGCCGCCACCTTGGGGTCCATCGCGTGCAGGGAGGCCGCCAGGTCACGGAACTGCTTGGCGAGGGCCGGGTTCCCCGCGGCTTCCGCCTGCCGGGCCATCTCGCGCAGACCGTCCGCGTTTTTGTGGAGCCCAGCGGTGAACTGCTCCGCCGTGATCTCGTGCTTCTCGAAGGCCGTGCCCAGGTCCTGGACCTGCTTCTGCCAAGTGGCCAGGACGCCAGGAGCCAACTTCGCGTCGGAGAGGGCATCCTGGGCTGCCTGGAGCTTGGTTAGAGCAGCCGCGTAAGCATCCGTCCCTTCGACGAGGCCCTTCATCCCCTCGCGTGCCAGCCGGACCTTGGTTTCGAGTCCGCTGATGAGCTGCTCGCGCCCCTTCGCCCCGAACGACTTCTCCAGGGTCCGCTGGGCCTGCTGCACCTGGAAGTCGGCGTGCTGTTCCTCAATCGAGCGGCGTGTGGCCGTCCCCTCGCGGGTGATGCGCGCCATCTCGTTCTGGTAGACCTGCTCGGCGGTGGCCACGTCGCCGTGGTCATCCTTGACCTGCTGCAAGGCGCGGGCGGCGGCTTCCCGTTCCAGCGTTTCCTTCTGTTCCAGGTACTTCTCGTCGGCGATCAGGCCCTGATCATGCTGCCACTCCAGCCCAGCCATCTTCCCGCTCGTCACCGCGTCTTGCAGGTTGCGGCCTTCCTGTTTGTCGAGTGCGGCGCGGTCCGTGATGCCCTTCTCTTTGATCCGCGTGAGGGTCGCTTCGTACTCGGCTTTGGCGACGGCTGAACTCTTCCCGTCCGCAATGGCTTGGTCGTAGGCCCGGACAGCTGCCGCCTTGTCGAGTTCCTCTTTCTGGCTCAGATACTCGCGCTGGTTGATCAGCCCTCGGCTCTGCTGGTCTTCCAGGGCGGCATACGCCTCTTTGCTGGAGATGTCCTCCAAGGCGCGGGTGTCGTCGCGCTCCAGGGCCGCACGGTCCGTGATGCCCTGCTCTCGAATACGGGTGAGCGTGGCTTCCCGTTCGGCCGCCGCTACCGTCTGGCTCTTCCCATCCTGGATCGCCCGCTGATAGGTGCGCTCCGCGTCCTGGCGGTCGAGTTCCTCCTTGCGCTCCAGGTATGCACGCTGACTGATCAGGTGCCGCGCGTTCTGATCTTCGAGCGTCGCGCGGGCCTTACCTGCCGCTACGTCCTCCAAGCCGCGCGCGTCAGCTTGGTCGAGATTCTGCCGGTCCGTGATGCCCTGTTCCCGAATACGGGTGAGTGTGGCTTCCCGTTCGGCCGCCGCTACCGTCTGGCTCTTGCCATCCTTGAGGGCCCGCTCGTAGGTGCGCTCCGCGTCCTGGCGGTCGAGTTCCTCCTTCCGATCCAGGTACGCACGCTGGCTGATCAGGTGCCGGGCGTTTTGGTCTTCGAGCGTGGAGCGCGCCTTGCCCGCCGCCGTGTTCTCCAGACTCCGGCTTTCCTCGTCATTCAGCTTCTCGCGGTCCGTTTTGCCTTGTTCCCGGATCCGGGTCAGGGTGGCCTGATACTCGGCCCAGGCGACTTCCCCATCCTTATGATCGGCAATGGCGCGGTTGTACGTGATCAGCGCATCGTGCCGGTCCAGCGCTTCTTTCTGGTTCAGATACTCACGCTGGGTGACGAGGTGCCGGGCGTACCGGTCCTCCAGCTCCGAGCGGACCTTGCCCGAGTCCACGTCTTCGAGCGCTCGGGTCTTCTGGAGATCCAACTGCTCACGCCCGGCCCGGGCCTGAGCGTGGATCGTATCAAGCTTTTCCTCTCGCTCGCGCGCCGCTTTGATGTAGGCATCGTCCAGTTCCGAGAGTCCAGCTGTCTCCCGGGTGAACTGGTCCTCTACCGCCTGGGCGTCGAGCTTTTCCTTCTGATCGAGGTAATCGCGGTCTGAGACCAGCCGCAGGGTCTTGCGGACCTCCAGCTGGTTCGCCTCGTGCCTGTGGGCCGCGTCCAAGTCGTCGAGGACCTTCCCGAATTGCTCCCAGAAGGCGTCACGCCCCTCGGAACCCATGTCGGAGAACGCCTCGCTCGCAATCGCCGCCAGCCCAGCCTTGAGCTTGCCATCCAACGTCTCAGGCTGGTTGAACACCTCGTCCATGACCCGCCCGGCCACTTCGTTCGCCTGAGCCTGGGGCAGGGAGAGGTCTTCGGGATTGATCTCCTGGTTATTGCGGTCCTGCGCGTCCTGGATCGCCTGTTTGCCCCGGTAAGCAATGGCGCCCAGGCTATTGCCCCCCATATCGGATTCCAGGCGGTCCAGGTTGTCGAGCACGAATTGCGCGGCCTTGCCTGCCTCGCCGCCCTTCTGGACGATCTCCTGCAGCAGCTTCACGTACCCGCTGTCACGCGGGTCCAGCCCCTGAGCTACCAGTTCGCCCAGCATCCCGCCCAGGTACGTGATTGTGGTGTTGGTATCGTCCGCTGCCGCCTGCTCCGCGTCCGACTCGTCCTTGATCTGCTGGATGCGCTCGCGGCTAGCCTGGATCATCTGCGCGGCCGCCACCCCCTGATCGATCAGGGCATAGGTGGTTCCCCGGATGGACGCCACGAGTTTGGTCTGGGTCAGCCCCAGTTTGTCGCTCTCGTGGGTCAGGTCGTTAAACGATTGGAGCGCCTGCCGCCGGGCCTCGTCGTCGAACTTCCCTTCCTGAATTTGTTTGCTCACTGAGTCGGTCAGCTCGCGGTACCGCTTGGTCAGGGCTTGGACACTCTCCCCCTGTTTGTCCACCACGTCGGTGACCTGCTGATCCGTTTCGGCCTGAGCCTTCCCGACACTCGCGGCTTGGGCGGTGTACGCCCGGCTGATGTCGCGGGTGTAATCGGCCTTGTAGCCCTTGGTCAGCCGGTCCCGGTCTGCCTGGCTTGCTCCCTTCGGAATACTCGCCAACGCCTCAGCGAGGGTGGATTCTGCCTGACGCTTGTCGAGGATCAGTTGCGCATCTGCCAGCCGTTTCCGGATCTCCAGCTCGCGGGCCGCATAGTTGCGCGTGACCGCCAGTTGCTTCTCGGCGTCCCCCTTCGCCTGGTCCAGGGCCTTCGTCCGGTTCTGGGCGAGGACGTCCAGGGCCTGTTGCTCCCCCTGCACACGGTCTTGAGCCTCACTCAGGGTCAACGCTGTGAGCTGCTTCTGGACCTGCTTGGTGGTCTCCAGGGTCTTGTCGTCCAGGGCTTTTTGGGCGGTGGCGACAGCTTCCCTGCGGGTCGTCTCAATGCTGACCCGATCTCGCTCGAACGCGGCATTTGCGTCAACCGTGATCCTGCCCAGGTTGGGGTCTTTCTTGTCGATTGCGTCCTGGATGGTCTTTTTCCGCTTAGCATCCGCGATGGCGAGAGCCCGTTCTGCTTCCTCCTGGCTGTATTTTTTCGTGAGTGCCAACTGCTTCTGAAGGTTCCCGTCAGCCGCTTTGATCTCCGCATCATTCAGGGTCTTGATGCGTGCTGCACGGCTTTCCATCACGCTGATGTCCAGGGCCTTCGCAGCAGACGCGAACTCTCGCTGCTGCTGGAGGCGCTGCTGCCCAGCGGTCTTCAGGGCCTGGCGCTGTTCGGACTCCACGCGGTCGTTGTTCCGCTTCTCGTTGGCCTGGTTCACGCCCTTCTGCCGGGCCACCTCGGCGTCTACCTGTTTGCTGGTCAGGGCCTTGGCTTGCTCACTGTTACGGTAGGCCTCGGCCTCCTCATCCTTCTGGCGGCGCAGCTCCGCGTTCACCGCTCTTGTGGCTGCCAGGATGCCCGGACTGGTCCGCTTCACGATCTGCTCTCGCTGGGCGGCCGTCAGCCCCTCCTGCGCGAGTTCGTCCGCCTGGAGCTGCTTCAGGTCTTCGAGGCGCTGCTGGGCCACCTCGACGTGACGCGCCTGCAGGTTCTTCTCGATGTCCGCTTCCGCAGCGGCGCGTGATTTGTTCAGTTCCTGCTGGCGCTTGTAGCCCTCCTCCACGATCTTCAACACTGAAGCTCGGACCCGGGAGTTCTCGGTGAAGTCGTGGATTTCCCGCGCACTCTGACGCTTCACCTCGTCGGAACTGGACTTCTCGGCCGCCGCCTTCCGGATCACAATGGCCAAGGCCTCGCCCCGGTACTTGTTCAGTTCAGCCGTGCTCGCCACATAGTCGTCGGTGCCCTTCTTTGCCTGCGCGAGCGCAGCCACCTCGTAGTCGAAGATTTTCTTCACGACACCGTTGTCGCCACCGCTGGCCTTGATCCAGGCGTCGATCTGGTTGTCGGCCTGGCTCTGGATCTTGCCCCCCACTCGGGTGCGGGCCTGCAGGGCGGCCATGCGCCCAGCGGCAGCGGCGAACTTGTCGTAATCGGCTGGGGAGACCCCGGCGCTTTTCAGCTCCTTTGCGGCGACCTTCGCGTCCTCGACCACCTTTTTCCAGATGGATTGATGGGCCTTTTTGAAGGCGTCCGCTGCGGCGATGATCTGGCTGTCCGCGTGACCGCTCGCCTTGGTGGCCAGCAGGTTCGAGTAGAGCTTCTTCGCCTCTGCCTCCCAGGCCGCCTGTTGGGCGGCACGGTCAGGCAGGGCTCCGTGGCCTCCACCAACTGGGGCCGGTCCTCCCACAAACGGGATGCTCCGGGCATCCACCGGGGTATTGCTCCCTGCCAGATACCCCATCAGGTGCAGGTGCGGCACAGATCCGGCTGTGGTGCCGGTGTTTCCGACCGTGCCGAGCTTCTGCCCGCGCAGCACGAGAACCTTCTTTGCTCCGGCGGCCAGCGCCTTCTGAATGCCCTCATCGAAGGCGTCAAGGTGAATCCCGGTCAGACGATTCCCCGCGGCGTCAATCAGGTCGAACACCTTACCGTTCGCATCATCCTTCCGGAACGACACTGCTCCAGCAAAGGGAGAAAAGATCGGCGTCCCCCTCGGGGCCTTCAGATCAATGCCGTTGTGAACGGCATCCGCCCGGACCGCACCGTCGTGATGGTAGTCCTTCCCGCTCACACCGAAATCGTTCAGGATCTTCCGTCCGGCCAGGCCAAGCCCTGCGAAGAGGGACGCCGCTGTCGCGTCCGGTTTAGGCGCGAACGTCGTGGCGGGGTTCATCAGGTTGTACGCTTCCCGAGCACTCGGGGCCACGAGATTGGCGGGGAGCGGTTTGCCGAGGTTCTCGCGGATCTTCAGGTCCGCATCCTGCGCCATTTTCAGGTACTTCTCGAAGTTCTCGGCGATCTCTTTGTATTGCGCGATCGCTTCCCCCGGCGTCTTCGGGTTCGGCATTAGGCCGCCACGCACGAGGGCATCCTGCAGGCGGTCCACGTTGTTGAACTGGCTGACACTTCGTCCGACAGCCACAGGAAGCATCAGGAACTTCAGCACGCGCGTGGTGCCATCGTCTCCCGGGTAGATCGTCAGCTTGGCCCACAACTCGCCCGGCGACTTCAGGTTTTGCAGGCTCTGGCTGAACTCCATGAGGCTCTGCGCCATGGGGCTCAGGACCTTGGTCACGAAGTCGGACAAGAAGGGCATGACCGACATTCCCAAGTTCGTTTTAAAGGCCGTCCAGGCGTTGCTCATCGTCTGGACCTGGTCCTTGTAGTTCGCTGCTGCTTCCTGGGCCTTGCGCATGGCGAGGGTGGAGTCGTTGCTCCCCTTCGTCATCACGTCGGTGTTCTTTGCCACCAGGGGCATGGCGAGCGCGAGTTCCGCGAAGGTGCGCTGGACCTGCTGGCTCTTGAGGTTGACGTTCCCCAGCGAGAGGCTCAGGGCCTGGCCCTTATCGTCCAGCTCGTTCGCGCCGGTGACGAAACGGCGGAGGAACTCCATGGGGTTCTGCTTCAGGAGGGCGGCGGCCTCGTCGCCCGTCATGTGCATGATCTTGCCCCAGGCTTCGAGCTTCGGTCCGCCTTCTGCAGCGGCCTGTGCGGCCCGCTGGAAGAAGGTGGAGAGCGCACCGCCGGCACCCTGTGCCCGGGCACCGGTCTGAATCAGGGCAGCGGACAGCGCCGTCATTTGCTCGATGGTCAGACCGACGTGCGCGCCCTGAGAGGACCAGAATTTCAGGAGGTTCGTGACCTCGGGGATGGCCACGCCGGACTCGGTTTTCAGGGCGACCAAGCCGTTGACCATGCGGCCGAAGCCCGCATTCACCTCAGCGGTGGTGGCGCCCGTCGAGCGCAGGACCTTCACGATCTCCTGCCCCACGTGTTCCAGACCTGCTGCGTGCCCATTCACGTCACGGAGGACCACGCTGAGGGCCGCCATGTTCGTCGTGTAGGTCTTGATGCCCTCACTGCCGTGCAGGCCCACCAGGACCGCCTGACGGCCCAGCTCGATCAAGTCCTTTGAGGCCACGGGGAGCTTGGTGCTGAGGGTCCGCACGTACTGCCCGAAACGGTTGATCTCAGTGGCGCTCTCTCCGGACAAGGCCTTCACCTGGGAGAGTTGCTTGGTGAACTGCCCAGCCTTGTCCACACCGTCGCCAAGGGTGTGAACCAAACCAGCAACGGCTGCAGCGCCAGCGACAACGGGTCCCATCGTTGCGGCCATCGCCGCCATACCGAGTTCAGGACTCACGAACGAGGCGGCGATGGCCGCATTGTTCATGCCACCCGCTCCACGCACACCCAGGGCGCCGCCCACAGAAGCCCGTTGAGCGGCTGCGGCGGCCTGCTGCGCACCTACCGTCCGGGCGAGCGCTGCCGTGTACCCGTTCTGCGCCTGGGCCAGCTGGGCGAGGCGCTCGGTCTGCTGCACATCGAGCACGCCCAGGTTCCGCAGGGCGACGATTTCCGTCTGAATCATGCCCAGTGAGTTGCGCATCACAGCCTGCTGCGAGGCCAGGGCAGCGGCCAGCTCTCTCTTGGTGATGAGCCCCGCCTGCTCGGCGTTCTGCAGCCGGGTGGTCTCGTCGGCCAGTCCCCTCACGGTGGCGCGCAGGTCCTGCACGCCCGCTGCCACACCGGCCGCGAGGCTGCCCTTCGTGATGGTGCCGTTGATGCTGTTCTGAACACTGACGGCGACGCGCAGCTGCTGGCTGTAGTTGTTGAGGAGCTGGGTCAGCTCCTGGATGCGTTTCATCTGCGCTTGTTCAGGCACGCCGAGGTCCATCAGGGCGGTCTTCTCGGCTTCGAGGGCCACGATGGTGCTGCGGATACGCTGCTCCCGCTTCGCCATCTCGGCAGCAGCCGTCACGTCGTTCACGGCCTCGGACTGCCAGGCGATTCGGTAGGTGTTGATGCTCTGGGACGCCTCACGGGCCGCCGCCGCTTCTACCTTGAAGCGGTTCGCTGCGGGGGAGCTGGCACCTGTTGCCCCCTCTGCTGCTGCCAGGGCCTTGAGGGCCTTCTCCGCAATGGCGGCTTCCTTACTGAGGAACCCTTCTGCTTCCGTTACGCCGGTCAGGACGAGCTTCAAAGCGGCGCTCTTGCTCTTGAATTCGTCCATCCCGACTGCCCCTCGGGAGTACATGTTCGAGAGCGTGCCGACGCCTCGGGCAGCGGCAGAGAGCGCGCCGTCCACCCGCTGGGTTTCCTGAATAACGATCTTCTGGCGACCCACGAAGCTGTCAAGTCTGCCTGCCACTTCATTCAGGGCCGCGATCAGCCGGTCCGTGCCTTCCATGCGGATATTGAGGGTGGTGGTTCCCTTCTGGGTCATCTGGTCGAGTTCCCGCTGAAGGGCTGTCGCGTCGAGTTTGACGGGGACCAGCAGGGCGTCGGTGAGCTTGGCCAGTCCAGAGCGCACCTCAGTCACGTCGAGGGTGGGCTTGATCCTGACCTTGCCGGTCGCCTGGGCTTCCGCACGCTCCAATTCACGCAGCAGGGCCGCGTCGTCGTAGTGCAAGAGGATCGTGCCGGTAATCTCGCCTAAGTTGGGCATGTGGAACGCCACCTCCTTCAGGGGCGCAAAAACCCGCCGCGAGGCAGCGCAAATCTGCCTTCGGAAGGGTGAAGTTCGTGGTATGGGTGAGACATGACTGCAGCGCCCGGCGGACATGCCGAAACCACGTTCTTTCAGGGCAACTACTCAGCATGTCGTCCCGTCTCGCGCTGAGAAATCATGCCCATTATAATTTATTGTGTATAGGGAGGGTCCTTATATGAACATAATAATGAGATGCCTATTTATATTGTTTGTAATACTTACAGTATATGTCTATATGCTTGCCGCGTATTTTAATAGAAGCACACTAGAACGTAACACATCATCAGATGTGTTTGGTAGAATTGCGAGAGATATGGCAGAAGGATGCGCAAAGCAGGAAAAGTTGATTGGCAATTGTCAGGATAGAGATTTTAGTAAGGATAAACTATATCAAGTAGTGGTAATTAATAGCGGCAAATCAAGGATTTCGTTTGTAAAATCAATCTATGCACCAATACAGGTATACATATATGAGAAGTAAAAAATTTTTCTACCTGATACCTACAGCTCTATTAATTTGGTTTATTTATAGTGATATAAAATATAGGTTCATTGGGCACTTTGCGAACTCAATAGCTGAATACTATGTCATACAATGCCGAAACAACTTACCCAAAATGGATACTCGCTCCTTGAAAGGTAAGTGCGAACTTGGTAACAATATATCAACACTTATTGCTGGCAAATTCGTAAAAATGTATTATTCAGATAAAGACACATATATAGTGGGCGATTCTTTTGGAGGAGTTTCATACATATTTAGTGTTAACCTAAATAATATAATGAAGCTTGGTCACGAGTAAATTTCTTGTAACTACTCACCACGAGGATGTCTCTCGTGGTGAGTAGTTACCTTTCAGGACGAGAAGGCAACGCTGACAAACGCCCGCTTGTAAATACTCACCACGAGTATGGCTCTCGTGGCGAGTAGTACACTTAAACTACGTAGCTACTTGGCACGAGAGCGGATCTCGTGCCAAGTAGCTACCAAAGTTCTATGGAATGATCCTATGCGCTCTGTAAAATAGCATCAAGTTACTACGTCTTCGAAGAGGCGATCGCCATTACATGTGCACTCGCACCTAACAGCGTCACCTCTTCCTCAAGGCGTTGAGCCACCTGAATCAGCCACTTGCGACGCTCTGGATCTGCCCAAGCCTCATCAAAGTCGCGCATGGTCCACCCAGGACCTTCTACACCCAGCAAAGCACTGACAGTAAAGCCTGCTTCTAACAATTCATCTCGAAGCTCAAACGGATGGTGGAAGAAGGTGGTGGTGAAGTACGGCTTTCCGGGTGGCGGACGATGCTGACCGTCCAGAAGGTCCTGGTTAGCCATTGCCATGAACTCCGGATCAGCGTACATGCCACCGAACAATCCATCAAAGGTAGATGCAAAGCGGTTCACGTTCATCGCCAGCAGAACACCACCCTCTCGCAGAACACGGCGCGCCTCGCTTAAAGCCTTCAAACGGTCTTCGCGCTGAGTGAGATGATAGAGAGGCCCGAACAACAACACGGCATCTGCACTGCCCGTCTCAAAAGGTAGCGCGCAAGCATCTCCCACAACAGCGCCATTCAGGGGTGTCTCCGCTTGGAGTTGTGAAGCAGCGAGGGCCTGTTCTACATGCAAGGGAACAACATCCAGCAGGTCAACAACGTATCCATGATGAGCCAACCAAAGAGCGTGCGCACCTGGACCACCACCGATATCGAGGACACGAGCAGGTGCCGGTGGCAGGAACCGCAGCATAAGTTCCTGAACCCGCAGTTGCTCCAACTGGTTGTGGCCACTGGAAAGGCGCGCTGCTTCCACGCCCTCCGTGTACATCTGCATCGCTTCGTCGGGAATACTGGTTTGTTCAGTCATGTGCGCCTCCTGAGCCAAATGTAGCGAAATACACACGTCTCAACCAGATAAGCCAGACGACCAGTCAACCGTTTGCTTCATCGTCTGGCGCAAACTTGCCCCCGTCGCACCATTCAGTACGAAAACTTGGTTCGCACTGAGTAGTCACGCCCGCTTTATCTCCGACAGGCAGACGCACGCTATGAGCGGCATCACGTCAGTGACCCAAATGGTAGACCGCCCGTACATTAGAACGCCCATCCTGCTCGGCATCATTGCCGTGATCTGCTTTATAGCGGGCGCAGCTTTAGTCGGCGGGCTTTTCATCCTGGGCGCCCTGTGGAGCTGGTTTGGCTACCAGACGAAGTACACCGTCGTGATCCGGACATCAGCCGGGGAAATCAAGGCCCTGACGGACGCGAACGGTGAGCGCGTGGGGAAGATCATCGCGGCGCTGAACGACGCCATCGTTTTCAGGGGCTGAACTCACGGCTTTGCAGCGGCCCTGATGGCGTCCCATGCGGGCAGGACCTCGCGCGCCCAAACCTCGTCGGGGCAGCCTCCATCCCGCACCCAAGCCAGAATCGCCCGTGCTTCCTCCCGCGACATGCCTGGGAAAGGTTTGGTCTCCACCTCGGGCCGGGCCGCCTGCGCTGAGGCCTCCCGCGCGTCCGGGTCTCCCAGATACTCCTCCATGACGATCCGGAAGGCGCGGTGATACCGCCGGTCCTTCAACGTCATCGGCTCCAGGATGCCCGCCTTCCGCTTGTCGTAGTCGTCGAGCGCCTTCTGCACTGGACTGGGCTCTCCCTTTGACCCTTTCTCGTCGTGCAGCCCTTCGAGGCGTTTGACGGCCAGCTCCGCGCGGATCTCCGGCCACATCAGCTGGCCCTGGTGCTGCAGGAGGTCTGTGAGTTGTGGGGAGGTGAGTCGCCCGATCTGTTCCGGCGTCCAGCCCGTCACGCCCATCAATTCCCTGACCTGCGCGTGCAGTGCGGCCTGCGCCTGGGCCGGGCTCAGTCTTTTTTTGCCTCACCACCTGCATCCTTCGGTTGTGGCATCTCCGCGTAGATCAGTACGTACTCCACCAGGTCGAGGCCAGGGACCCCTACCTGTTCCATCAGCCAGTCCCGCGTGATGGTTATGGGGTCTGTCTTCTGCACGCGCAACCGGAGTTTCATGGCGATGTACTCGGCCCGTTCGTCGAACGTGATCCCCCCAGGGCCAGCGCTTCGGCTCTTGATGGCGAAGTACTCGCCCACCTCCATCAGCGTCAGGGGGGCGGCCTCAAAGACGATGCCCCCAAGCGTGAAGGTGTCCTCGCTGCGGCCCGCGATCAGGGTAAACAGGTTCACTGGACCTCCGGAAGGAAAAAACCCTCGCGTGGCCGATTCATGCCCTCGGCCAGCTTTGGGAGTCTGTATTTGTGGTTCTCAAAAACGATGCGCGTCCCAGCCCGGATGGGCCTGTGCGCGCACAAACTGGGCGCGCGCAGGCCCTCAGGCGTGACGCGGGGGCAGAAGAAGGTGACCAGCACAGGGCGGCCACGCTTCTTCTCCCGAATCTCGAAATACCCCGCGTCACTCATGGGATTAGCTGGGGAAGACGGGGGCGCCCACGCGCGTCCATTCGAGGGTGAAGCCGCGGATCAGCGTGTCATCCGGGCCGGTACCTTCTTCACCCGTGTAGACCAGCTTGGCCTGGCCCTGGTAGCTCACGCCCTCGGGGTCCGTGTAGCGGGCCATCACGTCGTGATTTTGCGTGTCACCCTCGCTGCCCCGCTGGATCATCTTCTTGACCGTCGCGTTCTTCGGCCCAGCAATGGTCTGGAAGGTCTGAGCACCGGCACGGTGGACCACGCTGGCAGCCGTCTGCGAGTTGCCGTCCTCATCGTCGAACAGGGGCGTGCGGTTGGTGGTCACGCCCGGCTTGTAGCCCGCGATCTGGTTGGCGCTGGGCACGAAGGAGTAGACGAGGGGCGTGACGCTGGGGCTGAGGGCAATCTCCAGCTTGGCCTTGGTGCGGGTGTTCGCGCTGGTATCAGGAGCGTAATCGAGGTCAGGCATGTGCTGTGTCCTTTATGGGTGTGAGAGGGCGGAGGGCCGGACGAGGGGTCAGGACTGGAGATTCTTGTACTGGGCGAGCAGGGCCGCTTTCGCTTCCTTCTCGTCCTTGGCCACGACGGAGAGGCTGTTGCCCTTGCCGTCCGAGGCACGGACCTTCACGCCACCCTCGACTTTCACGGGCTCGCTGTAGGTCAGGGCGGACCTGGCGTCGGTAGTGGACTCTGCAGGCGTGGGGGTGGTGCTGTCGTTTGCATCTTTCTTGGTCATGGCGGTTCACTCCGTGTAGGTGAGGATGAGGCGGACAGCGGCCCAGGGGCGCTCCCCCTGGCTGCTTCCTGGGCGAGGGGCCGCGCAAGGACCCAGGGAAATGCCACCCAGCGGCGGGAGGCCGGGGTGGCGGGTGACGAGGTCCGGCAACTTCCGGGCCGCGTGATACAGGGGCCGGAAGTCGGCCAACTCCTGGTCCTGCCCGGCGAACAGGGTGACCAGCACGGTCAGGCGGCGCACCTGAGGGGCGTGGCCGTCTTCCTGGGCGTGCAGCTGGAATTCCTTGCCGTCGAGGCCATCAGTGACCACGGCGTAGGGGCCTGCAGGCCTGGGATTCGGCGTCGCGTCGTGAACGGACAGGGTGACGGGCGGGGACAGTCCGCGCGCGAGCATGGGCAGGGCTTGCAGGGTGTTCACTTCGCTCCCGTCACCACCTTGATTGGCCGCTGCTCCATCGCAGCCAGCAGCTCACGCGAAAGAAGCAGCGCAAAATTGTCGGCAATCACGAACAGCCCGATCTGCGTCTTTTTCTTGCGCTTGCTCACTTGCCTGTCACCCCCATCGCCACCCGGATGACTACGTGAATGTCACGGTCGTGCAGGGCGTCATCCATGTAGGGACGGCCACCCTGGTCTGGCGGCTTGAAGTGCAGGTCTACGTTGTAATCGGGCGGATCGTGGATGCTGCCGAACTCGGCGCGCAGGAGTCCTGCAGACCTCGCGCCAATGCTCTCTCGCAGTCGGCCGGTCTGCTCGGCGGGATACTCGCCCTCAGTGCTGGCCGCATTGGGCTGGCCTGGGTACTGGGTCCCACTGCCCCCACCGGAGAGCTTCTCGCGCAGCACGTCCGCCGCAGCTTCAGCCGCCTTGAGCACCTTCAGGGTGAGCTGTTCCTTGTGCTGGGCCACACCCGCCCGGTTAAGGCTCGCCACGTTCAATCACCTCCCCTGGAGCGCCGAGAGGCGCGAACCACACGACGTGGAGGCCCTGCAACCCTTCATCACGGGCGTCAGCAGTCGGGTAGTACGCCACGTCCTCGAACATCAGGTGCCACCCTGGTTCTGCAACGGGCGCATCGTGCGGCAGGTACACCTCGAACTTGGGGATTGGCAGGTCACTCCCCGCAGCGGCCTGCTGGGTCTGGGTTGAGGCAGGCATCAGCAGGCCACGCACGGGCACGGACGTACCCGCTTCCACCTGACGCCGCCCATCGTCGTCGAAGTCACCCACGGGTTTTCCGGGTGGCACGATCTCCAGGTCCTGGCCGAGCGCTGCTGCCACTCGCGCGAAGAGGGGACGGGTGAGCGCCCGAATTTCATCCCTCGTGATCATCGTGCAACTCCAGGGAAGAAACGAGGGCGGATCTGGGCAGGAAGCGCGAGGGCAAGAAAGGTCTCAGCGTGCATGTCCCAATCCGATGCAGCGATCACTGCCTGCCCTCGCTCATCCGTGCTGGTGGCGAGCTTGAGTTCGAGCCCTCCAATCTTGACCTGCTGAACACCCTGCTCGGCTGGCGTGTCCAGCGCGATCACGCCTCCCAGCCCGGCTTTCAGCGCCAGTGCTTTGGCTGCCAGGGCTATACGCGCTGCCTCCACCTGCTCGGGCGACAACTGCCCTTCCGTCACCCGCCGCTCCGTCAGTTCCCGAGCCAACCAAAGAGCGGCTAGGTTCACATGCACCTGCTCCGGTTCCGGCGCGTCCGGAATCAGGTCTGGCACCTGCCCGGGCTTCACCGTGATCACGGGTTACTCCGCCAGGACGAGCGTGCCGTCTACCAGAGCCCGGCCCACGGCGTGCGTGAGCTTCACCGACAGGGGCTCCTTACCGATCACGCGCTTCTCAGGGTCCTGCTCAGGATCCCCGAACGTTCCACCATACCCAGCAATGACGCTGTTCACGGTCACCAGCACCGTCTCATTTGGGGTGGCAGAAGGCGCGGTTGGAGCCAGGTCGTTCGCGTTCGACCCTCCGTTGATCTCCGCGAGAACCGCCTCGCGCTCGGTGTCTGCCCGGCCTAACCAGTTCTGCAGTTGCTCGACCGTCACCCCCTCGGGTTCGAGTTCCACGTCCAAGGTGTTCTGCACCTGCCACGTGAGCACTTCCTTCTGCACGGCGTCCTTCTCGGTTGCCAGGCGATCTGCCCAGCCCTGAAGTTGCGGGGCTTTCGGGTCGGGTCCACTGGTGTCGATTTCCAGGCCCAGCTCCTGCTTGAGGACCTGGGCATTCTCTGCGCGGGTGGCCACGTTGGGCCTCCTTTCGTACGGGGTCCCCACAACCCGCGTCATGGGGACGGTCTAAGCTCCGCTGAGGGCGTGGTCTCAGGCGCTGCGGCGCGTGAGGGTGGTGCCCACACCGATGTCCGTCTTGGCAAAACCCATCTTCTCGCTGACCTGCACGACCTTGATCTGACGCTTGATGATCGTGTCGTACTCCACCAGGTCGAAGCGGGGATCCACGGCCATCGTCAGCCCGCGCGAGGGGTCAATCGCCAGCAGCTGGCGGCTGCCATCCAGCACGCTCTTGATGGGCGCCATGCGGGGCTCCATGCCCAGCAGAACGGGCAGGGTGCCGGTATTCCGGACGTCCTCGGCCGCGCGAGCGCTGCTGCTGGGCGAGGAGATGAAGTCCAGGCTGAACATCGCAGCGAACTCCGTGGGATCACCAGTCACGATCGTCGGCTCGGCCCCCACATCGCCCGCCTTCTGCAGCAGCGCAATAATGTCCGCCAGCTCGAAGGTCCCGACGTTCAGGGTGTCCACGTTCGGCGCGGCGTTGTTGTTGCCGTCACCGTTGCGGATGATGCGCAGCGCCGTGCGAATCTTGTTGTTCTCCGAGCGGCGCGCGACGTTCCCGAGCCAGCGGTCGAAGGTGCTGAGGCTGGCGTACAGGATGGCCTCGTACGTGGCCTCCAGGCGACCACCGAACTTGTACAACACCACCGTCTTGCCGGTGCTCTCGATGCGCAGCACGGGGAACTCCGCGCCCTCGGCGATGCGGCTGAGGTCAGCATTCTCGTCGTCGTCACTCTCGCGGATGATGCCAATGTCGGTCGCGCCGCCCTCGGCGGTCACGGTGTCCGCCACCAGGTCGGCCAGGCGCAGGCCATTGCGGCGGGTGTTGTTGATCTCGCGGTACCGCTCCTCGATGTACAGGGGGAACAGGATGCGGTCCGCGTCGTTGGTGAAGAACGCGTCATTCACGCTTGTGGCCGCGTGACGGCCCTTGGGCTGGATACCCGCGCCCCGCGCGATGATCTGCTTCCAGGCAGGGACCGTGTTCCCCTGCGCGTCACGCGCCTCGGGGATGTAGAGCTTTTCGCTCAGGTCGCCCTTCTCGGCGAGGACTTGCAGGTGCTGGGCGAAGGTGCGCTTGTTCGCGCGGGCGTCCTGCTTCAGGTCGAGGCTGATGTCCTTCAGTGCGAGTTTGGTCATGGTGCCCTCCAGGGCGGGTACAGCGAAAACCGCCCTGGCGCGCTGGCCGGGGCGGGCGAGTGGGGCGGGGTGACCGTTACAGCTGAATGTTGGCGACGCCGGCAGCCGCACCGTTCACGAGCAGCTGCTTGCCGCCCGATCCGACGAGGGCCTTACCCGCGCCGTCCACCACCAGGTTCTGCAGGCCAGTCGCAAGGGTGCCCACAGCGGGAATGTCGGTGAAGCCCGCGCCGTAGATGGCGACGGTGCCGTACCCGTCCTTCTCGATCTTCAGAACCTTGCCGAGCAGCGGGTTGCCGTTCGCGCCGCGGCCCGCACGCCCGGGGCCAGTGAAGGCCACGGCGTCACCCTCCTGGGTGCCCGCATCGATCTGCATGGTGGGGAAAGCGTTCTGGCCGTTGAAGATGAGGTCTGCAATACGCATGGTGTGTCCCTCCTGGGGATGGGGTGATGGCCTGGGGCCGGAGAGGCGGACTTAGATGCCGATGACGGTCGCGGTCGCCGAGGCTTGGGTGTCTTCTTCCTGCTCGGGCTTCTCGGGGGCATCCACACTCAGGCGGCTGTTGGGGAACTTCGCGTTCTTCTGCGCGGTGAGGTCATCGACCATGCCCTGGAGGTCCTCGATCTCGGCCTTGCCCGCGAGGCGGGCCATGCGGTCCAGGGCCGTCTTGTTCTCCGCGCCGTACACGCTGGTGGCGAGCGCCGCCACCTTGCTTTCGAGGTCCGCGCGGTAGGCCGCGCCGTTCCAGGCGGCTTCCCGGACCTGCTTCAGGCGCTCGGCGGTGAGGTCGTTCACCTCGATGCTGAGCGCCGTCGCCATCAGTTCACGCTGCTGCTGCACCCCTGCTTCGTACGCGCCGGTCTCCAGGCCGGTGACGGTGCCCTGCGCGTCCGCCTGTGCGGTGGCGCTCTCAGTGTCGATGGTGTGGGTCTTGCCGGTCCGGTCTTTGACGGTGAGGATCACGTGGCCCTCCTGGGGGGTCTCGCCCGCCGGGCGCGTCTGGCCCTGACGAACGGTAGAGGTCGGAGTGGGTTTGGCGGCCGTGAGGTGGTCTTGCATCACGCTGTCCAGGGTGCCCACGCTGTCGGCGAGCCCCGCGTCCACCGCTTCCTGCCCGAACCACACGTCGCCCGTGCCCCACTTCTTCGCCGTGGCAACTGTGACGGAGCGTCCGGCAGCGATGTCCGCGACGAACAGATCGTGAATGCGGGTGATTTCGGACTGCCACTGCTCGAGCACCGCGCCGTCCATGGCCTCGGCGCTCTGCCCGAGGGCCTTGCGGTCGGTGGACCGGACGTACGTGACCTTGAGGCCCTGTTCGTCCAGCCAGGCGGTCTCGTCGGTGTGCGTGCCGATCACGCCAATGCTGCCCACCTCACCGGCGGGCGTCACCACGATCTCGGTCGCGCCGGAGGCAATCCAGTAGGCCGCCGAGCAGGCCATGGTGTTCACGACGGCGGTGACGCGCTTCTGGGTGGCGGCGTAACGCACAGCCTCGGCGGCCACGTCCACGCCGCTGACGGCACCCCCACCGCTGTCCACGTCGAGCACGATGCTGGCCACGGTGGAGTCGTTCGCTGCGGCGCGCACGCGGGCGGCGAAGGAATGGGCGTCCAGCGCCCCACACAGGTCCACCATCATGGAACCGCGCGGGAAGATCGTGCCGTGCATGGGGAGGATGGCGACGCCAACCGATTGGTCCTGCGCCTGCTGGGTCTGCTCGGCGCGCCGGGAGCGTGCCTCACGCACCTGGGTGAGGACGTCATCTCCAGCCACGTTCCCTTTCAGGTAGGTGTTGAAGCCTGTCACGATGTCGTTCAGCTCTGACTGCTTGATGGCCCAGCGACCATTCATGATCAGGGCAGTAATACCGGAGAGGCGGGTGGGGGAGCGGGTCTTTTCTGCAGGCATGGGGCCTCCTCAGGGCAAGGAAAAGCCGCCCGGGTCGGGCGGCGCGCGGTGCGGGGCGTGGATGTAGCGGCGGGCACGGGGGCGGTAGGCGAGGGTGAGCCGGACCTGCTCGGCCTCCGCGCCTGGTGGAGCGGGACTGGCCGGTGAGGCGGGCGCGGTCTCCTCTCCCCCATCCCCCCAGCCTCCCGCCCACGGCGGAGCGTGCTGGTCCTCGTCGTCGGACAGGTCGAGGTCATCGGCAACACGCCGGGCGTAGGCCTTGCCGAGCACCTTCTTCCCGATCTCGTGACCCTTCATCTTCGTGAGGTAGGCCTCCGCTTCCGCCTGCTTGAACGCGCTCTCCGCCTGCTGGAAGCGGACGTACGCCACAGCGGGAATGCCCCTCAACCTGAGGTGCAGGTTCAGACCGAATTCCAGCTGCCGGGCGAGGGTCGCCTGGATGTTCGTCGCGCGGGCTTCGATCATCGGGTAGACGACTTTGGCGAGGGCTTCGGTCGTGGAGTCCATGTGACCGCGCAGGAAGGGCGTGGTGCCCAGGCCTGACCAGGCGCGGCGGTTGTTCTCCTGCATCACGTCGTCAAGGCCAGCCAGGGAGTGCGTGACGTTGTTGATGGTGAACTTCGTGCCCTGCGGTCCCACGAACAGGCCCTGGGGCGCGAGGCCCAGGATCATGTCGGCGGCCTGCTCGGCGTACTCGCGCTTGTAGTCCGCGTACCGGGGATCGTCCGCGCTGGGCAGGCCGAAGTCCTGCGGCGTGGGCATGGGCAGCTCCACACCCACCAGAGCAATCTGGCGCATCAGGTCGATCACGCGGTCCGTGTTCTGAATCAGGCGGTCCTTGCGGTCCAGCGCGCGCAGGGCGCTGAGGAACATCGGCACGCCGTGCGGATCGCCGCCCATGGTGACCAGCGGCGCGTACAGGTACGTGGCAGGGTCCAGGCGGATGGGTTGCAGGGCCACACCCACCTGGTGGAAGGTGCGTTCACCTGTGTCCGGGTCCCGCCCGATGACGACGTGCTCGGCCGCGACAACCGCCACGCCGCTCAGGCCGGAGCGGTCCGCGTTGGGAATCCACTCCAGGCTGCTGGCGGGGCTGGCGAGCAGTTCCATGACCTGGTTGTTGATCAGACCGTCCACGCCGCCACCCTCGGGATACAGGGTGCGGGCGAGCAGGTCGAGTTCCACCCGGGCGGCCTTCACGGCCTTGCGGCTGCCGGTGAACTCCACAGTGTGGCCAGGGTTCACGATGGCGAGGTAGTCGCTGACCGTGCCGCTGACGTCCTCGTCGTTCTGGATCAGGGCGCGGAGGATGCCGCTGAGGCGGGTGCGGGTCTCCTTCGGGTAGCCGGGGTAGGCGCCCGCGAGGCGCACAAGCATGCCCTGCGGGGAGTCGTCCCGGCTGATCTGCCCAGGTGCGCGGGCCGCGCCGGTACGCAGGGCCGCGCCGACGCCCAGGGTGAGGTTCGAGGCGGGGCGCGCCACCTGTCGAGGCGAAGCGCGGGAGCGCCGGGCAGGGAGCAGGTCGGTGAGTGGGGTGTTGAGCACCTGCCAGGCGCGGGCAAAAGAGTCTCTCAGCGCGATGGGTCATCACCTCCTTGGTAGACGCTTGTTGAAAGCATTGAGGACGTCAAACACATCCTGAGGTGTGGCGCGGGGCGCTTCCGGCTCGGCCGGCGGACTGATGGCAAAGGCGTACATGAGGCTCTCTGCCCAGTCCGGACTGGGTGCGTTGCGGTCCCCGCCGAGTTTGTCGATGAGGATGCGGTCGCTCTGGCCGCTCCGGCGGGTGGTGGGCTGCGTGATCTGCTGCCGGACAGTCTGTTCGGCCTCCGTGCCCTTCAGGGCGACCAAGCTGATGCAGTCGTCCGGCTCGTGGTAGGCCTTGCCGGTCACGAACTCGTACGTGGCTTTGAAGCGCAGGTACAGCCGCCACCAAAGCTCCGTCGCGTAGTTGGCGAAACGCTGCCGAGCGGGCGTGTCCGGCGCATCGTCGTAGAGGGTTTCGCTGGCCTTCTCACCGTTGGCGATGCCCATCACCTGGAAGGGAATCTCGTTGGCCTGGCTCTGGCGAACGAGCGTCGCCGTAATGGACGCACCCACGCCCATGCGGTCGTAATGCAATGCCCGGATGCCGTCTATCCCAGCCAGGTCCTTGACGCGCACGTCTACCGGCGTACCGGATGAGGCAGTGACGTTCACCATGCGAAGGACGCGTGGCCCATCGCGGCTGGTGTAAACACTCCGGTCCTGTCCGGTGTCGGATACGTCCAGTCCTCCGGCGAGCTGACCGTTCCCCTGCAGGTCCAGCTCGAAGGCGGCGTCCACCCACGCCTTGGGAATAAGGATGCCTTCCACCGAGGCGTCGTAGTCGATGTCGATTTCCTGGGCCACCGTGACGGGACGCAGATCCTTCTTGCGCTTCTGCGCCTCGTACCAGGGGTAGATGGTGGTGACGCGGGTGTCGCTGCCCTCCTGCACGCGGAGCTGCGCGGTGAAGTTCTTGTCGGGGTTGTCCTTCCAGAAGAAGGTGAACACCTTGAGGCGTCCGCCGAAGCGCTTCTGCGCGAAGAGGTTGCCCCGTCCACGTGGCGTGCTGAGGTTGAACACGGTCTCTGCGTTCTGCGAGAGGGCGTTCTCTACCAGCTGGGGCCGCTCCAGGTTCGCGTGTTCGTCCACCAGGTATTCGGTGCTGCGGCCACCGCGCCCGATGTCGTCGCCACCTTCTCCTGTAATGGTCGCTTCGTTCGCGGGATTCTGGATCCGCATGTACGGCATGTGCTCGTCAGGATCGAAGCCCTTAGGGAGCATCCACACGGGCAGGTACCGGATGATGAACCGGACTTTTTCGAGGATGCTGTCGAGTACCCCGCGCTTGTCCACGAAGTCCACCTTGCGGCTGCCGATGCCGATCTTCCAGCCGTCCCACCACAGCCAGCGGCGCACGGCGCGGGCCACATACACCCAGGTGGCTCCTTCGTCTCGGCTCTTCTCGATCAGCCCGCTCTCCCGGGCCTCGATCCGCGCCTCGCACCAGAGGACGAACTCCTCCTGCTTGGGCCGTAGCACCAGGGGCACGTTGCCCGGCAGGCCCACCGCGACGTTCCGCGGGTCGTAGGTCCAGCACCAGTCGTTGATGAACAGCAGCGGGTCACGGATGCACGCGGCGATGGTCGCGGCCTGCGCGCCGGAGTCCTTCCCAATGCGGTCGAGCAACTCAATGCGGCGTTTGATTTCCTGCAGGATTTCAAGCTGCCGCTGGGCCTTGTGCCATTCGAGCGTCTCCTCTATCGCCACGTCGATGTCGTCGTAGATGTGAGC
The DNA here is from genome assembly GCF_900176165.1 of Deinococcus hopiensis KR-140. Taxonomy (NCBI): domain Bacteria; kingdom Thermotogati; phylum Deinococcota; class Deinococci; order Deinococcales; family Deinococcaceae; genus Deinococcus; species Deinococcus hopiensis. The sequence goes on from NZ_FWWU01000008.1 coordinate 275,631, forward strand.
CGGAGGCATGGGGCGGTGGATGCTCACTTGCGAAGCGGCGGTCATGATCTGCCTCGCAGCTGGTCATACGCGGCGAGCAGCTTACCCATGTCGTCGGCCGAGGCGTTGCGCACCATGTCCAGCGGCGTGCCGTCCGGGTTCTCCACGCTGAGCCGCTCCTTGTACAGGCCGTGCACGCGGGCGGCGCGGTCCACGCCGTCCATAAAGTCGTGCAGTTCGATCTCGTACCCGTACTTGCCGCGCTTGACGCCCTTGATGAACCGGGACAGGCCCAGCTCGCGTGCCTTCTTCAGGTCGATCAGCGGGATTTCTTCCAGGCGCTCGACTTCCACGATGGTCAGGGCGTTTGGGTCCTGATCCAACAGGATTTCGAGGTCCATCACCCGCAGGCGCAACCGGCTGAGGCGCATCTGAAGGGGCTTGATCTCCGCCTCGTCCGCCTCCTCGATCTTCAAGTCCTCCACCGCCGAGCGGACGATTTCCAGCTCGCGGCGCACCTGCTCGGCCACCTGCTGCGCGGGCCGCTCCTCGTGATCGGTGGTTCGCTGGCGAACGATGGTCTCGATCTGGGAACGGTCAAAGTTGGCGAGGGCTGCGATGAAGGCCAGAGTGCGGGCGGGGCTGATGCCTGCCGCCTCATACCCGGCCTCCAGGGCGTTTTTCACCCTGCCACGGCTGACCAATCGGCTTCCAGTCTCTGGAGCGCGGCTCTCCGCGTACTCGGCGCGGATGGCCGCCTGGGTGTAGTTGTGCCCTTCGAGGACAGCGAGCACGAATTTCCGTTCCTGGATGGTGCATTCCCGGAGGAGGTCGTGGAACTTCTGCTGCTCGGGGGCGAGTTGCACGAGCTTGTGCTCCGGCTTGCGGCCCTGCCCGCCTTTGGTCTTGAGGGGGGTCTTCCGGGGTTTGGCGGAGCGGCTCTCCCCTGCTGACGCGCTGGCGACCTGATCAGGGGTGCCCCGCGCTGGCTTGGGATTTTTCTTCTTCGTCACGGGGTCACCTCCTGTCGTGGGAGTGCGTCTTTACGTTAAGACGGGTCAGGGGAGGAAGCGCCGGGCTTCCTTGTAGGCGTATTCCTGCTGGAGCACGTCCGCGTACTGGCCGGGGAGGTCTTTCCCTTCCTCTTTGGCGATGACCTCGGTGAGGCGCTCCCGACTCCAACCGCGCACGAGCATGCGCCAGGCGAACAGGCTGTAGATGATGTGGACGTTCTCCCAGAAAGGGAGCGGGGCGCGGCGCATGGGGTCTCCTGAGCGCATGAAAAATCCCCACCAGTGAGGCGGGGACAGGCGTTTGGGGTGATGTAGAGCAGATTAATTGCATTGTGGCCTTTTGGAAGTGGATTGTCAACGTTTTCTGCAGGCGCTTCTCAAGCTGGTTCGAGCGCGCAGCGGATGGCTTCGAGCGCGGCGATCAGGCCGGGGTAGTCGCGGTTGAGGTGGCGGCGCAGGACGAGGCGGGTGTCGTGCTGCCACTCCCAGATCAGGTGGGCGTGGCCCTGGGGACGGCGGCCACCGCCCCGCCCTTCGACGAGGGCCGCATGGGTGTCCTCGATCCACCGGGCGAGGCTGCTCCAGCCGGTTCCAGCGCGGATGCCGGTGCGGCGCTCGATCCGACGGGCACTGTCCCCCGTGACTTCGAGGTGCAGGCCGCTGGCGTCGTAGCGAACGTCCAGGTGGATGAGGTGGTGGCCGGTGCCGTCCGGGTGGGGGAGGTGGACGTGATAGGTGTCACCGTCGGCGTAGGGGCGGCCCTTCAGGGTGTCGCGGCGTTCGGCGGTGATCTGGGCGTGGGCGCGGTCGTACTCGGTCTCAGCAGTCTGGGCCTGCAAGGCGTAGTGAAGGGCGAGCTGGTCCTGCCCAGCGAGGGTGTACCTGCGGCAGAGGCGGTCACTGCTAAGGAGCCGGGCGTGCGCCTCTTCCAGAGTCTGGGTGAGGGGGTCAGCACTTTCTCCAAGGCCCCGGTCACGCTCGGTGGTCTCCGGGAAGACCAGGGCGCGGGCGATGGCGTTTTGCTCCTCACGCTGGGTGTGGGTGACCTGCTCGGGCGTGATGGTGAGGGCCGGACCTTCGGGAAGAGCGGAGCGGAGCGCCGGCGGACGGTTGAGTTGGGCGGCGCGCAGAGGACGCCGCTGGACTTCCAGGCGGGCGTGGGTGGCGAGGGCGGCCGTGACTTGATCCCGGTGTTCAGAGGGAACGCGGCTGGTGGTGACGATGCGCCGGGCCTGGGCGGCAGTGGCCGTCCATTGTTCGGCCAGTTGGCTCTCCAGCGCAGCGACGCGTTGGCGCAGGTGCCGCTCGTGTTCGGGGTCCGTACGCCAGTCGTGGTCTTCGAGGCTTTCCTGCACCTCCTGCAGCTGTCGCTGGGTGTCGAGTTCGGCACTGGCGTGGAGCAGCAGGCCTCGGTAGGTGACGCGCGAGCGAACCTCCTGCACGAGGAGGTCCACGGCGTCCGCGGGCAGGGGTTCAGCAGGCGTGGGCATGCGCTCCATTCTGGCAGGGGCGTGGGCGTCTTTACGTTAAGACGCGCCTTCGAGGCGGTGAGGGCGAGCACGGTACACGGTGGGCTGCTTGCATTTGAAGCACAGGGCGCGGTCACCTTCCTTGATGTGGGGGGAGGGGGCGACGTGCAATTCCAGGCCACAGTGTGGGCAGGGCAGGGTCAGGAGGTGGGTCTCGAAGGGTTGCCACGCGGCAAGGCGGGCGCGGCGGCTCAGGGTCCAGAACCGGGTGCGGTGCGCGGTCCCCTGCCGGTGGAGGTCCTCAAGCACGCGTCCCGCTTCCTGGGGGGACACACGGAGGTGGCCGGCGAGCTGCTCACGGGTGACGAAGCGGTGGCGGCGAAGAAGGTCCAGGGCGGGCAAGTGGAGATCCGCGCCGACGGCTTCAGGCAGGCGTGGCATCGTCGGTCCTTGGCTCAGGCAACCAGACGCGAGAGGGTTGACCATTCCAGAGGTGTGCGGGGGTAAACCTCCACTGCATGGCCCGGTCGGCCAGCACCTTTAGGCCTGGAACGGGGGGATTCAGGGTCCAGGCGGTCATGGCGGACCCGCTCAGCCAGCAGCGATCGTGCCAAGCCGTGTAGCTTCATCAATCATCTGCTGTGCCCACCTCCACAATGCTGGAAACGCCTGTAGATGCTTTTCTTTGAGCATTAACAAGCGCCGAGCGGTGAGATCAGGCTCACGCTCCAGGCAGCCTTTCCCCCCCTCACCCCAGGTCAGCAGCATCGGTTGCAGCGCATCCAGCGCTTTAGCGAAGCGGGCTTCCGAGGTCTGCTTCGCTTCGAATTCTTCCCACAGTTTTTGAAAGTGGCCACGCCGATCAACTGGGAGCAGACCAAACAACGCCTGAGCGGCTGCTTGCTCCTGCAGGGCCTGCTCGTCATGTTGTTCGTCAGTCGCACCGAAATACAAATCGCCAGCGTAAATTTCCACCAAATCATGAATTACCAGCAACTCCACAACTCTCGGGAGGTTGACGTCAGGTGGAGCGTACTCAGCCAATGTCAGAGCCGTTAAAGCAAGGTGCCACGAGTGCTCAGCGCTATTCTCAGCGCGACTACCATCATGGAGGTGAGTGGTGCGTACGACATTCTTAAGTCGGTCGCAGGTTACCAAAAACGCCAACTGGGCTCGCAGACGGTCAATCACTTGAGGATAAGTTGCTTCGGCGATGCGGTCATTTTCGGATTGGTTGGTCATGCCACTTTTTCCCTCTCGCATTCATTTAGGTGCCAGATAATATGGGACCGTCAAGACCGTCTTCTGACTTGAGGAATGCAATTTTGACATAGGCGTAAACCATAGAATTAGAGCGTGTCTCATTGGTTATGAGCGAATAAGCATTCAATCAAATTCTAGCAACCTTTCTAAGCTTCTTCTTTCGAGTTAGATTTATGGATACCATGATGGCGCTCTTCTCCAAACTGAACAATCTCAGATCCCCTCTTCAGGACGATTTGAGCTGGAGCGGTGTGGGCAGGGTGACCGCAGTCTTGTGCGCCTGCATGGCTTTGAGAAACGCCTGAATATGGGGCAAACCGGCTCGGCCCGGCTTCACGGCCACGCCGATAGAGCGGTGCACCGGGTTGGGAAGCGGCAGGGCCACCAGTCCGTCGCGCAGGGGAAGGGTGGCCAGGCGGGGCATGACGGTCAAACCCAGCCCGTGCTCAACCATGGAGAAGATGACGTCGTCGTCCGCAATTTCCAGGACGCTGTATTCCTGGCCCAGGTGTGTTGCGAGATGTGCCCGAATGGCGGTATAGCAACTGGAATCCGGTGGAAGAAGCAAGGGCTGTTCGCGAAGTTCGGACCACTGCACAGGACGCTTGCCGCGCCGTATGGGGAAGACGGCCCAGTACTCATCGTCGAGAAGCGGCCAAGTCAGCAGATCGTTCGACTCCGTCAGCTGAATCAGGCCCACATCCACTTGACCTTCCCGAATGAAACGCTGTCCGCTCTCACCGTCCAACTCGGCGTCCATGACTTTGACTTCAAGCAGGGGATGGGTCGAACGCAGGAAGCCCAAGATGGGTGTCAGCAGGTGGACACCCAGGCTTCGGTACGTGGCCACCGTGAGCGTTCCCGTTAGGTGCAGGGCGGACATATCTTTGACGGCGCGTTCCAAGTCACTGGCTGCTTCCAGAGCCGTCCGCGCGTAGTTCAGGGCAACGTCGCCCGCAGCTGTCAACTGAATCCCCCCGGACGTCCGGCGAAAGACCAGAGTACCCAGGGTGCGTTCCAGCCCCTTTACTGCTTCGCTGATGGTGCTCTGAGACATGTTCAGCTCAGCGGCGGCGGCTCCAAACCCGCCAGTCTCAGCTGTTGCCACGAACATGCGGAGCTGCGCCAGGGTCAGGCGAGGATTCATAGCCCCACTATAAAGAGAATGGCGTTTGAGCCGATCGGTCAGTCCGGTGGGTTGGACAAAGTCATCGGTATTTCCGATCGACGGAAGCCTAAGGGAAAAGGAGAATGGCACAGGGGTGAAACAGCCTCCCGAAAGGAGGAGACCTACCCATGCACCTCGCGCAGGTTAATGTTGCCAAGCTTCACTTCCCGTTGGATGCTCCTGAGATCGCTGAGTTCAAAGCGGGCTTGGATCCTGTGAATAGTCTGGCCGATGCGGCTCCCGGATTCGTCTGGCGCTTGAAAGACGATACGGGGAACGCTACTGAGGTCGTATTCGACGCCGACCCTTTGCTGATCGTCAATCTCAGCGTCTGGGAGGGACTCGGTGCCCTCCATGCCTTTTCCTACTCGGGCTTGCACCTGGACTTTCTCAAACGGCGGCGCGAGTGGTTTCAGCGGTACGCCTCCCCGCACCTCGCATTGTGGTGGGTGCCCATGGGCAGTCAGCCTACCGTGCAAGACGCCCAGGAACGGCTCGCTCACCTGCACACCTATGGTCCAACTGCACATGCCTTTACCTTCACACAGGTGTTTGAGGCAGATGGTTCCCGCACAACGCTACGGCGAGCGGAAGGGCACAGGACACCGCGTCCCAGCACGCCGGATTGAACGCCTTTGCGCAGGCTCTTCCTGCACTCTGGGAAGCCGAAGATAAAGCGGGAAGCGCTCCAACCCTCTTCCCGGACTGGTGTACCTTCTGGATGAGTCTGCGTCCCAGACGTTCAAAACGTCCTTATGCCCTTCACCGCCTCCCGGGAAGCCAGAAAGGCCCTACTGAAATCCGTACACACGGGCCGCACCAGACGCCGTTCAGGAAGACTGCCGCTCGCCTTCTACGCGGTCTCGCGCGAGCACGACGACCGCTGCGACGAGCAGGGCTGCGCTGAATAGGGCTACTGCGCTCGGTGCCTTCGGGGTTTGTGCCCTCTACCCAGGCACCAGTGATCAGTCCTTGGCCCTCAAGTCGTATCAGCGCAGCGTAGAGACGTCCGGAACTGATGCGGTACCGGCCGCACAGAGGGGCCGTGAAGTGAACTCCTCCAGCGAGGCCATGCAGGACGCGGGCGTGCACCGGCGTGCAGTGAATGAGGAGCCAGGCGTACAGGCGCGTCATACCTTCACCACCCCCCGGAGGCGGCCCCCGCGTTCCAGGGCCAGCGCCAGTTGCTGCACGTCACTGTTCGGCAGGGCGAGTAGGTGATCCCAGATCGCTTCGCGGGCCACCTTCGTCTGCTGCTGGTCATCGTGCTCGGCGTTCAGGCGCTCGCAGTACTCCTCGGCGGGCTTGCGGAGGACAGCTTCCTTGGTCCGGTCATCACGGCCCATTACGTTGAACGAGGCGATGGTCATCCGGTCCTGGTTGTCGAAGATTTCGAAGTTGCGGTGGCCGATGCTGGCTGTGGCGCGCACTTCGTATCGCTTCTTCTTCACGATGTCCTCCGGATGAGGTGGGCCGTCCACGTCTCGGTGTCCAGGGCGCAGAGCACCCCGGTAAAGACCGCGCCGGTGTCGATAAACCAGGCGATGGTGCCGTCCTCAAGGCCGATGGGAAAGGGACAGGCCTGCAGTGCGGTGTGGCCGTGCACGCTGTACTTCACGCCTTCTGGGAGGGGATGGAACGGCGTCTCCCCGGGTCGGCCCCAGATGTGGGCGTCAACGTCACTCTCGTGGGGGCGCATGGCATGACTGAACAGGACGTTCCCGGCAGTCACGTACGGGTGCAGGCGGTCCCGCATCCACTGGGCGTCTGCCACAGCCTCGGCCCAATTGCCCTCGTAGCTCTGCATGGTCTGCTCGCCGCCGTTCATGTACCAGAGGGTGGGGTCCTGCCCGTCCAGCAGGACCTCCGTCATCCAGAGGTCGTGGTTGCCCATGAGGGCCACCGCGCGCCCGGCCTCCACCAGCTTGCGCACCAGGCGCAGCACGCCGCGGCTGTCTGGACCCCGGTCGATGTAGTCACCCAGGAACACCAGCGACTGATCTGGGAAGCGCGCCACAGCGAGTTCGAGGAGGTCCAGGCAGCCATGTACGTCACCAATAGCGACGGGCGTCTTAACGTAAAGACGGGAAGAGGGGAGCGTCACACGGCCTCCGAGAGGGTGAGCACCAGGCATTCCTTCGCGCCGGGTGTCACCTCGTGAGAAAAGGCGAAGGACGGCACCCAGGTGAGGTTGTCGTCCCGGAGCACGATGCTTTTGAGGGCGTCCAGAACAGCGTTCATGCAGTTGTCCGGATCCGGCAGGCTGTGGCGGTCGCAGAACACGGCGTGGACGTGCAGGTGAATGGCGTGCTGGAGCGGACGGCCCTTCCACTGCTTTTTCAGGCTGGCGCGGGCAGACGTGATCCAGGCGGCGGCCGAATCGCTCATCACACTGCGGGGCTTGCCGTTTACCCGGATGATCTTCCGGCTGTTCTTCGTGCTGCGCGGGCGGCCCTTCAAGGTCAAGGTGATGGGGTTCAACGGTCTCTCCGCAGGGTGCCGCGTTCGCCGTGCCAGAGGGTGCGCGCCTCGCCCAGGCCGGTGAGCTGGTAGCGGGGCGCAGGGCCGGGGTTCAGGACGCTGATCCAGCGCTCGCGGTGCAATCGCTCCAGGGCACGGACCAGGGTGCACTCGTTTTCCAGGGCGGGGAGGTGCTGGGGGAGCAGCAGCCGGGCGCGGGCGCGGATCCCGATCAGGCCTGCCGGTCCAGCCTCCAGGGCGCGCAGCAAGGCAGCCTCCAGCAACAGGGGACCAGGCATCACAGGAGGCGGTCCCAGGTCAGGGGCGTGAGGATGGCCTCGGGAGCCTCGGTGTACAGGTGACCGGTCACGCGCGGGAGTGGCTCGTGCGACAGGCGCACCGAAACGCTGGTGGCGCCGATCAGTTCCAGGGTGACGAGGGGGCGCAGGCGCACGGTCAGCAGCACAGCGGGAGGCAGGCGACGGGCCGGGCGGGAGAGACCCGGCCATATGGACCGGATGCACTCCAGAATCTCCGCCCAGGTCACCGTTTGCCCCGCGTGATCACGCGGGCGGCCTGATGGGCGCTCTCCACGTGCTCGGACTTGAGGGCGTTCAGGCCGTGGCTCCGGATGCCGGCCTGGACCAGCTGCAGGGCCGTGTACTGGGTGGCGCTGAGGTGGGTGCGGTCCTTGGACCACAGACGAGTGCCCAGGACGCCCGTCAGAACCAGGAGCAGGCCGAGGAGGATAAGGGTGGCGTCCGTCATGTGGGTGCTCCCTGGAAGGCGGCGAGGAACGTCATTTCCTGGGGCGTCAGTCTGCCGGGCTGCTGCTCAGCCAGGTGCCCGAGGTACGTTTCCACGGCCTCGACCTGTGGGGCAGACAGGGCCACCACGCAGACGCGCAGTGCAGGCTGGCCTTCGTGCAGACAGGGGAGGGCCGGGAGATTACGGGCGGCGGACTGGCGCAGGCGCTGGATGACGGCACGGCGCTCGAACTCCGTCAGGTTCGCGCCGGTGGGGAGAAGCGCCTGGATCACGGTCAGGCGGTGGGATTGGGGCATCAGAAGTCCTCGGAACCGTAGTGGAGTTTGAGCAGGACGACCAGATCGATGGGGATGTCAGCGTGTGGGTTCAGGGCATGGGCCTGTTCGGCGTCCTGCGCGGCCTGTTCCTCGGGCGTACGCGGCGCACTGATGCGGCACAGCGCCAGCAGGAACAGGAATGTCGGGAGGGACAGGCCGAGGAGCCACAAGAACACTTCGCGCATGTGAATCACCTCTTGGTGGGGCCAGGGCGTCCCGCTGTTCCTGGCGCTGGGACCACTCCCCGCGGGTGATGTGGCGGATGGCTCCGTGCTCGTGGATGGGCACCAGGTCCTCCAGAGCGGCGGCCCCCTCGACCACATCTCGGCGCACGTGCTTACCCTGACTCCAGGCGAGGAACAGGGTGATGAAGTCCCCCCGGCACCGCTTGCAGCAGGGGATGCCGTAATGGGTTTGCTCGGCGAGTGTGATGGCCGGCTGGGTGGCTGGGTCCCAAGCGGACGTGATGTGACGCACGCCTTTCTCGTCGGTGTGGGAGTACGCGAAGCGGTGGACCTCCCCGCCCACGTACCGGCGAAGCCGCATGATGTACGTCCCCTGGGGGTCCACCTCCAGGAACTTTGTCCGCTGGTACAGCTGCGGCGCACGGCCGTCGCCCACTTGATAGAAGCGCTCGACATCCACGTGGCGCATGTCTTCTGTGGCTTCCCCGCACACGGGGCAACGGTCATCAGGCTCAGTCATGGGGCCTCCTTGGGGAACTTCAGACGGCGTTTGGGGCGCCAGCGGTGCCAGCGCTGCGGCACTGGGGCGTACACAGGCGTGACGGTCTCGGCCAGCAGCCAGCCCCGCCCCACGTCCACCAGGCGGCCCGTGACCGTCACGTGGAACGTACCGGGGTCCAGCGCGAGCACCTGTGTGGTGGCGTGCAGCGTGACGGCGAACGGGTTGCAGCTGGCCTGCTGTGGGCAGACCTTCACCTTGATGGTTCCGGTGCCCCGGTCCACCTTCAGCAGCTGGCCCGTGACGGTGAGGGACGTCCCATTGGGCTCCCGTGCCGGGCGAATGTTGTTGGCCGGGGCGTACAGGTCGCGGATGACCCCGTACATGTCGGTCTTGGGATAGGCACGCACCGTGACCCGGACAGGTGTGTCGATCTTTTTATGGGCGCGGACGAGTATGCCGTTCACGCGCAGGCCACCCTCTGCGGGCTCGACCCAGCCGGTCAGCGTGATGACGGCCAGGTGGGGCAGAGCAGGCTGATGCTTGTGCCCTCTGGGATAGTGAATGGAGACGTTGGAATCTCCTTGGGGACGCATCTGGGTGATGTGCATGAAGCTCCAAAAATGACCCACAACGGCGCAGCGGCCATTGCAGGTGGGGAGAGTAGGTTTTAACCAGGAACGTGAACGACAGGGCCGTCCCTGCGAGGGCGTTTCATCCTTGGCGGCGCGAAGCCCCCTTACGCCAGCTGCGAAGAGCTCACGCCGAGGACGGACGCCAGAGCTCGCTTGTTCACTCCAGGAAAAGCCTGCATGACAGCAGCAATCGCCATCTCTTCCTCGGGGGAAAGCGTCCGGTTTGCAGCGAATGTCAAAGCTCTATCTCCGTTGGCCGCTTCGTATCCTGTCGGCATGATCAACGCTGCGGATCGCGATTGGGTTGTCGCACTGGGCGCCTGCCGCACTCTTCAGGCGGCAGGCGGCACAGTCGAGGACGTGTTGCTTTTTCTGAGACGCGCGGGGTTCTGGAAGATGGACAGCATCAGGGCACTGCGGGAACTCGAAGGTATGACCCTGGGAGAGGCGAAAATTGCCGTCCACGCCGGCCCTACTTGGTCAGATCGGTATGAAATGGACGAAGCTCTCCATGATCAGGTGGAAGCCGCACTGGACTCTTTTGGGAAGGAAACCCAGTCCAACGAAGGGAAAAAGGAATGAATGGGCTGGAGCAGTGTGCCCGCTCAGACTGACAACAGATGGTCACAGACGGGGCGTTGATAGAGCAGACCTGGGGAAATAGCGGGACAGAACGCGCGGTGTACATCCTGCCGGACCCATCGGGGGATAGGGCAACCTGATCTACTTCTGCCCCTTCTGTGGGCGTCCAGCTGGGGACGGTCTAATCTTCCGAGGGGAACTGTGGGCGAACAACTGACCCCCGGCGGTAGAGAGGCGGAACGTAGTGAGAGCAGAGACGTATAGCGAAACCCTCAGCAGATTCCGGGGCCTCCTCGAACAGAGACCTAAGTGGAGGCCAGATGAACTGGTACGTGCAGCAGCCGATGAGGGGCAAAGCGTGCTCATCTTGATGGGCCTACTCTGTGACCTCTTTGGGGTTTCGCTGATTGAAGCTAAAGGAGCGGCAATTTACGCGATCCATGGCGCCAAGTACGGCAGGCCCCTGAACCTTCACTATGAAGAGAAAGGGGAGGAGGCGTGACCGGAGAGCCGTACAGCGAAACGCTGCAGCGCTTCCAGGGCCTCCTTGAGCAGAGGCCAGAGTGGAAGCCTGATGAAATGGCTCGCGCGGCTGCTGATGAGGGACAAAGCATGCTCATTGTCATTCGGCTACTCCGGGATCTATTCCCAAAAGTTAGGCTCCCTGATGCCATAGAAGCAGGCGCTCACGCAGTACGCGGCCCGAAGTTTGGCAGACCTCTGGAGTAATCCGCCAGATCTCCGAAGCGTCGTTGCTCTACCGGAGATCCAGGCAAAACGCTCAATCCCGGTAGTCGCCAAACATGCCTGGTGGAGCCTCCGCCGGCGGAGTCCAGTTGTGCTCGGTCACCGCACGGATCAGGGCTGCCGTGGTCAGTGCGTCCCCGAGGGCCCGGTGCGCCTGCCCCTGCTGCTCGACACCCATGTCGTCGCAGGCCAGGGCGAGCTTCACCCACCGGTATTCCTGGTCCTCCGGGTCGTAATTGCCGTTCAGCACGGCATACCCGTTCATCACGCAGCTGGTGGCCGAGCGGTTTAGGGCGTGTAGGCCAAGGGTATGTATGTACCGGAGGACAAGCTGCACAGTGCTGATCGTTGACGTCGGTCCCGCTCATCTCCTGTTCGACCCAGCTCCAGGCTGGACATCACAGGGAGACCCGCGCGACCCCCGGAGGCAGCAGCACCACGCCCACCTCGATTGGGGTCTCCTTGTCCCACTGCACGTCTCTCAGGTAGATCGTCCTGTCTTCCAGCAGCCAGCTTGCGCCTGCCTGCCGCTCATCGGGCTCGCCGAGAACGTTCGTGGCTTCCACCACCATGGCCTGCAACTGCTTGTCCGCCTCATCGTGATACCGCGCGATACCCAGGTCGGGGTTGTCGCGCTCCTCGTCGGTGAAGTCGCCCTCGCCGTCCTCGAGCTGCGTGTAGAAGGGTTCGGACTCAAGGAGGGTCATATACAGGCAGAAGGTGTCTGTGTCCACCTGGAGGTATTCGAAGTGCAGGCCGCTGGGAAGCGTCACACCACCTTTGGGAAGGTCATTCCAATCCCAGGTCACCGGCAAGGTCAGAAGAGCGGCCCATAGTGCGGCACGGCCATCAGGAGCGACAATAACGTTCATCACCTCACAGCCTACGGTGTGGCCGCGCAGAGACTTATCCGCTGAACTCAACCCCTTGGCCTACACGCCCTAGTGGTCTGATTCAGAGGTCCTTTGACATTTTTGCAGAGGAGAATGGCCCAGCCCGTGCCCTCCTGGCATTCTCCCCAACTGTCAACGTTTTTCTGGATCAGACTACTAGTGGGTCACCTGCCACAGGCGTAGGCGTTCAGACCCCTGAAGGACGAGAGAACGGAAACCTGTCCTGGCCGAAGTTCCCTCGACATCCCCGAGCTCGGCAAACCAGGCACCCGTGGCAAGTGACCCACTAGTACTACAGTTGCAGTTGCTCCAGGCACCTGTTGTTCAAGGGCTTTCTGTCACCAGTCACCTCCCGAGAATCTCGTGTTTGAGAGACGGAATTGCCAACTGCAACTGTAGTACTAGTACCCCGTTCTCCAGCCCATGGGCTTTCCGCGTGGCCTTGAGTCGCTGGTAAACGAAGTCCGCGTTGTAGATAGCGACCGTCCGGCCTCGCAACGCGTCCCGAATGTGGGGGCCACCCAACGGAAGCCCGGGGCCGTCGCCAGCATCGCCTCGGTAATTCCGTGGACCCGCTGCGCGTCCGGCTCGATGGACTCGATGTTCTTGATCAGCGTGTCGAGCAGCATCTCACCCCGCAAGGTCACCACCGCGATCTCGACGACGTGCCCTTCCAGTCCAGTGGTTTCCGTGTCGAGCACGACCAGGTTGGGGTTTGTAGCCATGTGGCGGAACATGGCGACGGCCGCCGCATGCTCCTGCTGGTATCGCCCTAGGACGTGCGCCTGAAACGCCTTCTCACGGGCCCTCCGTTCACGCGCCAGGGCATTGCGGTGCTCCCGCTCCGCCGTGAGCTGCTCAGGGGTGGGAGGCGCGGCGTCTGCCACCCGGTAGAGGTCCGTGCGCTGCCACCCGGAACTGCGGCCACCGTGCTTGTACCACTCCCACTGCGCTACCGGCTCGCTGTTCAGGCGTAGGCCTTGTTTCAGTGGTTTTGGTTGCCATCCCCTCCGGGACGTGCTTGACGAGGGGCAACTGGGGTGTCGAGGTCACGAGGTCTCCGGTTTCTGATCGATCGGCACGCACTCGGAGCGCTCGTACAGGGCGCTCATGCGTTCGAGGTCAGGCGCCTTGAACTTGAACAGGGCGGCGGGGAGCAGATCTCGGGTGATCTTGAGACCTTCGGCGGCCAGTTCCTCGGCGGTGGCGAGGTGGGGTGGATGGGTTTGTTCGTACGTGGGGATGTCGCGTTTCTTGCGCATATTGGTGTGCTCCTGCGCCCGTTCCAGTGGGCTGGCACGGGGTTGTGGGGTTACTCCGGGGCGTGGATGGGCAGGGGGCCGTAGTAGCCCAGGTCACGCGCGGCACGGCGGTCCGCATCCGTGATCTCCACTCCCGCAACCCGGGCGGAAATGTACAACGTGTCCTCGCACATGGCCATCCGCAAACGACCACCTCGAACAGACTCCAACGTCAGGAGATGGATGACATGGACGTCAACGACCCCGACCAACTCTCTCCCAGCTTCAACCCAGCAGATCTTGCCCTCGTCAGCCATCTGGACTTCATTCTCCCGTGCAGCACGGGAATTTCAGTGAACCCGCCGATAATCCTTCATCAGCAGGAACGACGCGAGCTTCTCACCGGTGTGCAGTTCGACCTTCGGACCGTCGAACGCGACGACCGTGACGACGCGGTCCTCGTGGTGCTTGTGCGCCCAGCGGCTGTCCACGTCAATGGAGACTGGCGAGGGCGGGGGCGGTTCCACGATTTGGGCCGTCGGTTGATTCAGGGACTGGGTGCTGCTGACCAGCGCCTGTCCCGTGATCATTTCCAAGGTCAGCGTCTCACCGATCAAGCGGTCCAGGCCGAGCTGGGCGAGGACCTCAAAGCCACGGCTCTTCGTGTCCAGGGGCATGTCCTGCCGGGCGGCGTCCACGGCCTGCTGAATCTCGGCGTCGGTGAGGCGGGTGAACAACTCTCTGGGAATCCGGGAGGGGGTGGTCTTGGAGAGCTGCACCTGGAGTTCAGGAAGGCGGCTCTTGTTGCTGCAGAACATCAGGGCGCGCAGCTGGCGCATGCCCACGGGGTCACGCGCAGGCCGGGACGTCAGGACCTCGCGGGGGATCGGGGCCAGGGCGAGCAGGGCCGCGCCCGGAACCTTTTCAGGGGTAAGGGGTTGGGAGTTTCGCCGCTCACCTTGCCCGTCATTCTCAACTGAACCAGTGAGGGGCAAGCCGTCGCTGGCTTCCAGGCCCTGGGTAGTGCTCCTGCCTTCCTGGGGTTCGGCGACAGCTGCCCGGTCATCACCCGGATGCTCAACGGGCTCGTCAAGTTTGGGGCTTAATGATGTTTGAACTTCAGTTGAAATAACTTCAAAAGATTGAAGAACTTCAGTTGAAATAACTTCGGGCATAGCCACAGTGCCAGGTGGCATGCTGAGCGTGCCACCCCCTGGCACGGTCAGCGTGCCAGGGGGTACTCCTGGAATGCCAGGGGGTAGCACTGTGGGAATGCCACCCCCCTCTCGTTGGGCCTCGCTCTGCTTTTGCTGCTTGGCCTGATTGATCAGGATTTCGAGGGCTTCCCGCCGTTGCGTAAGCCCTTCCACCCACTGCCGCCGAGGCGTGAGGGTGTAGCTGTTCGAGTCGTTTTCATGTGCGGCCTGTCTGTTCCGGTGTTGCCGCATCCGGGTCTGTTTGAGGACCAATCCGACATCCACCAGTTCCTTCATGGCGCGCATTGCGCGGTTGCGCAGGCTCCGGGAATTGGCTGCTGCGCCGACGGAAGCGCGGAAGCATTTCTCGCCGATGGACTGGTAACTGGGGAAAACGAGACCATTTTTGCCGGCGCACCGGACGAGGTGGGCGTAAACGCGGAAGGCGTCCACGGTGAGGGGGGCGTCGTCCAGCTCCCAGTGAATCTGGAACGGGAGGTCGTCGCGCCCCTCCTCGATGTGCATGTTGTCGTTCCTGCTCATTGCGTTTGCCTCGAGCGAACCCACCCTGTCCGGGGGGCGAGGGGACTCCGGCTTACGCCGTGAGGTCTTCACGTGTGCTGTACGTGATTGACCCCAGTTCCTATGTTCGCTACCATAGGAACGAGCCGGAACCTTTCGGGTTCGGTTTCAGAGTCCTCTAAAACTCTCGGTTGATGAACGCTCAGGTGTTTGCCGCACTTGGGCGTTCGCCTTTTGGTCACGAGCTGTAGGTGACCTACCAGGGTACTTGCCACATTAGCACGCTGCTGGCGTTCTCATGTCCTGAGCTGTGTGTGCCAGCGCGGCCTGAACCGCGTCCGGCCAGTGCCGGCGCACATGGGCGAACTCACTGCGCTTCATGTCCCGCACGGCCGCCGCACGCGCCTCCCGCATCTGCCCGTCGGCGGGTCCTCGTCCGCCTCGGGGGCTGGTGGCGCCGCCGGGAGAGCCTGGCCGCGTTGGAGCAGGACCCAGTTCCGGCCACCCATCTCCTTGCGCTCCTCCTGCACGTGCGTCCAGCCGAGCGCTTCCACCACGATCCCCACTTCGTCTGCGCCAGGAGGCACGTCCGTGCGACTGAGGGCCACCCCGATGTCTTTTTCAGTCCGGTAGGCGTCCAGGCGCAGACCGTGCTCCAGCTTGTGCTTCGCGCGGCCCTTCTCGTCGATCGCGGCCTCCTGGGTCAGCTCGAACAGGATGCCCGCAAGGACACTCACGCCCGGAAGGCTGGGCAGTTGCTCCTCGGCCTCCTGGACCTGCTGTTCCTCGGGGGTCAGGAAGAGGGTTTTAGGGGATCGGGGCTTTGCGGACTTGCTCGGCACGGCCCACCTCCAGGTGCCGGTACTCGTGCAGGAGGCGGGTCAGGGTGGCGTGCCCGCGCCGGTCAGGTCCGAACTCGCTGGCGATCACGACGCGGCTGTTGTCGTGTTCGCCCTGGTCATCCACCCGGGCGATCAGGACGACCACGACCAGTTGCTCGCGTTCCTGCCGGCAGGTTTCGAGGAACGCGTTCGCATGCGTTTCCAGGGGCCACATGAGGTCGAAATCCGAAGGAGGGTCAGTCATTGCCAGGGGAATCCTTTACGGGGAGCGGGGAGCAGCTGCTGCTCGGCCATCTTTCGTTGCAGCCAGGCGAGGCCTTTCGGGGTGACCCGCGGGGTGTAGGTGACCCGGCTGCCCTCTCGCGCGGGGCGCGTGATCAGCGCAAAGTACTCGCGGTCGATGTACGCCGGGTACGGCACGTTGTGGTGTTCCGCGCCGTTGCGGTGGGCGTCCAGGAAGATGCGGCGCTCACGCAGGAGCGTGAATAGCCGCCCCGCCGCTGCCCGGTGCCGAGGAGCTTGGCGGCGTCCGAGACGCTGTATGAGCCGTCCGCACTCATCAGGGCGTCGAAGGTCTCCGCCTTCGGCGAGAGGACCGCCACCTGCTGTTCTGCGGCCTGCCGGGCAGCCTGCTCGGCCCGCTGGGCTTCCATGGCGTCTGCCCAGGCGCGTGCGGCCACCACGGGGTCGGTGAAGTCTGGGAGGACGAGCTGCGAGCGCAGGCGCTTCTCGGCCTCAATGAAGTGCCGGCGGACCTGCTTGCCGGCCTCGGAGCGTTCCAGCATGGCGAGGTCGAGGGAGAGCCAGTAGTCACGCCGGTTAGAGCCGCCCCACTTGCTCCCCGAATTGGGGGAGCCGTCCAGAACGCTGAATTCCTCGCCTTCCACGGCGCCGGTCTCCGCGAGGCGGCCTTGGACCCAGGTACTGAAATCACGGCCGACGCGGAGGGTGCGGGCGTCTGCCCAGAGTTGCCCCTCCTCGTGGTGGACGGGCATCAGGGCGGCCATCTCCGGGCGGTGGGAGGCCAGGTCAGACATAGGGGAGGCCTCCAGGAACGTCAGAAGGGGCGGGGAATCCAGGTGCCCGGCTGGGTGTGCAGGAAGTGCGGGCATGCTGGGGGAGATCCGGAGGTTCAGGCCTGGCTCGTCGATCTCGCGCTCAGGCTGGCGTTGCCAGGCCGTGGCGGCCACCGCACCGGCAAGTGCGTCGAGGAGGAAGAGCAGGGGGTTCACGCTTGCACCTGACCTTTGCCGTCGAGGCTGACCGCATGCTGGCTGTGGGGGCGAGGGCTCTGCCCATAGGCGTGAAATGAGAGAGGCCGCTCCGCTGTCCATGGCATGGCTGTCAGCTACGACCTGAACTGGAAATGGTCCGAGGTCGGGTAGAAGGGGTAAGCCGCTCTGGACTTCGTCTTTGCTCCTGAGAACAACACGCGGTAGGACACTGGGTCGCGGGTATCCCGCCACCCCTACGCCATATACGTGTAGAGACGGTCTGCCCGCACCTGACCGCTTGCTCAAACGAACGCACAGTTGGGTACGGAGTGAGGTCAGATTACGGTCATCCGGTACTTTCACAGTGGAACTATGAAAAAGTTCACACCTTACATCACCTTTTTGGCGCTCTTGCCACTCGGCCATGCGACGGCTGCTCCACAGCTCAGTGCTCAGAGCATCATCGTCAACCCGACCCCAACCGGCTTGAACGTCAACATCCGCACCAACCGGACCGTGAACAGCCAGCAGATCCCCAGCTATGCGCCAGGAGATCACCTGGAGTTCTATACCCGTGCCAACAAGGACGCCTACGTCTACCTATTCAACGTAGATGCCCAAGATCAGGTCACGCTGCTGTCCTCCAACGGTCTCCGGGCCCAGGGCAATCTCCTCAAGGCGAACACCTCACAGCGATTTCCTGAAAAAGGAGAAGCCTCCACATTTCTGCTGACTTTGCCTCAAGGTCTGAATCGGCTGCTGGCTGTGGCGAGCCTGGTACCGCTAGATTTCAGGCCATTAACAACACAGACATCAGCCCAAGGTGAAATGACACCCGTCAACGTCAAAGGGCAAGCTGGGTTAGGGCAAGCACTGACTGTGGCGCTGCGCTCTGTTCCCCCACAGAACTGGACAACTGCGACCACGCAGTACACCATTGCTCGCCGCGCTTTGAGCGGACTGCCGGAACTTGACGTTAAGGCCCTGAAAACGCAGGTGAACTTTAGGCAGAACGCTCGACTGAGCGAAGTGTTCGCCGCGTATGCCGACCATTTGCGTGCAGAGGGCTATCTCGTGACACAGTCCCAGTACAGACAGGGCGCAGCCCAGGGTGTCTTTGTCCGGCAAGGAGCGCAACTGCGTCAGGTGATGTTGGAGGTCGCTCAGCGAGACCAGACGTTTTTCGTGAAACTCATGCGTCAGAAGTAAGGACGAGAAGGGGCTTGTAAAACTCCCGCACTTCCAGCTCCAGAGAGAGGAGTGATCAGGCACGGGAGCCTCCTTGAAGTGGCCTAAGGTCGACCAGTTGGAAGTGCGGGATGTGCTGGCCGATGGCCTGGATGGCGGCCTCAAGGACCGCGTCGAGCGTCCGGCCCCGGTCGCACTCAGCAGTCTGGAGGTCCTGGTGCAGTTCGTCCTTGATGGGGAGCTGCATTCGAACGGCGTTGGCGGCGAGTGCGGCGGCTCGGAGCGGCTCGGAACGGGCTTCCGGCCAACTGGACGAGCAGGTAGATCTGGTGACCGGTCACGTCCAGCACGTCGAGGTTTATGAGGAAGGCCATGCCGACGGGATGAGGCGTGAGGGCCTTGCCAGGGTCAGGGAACAGGGCCGAGAGCAGGATGGTCTGGGCCTCGACGTTGTCATCCGCAAGGGCCACCACCATGTCCTGCAGGTTCATGATGGGCGTGAAGGGCTTGGAGCGGGCGTAGGTGTGTATGGCCGCGTCCAGGGCGGCCCGGTCTGCTGCGTTCATGGGTTCTCCGGTCAGGCGACGAGCTGGCGAGCGCTGGCGCCGTTCATGTGGAGGTGGAGGGTGGCGTGGGCCTGGTCGAGGTCATGCCTGCTCAGACGGCCTTCGATCGGGCAACCGGTCTCGGCGAGTGCCTGAGTACTCCAGAGGCTGCGCTGGAGCAGGCGCAGTTGCTCGGGCGTGAGGGGTTGGTGTTGATGGAGGGCGGCCAGGATTGCTTGGTATTGAGCAGTGAGGCGCTCGTTGGCGGGAGTGGATTGGCGGGCGAGATCTTTCAGGCTGGTGCGGATGGAGGTCTGGAGGGTGGTGGCGACAGAGGTTGGGAGATGCGGGACCGTTTGGGGTTCGGGGTGCATGGGTCCTCCTGGGGGTGGGATTGTCTTTCTCTGATCTTTAATTTAGTTTCCATAACACGTAGGACGTACGCGCAACTGGAAAAATGAGCTGCCTGCCAACCCCATCCCTCACAGGCGCCTGAGGTCGTAACGTCCACTCCACAACTCGCTACCCTAAGCCTATGGATTCCCTCCGCGTTGAGATCGACTTTGACTTTATAGGCGGTCAGAACGCGATATTGCTCAAAGCAACCAACATCACTCACGGCTTCGTCGAAGTAAAATCCACGGCCCTTGACCTCGGCGATGACCGGAGCCTCTATTTTTTGAATGACGCCCGGCTGCTTGGAGTGGAGTTAGAGTGCGAGTACCCTACGATTCTTGACCCGGGTGAAACCAATCAGGTCATCATCCCATTGAGCGCCCTAACGAAGCTCTTTGCGCAGCACAAGGTGGTGAGGCCTGCAACTATTCGCGCTGTTTTTCGGGATGGAACAGGTGCGTCCTTCTTCAGTGCCTCTCGTAGGCTGATTTGAGCTCAAAGTGCACACAGAGCAAAAACACCATCAGGCATGTCCTGTCTCTCGCCTTTCCAGCATCCCAGGTGCATGGGCTCTCCTGTAGTGTGAGGACATGAGCCTGGAACTGCTGGCCGCGAACCTGGACCTGCAGGGCCGGGCGGATCGCCTGGCCCACCTCGACCCGGACACACTCCGCAAAGAAGGCCTCCGGGCAGCCCGCGACAGGGATTTGGCCGGACTGTGGGCGCTGACCGAGTCGTACCTCGTTACACGCGGCAGCCGGGGCGCGCGCGTCAGCACGAACACGCTCGACTCCTACCGCATCGGGCTGGAGGTGTTCCTCGCCTGGGCCGGACCCGCCGGGATTAGCCTCCTGCGGCCCGGCGCAAACTCGGGATTCCGCTACGCCCGCCATCTAGAGGCGAGTGGCCTCGCCCCTGGGAGCGTCCGGGTCCGCCTGGCCGCTGCAAAAGCGCTGTTCACTGCTCTCCGCTGGAGCGGAGCGACTGACGCCGCTCCTTTCACTGACGTACGGACGGCGACCGACCCCGTCCCCCGGTGGGAGAAGCGTAAGCCGTACCCGGACGAGGACGTGGCGACGCTCCTCCTGCACGCGGGTCCTCAGGAGGCCGTCATCGTGATCCTGGGCGCACACTGCGGTTTGCGTGCCACGGAGATGACGACGCTGTTCCGGAAGGACGTGCACCTCACGGCGCCCGAGCCGTTCCTGATCGTGACGGGCAAGCGTCAGCGCCGGCAGGAAGTGCCCCTCTCGGGGACCGGAGTCCGCGTGATCGGCGATTGGTTGCGGGACACCCCCACCTACGGGCCGCACGTGCTGACCATCCGTACCCGGCAGGGCGTGGAGAAGGCCTTGAAGCGCGTGTGCGGGCTGGCGGGTGTGCGGTACCAGGGCCGCGAGGTCCACGGTTTGCGCCATAGCGCGGGCACCCGCATTTACACGGAAAGCCAGGACCTGCTCGCCGTCCGTGATCACCTCCGCCACCGCACGGTCGACAGCAGCGCGATCTACGTCAATTACGCCCGCGTGGGCAAGAAGAAGGTCAACAAGGACTGGTAGGTCATCGGTCCTGCGATCCGGCCAGCCAGTTGCGCCCGTACTCATCCAGCGGCAGCAGGCCCCAGCGCCGCAGCAGATCCGCCCACCATCCGGTGGGCGTGTTGTCTGTCCCTTCGCGCCAAGTGCCTGGGGAAGGTGGGACCCGTGATTCTCTGGCCATTCCACTTCCAGGCGGCCTGTGGGGTACCGCCGCTTGTGAGGGTGATCACGTCGTACCGCGCATTGAAGAGCCGTTCGGAGATCCGCCGGGCGAGCACGGGAGGGACCTGGCACTTGATGCTCCGCACTCCAGCCTGTGCGGCACGCGCGACCAGGACCCCGCTGATCTCGTCGGCATACGCGTCCGCCTGGCGCTTCAGCGCTGGGCCAGGGCGGAGTGCAGCTGCTTCGTTCGCGCTCAGCATCACTCACCGCCGAGGGACAGCCGGGCGAGCCGGGTCATTCCTGGGTCCCCCGCTCGTCGCTCGCGGCTGAACCACTTCCTCCGCGTCCACGGGCTCCAGGCGCTGCTCGTCAAACACCTCGTTTTCGAGCTTGCCGTCATTGAGGAATTCGATGTTGATGCGCACGCAGCCGTACAGGTAGATGAATTTGCCCGTGGCGACGCCCTCCATCCCAGTGTGGACGTCGCGGTACCGCTTGCCGAGGATGATGCCCCCAGGTTGAAAAACAGTCACGGGCGTCCTCCTGAGGAACGGAAGCAGGGTTGTAAACATGGTCACCGGTGGGACTTCGCCCGCTTCCCTCGCTTCCGCTTCCGGACGAGGGGCACAGGTGTCGAGTGCTCGGGGTTACGGCGCTGTCTGGGGGGCTTTGGAATGCTGGGAGGCGGCCGTTGCAGGGGGCTGACGGCGACCACCTCCAGGTGGGCCTGCCCGTCCCGCTCGAAGGCCACCGCGTAAGCCATGACGTTCTCGATCAGCGCTCCCTCACGCAGCCAGGTGTGTGGTACCCGACTCAGGACGGAATGCGGCCAATGCTGGAGCAGCCGTACGACATACACGGGGAGATCCAGCGCAATCTGCTTGAGCAGCGCCAGGCCTGCTGGAGGGAGGTGGTCCGGGTTGCCGGGGTGATACAGGTGGAGTTGGGGTTGGCCCGCCAGGGCGTCCCGGAGGGGCAGAAAGCGGATGGATTGCATGTGGGGGCTCCCTCCCGGAGTCGAACCGGGCCGCGCCTGAAAGCACGGGCGTCTGCAAGGGGCATGGGAGTATGGGCGCGCCAGCAGAACGCGCCCAGCACAAACCGCCAGCTCAGTGGCAACGGCGATGTCTTCATGGGAACCTCCTGGTTGGAGACAACAGTCGCGTGTGGCCCGCCGGGCTGCTGGGGCAACATGACGGACCTCCTGGAGCGAAGTTGAGCCGGAACACCACGCACACGGTGGTGGCCAGGCAAAGACCCCACGTCGGTTTCTCCCGTGCAGGGCGAGGTGGGGTGCTGGGGGCCGGAGTCGAACCGGCGAGGACTGCCGTTCAGTCCCCAGGCCGTGGAGCTGCCCCGAGGCGAATTCCCCGTATGGCTGATGTGGGGCAGCCTGGCCACACGCCACAGCAGCGTGCTCACTTGTTGCACGCGAGGCGGTGCGTGCTCCGGAGCGGAGGCTCCGTACCGCTCTTACGGGTCAGGACCAATCGCCCGAGTCCTGACTCTTCCGGGGGCGTCCGAGGGGAGGACGGCATTGAAGCCGCCACCACCGGTGCTCAAGGGGTGAAGTTGAAACGCTGATGCCCTGAGCGCAGGTGGTCTGCCTGGCTCCCCGAAGGGGTGGCATTTGTTCACTCACATGAACGTGAGGTAAAGTCTTTTATGAGACGTTACCTCCACTACACGTATGTCTCCAAAGTGAAGGACACCCTCCACCAGGAGGCCGAAGAAGAGGTACGGGATTTCGGGAGTCCATCAGAATTCCTTTCCTACTGTGAGGCGATGGAGCACCTGAGGCAGGATGAACGTGACCCATTGATCGAGTTTTATACGGAGGAGACGACGCAAGCGACGTATGAGTTGAGGGCGGCGCGCCTCAGGGCGATGAACTGGGATGATGTCGCAACGGAAGTGACCTCCTGAGGGGAAGTGGGCCCTGTCCGGAGTCGCGCCGGACTTTCAGCGGCTCGCGGGGCCAAAGTGACGCCCCAGCCGCGAGGGCCAGGGCGCAGGGTGGTGGGCGTCAGGCAGAGGTTCTCAAGGCGTACCCCATACCACGAACAGTGCGTATGTAACTTCGTCCAGCAACGTCGCGCAGCTTGCTCCGCAAGTTGCCAAAATGAACATCCACAACGTTAGAGCTGGTAGAAAGCTCTCCTTTCCAGATTTCGTTGCTGATTTCCTGCCGGGAGTACACCCGGCCTGGCTGCCGTGAGAGCAACAGCAACAACTCAAACTCCTTGCGGGAAAGGAGTACTTCCTTGCCGTCATAGAGCACCTGACGCCGTTCCGGATGGATCTGCAGGTCACCAAAGGAAAGGAGGTCGTCCTTCTTCTGCCGAAGCTGGACTTTAACCCGGGCGAGCAATTCTTCCGGGTGAAACGGCTTGGTGACGTAGTCGTTCGCCCCCGCCTCCAGCAGCTCTACCTTGCGGTCCACCGCATCGATGGCCGTCAGGACAATGATGGGGACATCCATGGTTTTGCGCAGGCGGCGTGCCACCTCCACACCGTCGAAGTCGGGGAGACCCAAATCGAGAATGACCAGGTGCGGGGGTGTTTCACGGGCTTGCATCAGGCCGCTGGTCCCCGTGGACGCCGTGCTGACATCCCACCCGCCCTCCTGAAGTTCGTACTGGAGGACTTGAGCGATATCTGGGTTGTCTTCGATCACGAGGATATGGGCTTGCATGGGGCTCCTGAGGATGGAACAGAATTTCCAGTCATCCTAGAAAGCCCTTCTGGTGGGTTTCTCTGCCCTCCTTTAGCTTTCCCTGAGCTATGACGAGAGTGTGAAGAGTTACAGCTAAAGCTGGGCTTGGAATGAGACTCATCTTTTGAGTGTCTGGGTTGGAGGCGGGGTACCGAACCGCTGGGATGTTTGGCATTTGGGATGGCTTTGCCAGGAGTTATGCCGGATAGGTCGCAGCTCGCGGGGCCAAAGTGACGCCCCAGCCGCAAAGGCCAGGGCGAGAGGAGGGCTTGGAGGGCGATGAACTGGAACGGCGTGCAGTCGGGAGCGACCACCTGAGGTGACGTTGGTCCCCGTTGGCGCCGCAGCAGGTTCCCGCAGGCGACCGCTCCTGAGACGGCCGTTACCGCTTGTCCTCACCTCTCAGGAAGAACCAATACGGTTCCCGGCCCGTCAGGGCCAACCAGCGGTCTGCGTCCTCGGCAGTAGGTGAGCGTCTCGGATCGAGGCGGTAGAAGAGTGTCCCGGCATGAACGGCCGTCCAGAGGGCACCGTTGTGTTCCGGCGGGGTAAGGGGGAGCAGGTGCTCCCGGCGTTTTCGTGCGGGCGTTTGTTGAGCAACAGGGGCGTAGGAAGATTGGGGAATGCCGGAGGTGGAGGGAAGGCAGATGGCCACCGCTCCGCGTTCCAACCGCCTGAGCTTTAAGCGTGGAGAAGGGGAGTTGGGTGTGCGACTGAACGCCGTCATGCCATTGATTTTAGAAGTGGTAGCGCGTGTGGGCCGGTGTGCAGCCCACGGTGCTGTTGTCTGGTTTGCGCGAGGCCCAGGAGGGGCGACCTCGTCCCGCATAGGTTTGCCCCATTCAAAGAACGGGGCACCAACGTTCCTGGGGTCGGTATGAATAACGGAAGAGTATTGGACTGGGTCTGACATGACGATATCAGGCCCTCCACTCCTCTTGAAGGAAACCGCAGAGCGGGTGAACGGGGGAACTCCCGAGGCTGGTTCTCCTACCTGTTACTCTGTTTCCACTTTGTAGCTCTTTCAGGAGGCGTTCGCAATGTCCGAAGAATCCAAGGTAAAAGGCCCAGCATCCTACTTCCCCTCCATAGAGAAGACCTATGGTCAGCCTATTGATTACTGGATGAAAATTCTCGGTGGGCTAACGGGAAAAAAGCACATGGAAATGGTCAATACCCTTAAATCGGAGCATGGTATTGGTCATGGACATGCGAACGCTCTGGTCGGCTACTACCGAGAACTTAAAGACGTAAAGTAGTCTCTGCCCGTGTAACTCCGTACTACGAGAATTATCCTTGTGGTAAGGAGTTACAGTGCGGGAGCGGTGTCTCTTGGAAGGCCAGCACGAACAAGTGCGTCTGCCCTTTCCGGGTGCCTCACGGCAGCGGTGGGCGCGGCATGGGGTCGTCACGGGCTGCGCGTATGCCGTCCTCGGCGTGTGCCCGTTGGTCTCCTCTGCTGTCTGGCGACGGGCCCCTGCCGCCTCCCCTGCTGTGACGCGCCATGAGGGGAATGGGCGCGAATGCGTTCTGAGGCCGTGTGTCCTCTCCGGGTCCGTGGCTCCGGCGGGCGTCATCTACCCGGGTGCGTTTCGCGGCTGCACCAGGGCCGTCTTTACCCCACTGGCCGGATGCGGACCACCGCCTGCTCCGCATTCCTGCGCTGAGTGGATTCCGGTGCGCTCTATCCAGGCCGGGAGCCTTAAGAGTCGGATGTCTTCGCTTGTCATGCGTCACGCTTCCGCCCAGGACTGAGCGGAGGCAGGGTGCAGTTGTGGGGAGAACCCCTGGAGACCGTGAGGTACGTCTGATCGGCCATCGACGTGGAGCGGGTGAGGAACTCGCAGGCGCACCGGCACCCGCCCGATGCCGCCGCCGGGTGCCGGTGCGAGTTGGGCATGGCCGACCTACTCCTGACCCTGCTCTACCGGACGCTCTCCAGCAGCCAGCAGTGAGAGGCCTGGCGCTCAGGGGGGCAGCTGGAACGCGCCGGAGGAGTTCAGGTGGGTCCCTTCGCGGGCACAGCGCCCCCTGCGGCAAAGTCCCCGAGCGAAAGGCGCAGGACAGGCGCGAGCCTTCTGAGGTTGGCGAGCGACGGCTCCACCAGGTCAGTTTCGTAGCGGGAGACCAGGGACTGGAGGTCCTCATCGCCAAAGGCGAGGCGGGCGACGTCCCGTTGGGTGAGGCCCGCGCGGTCCCGCGCTTCTCGAAGCAGGGTGCCGGTGGACGGAAAATCTAAATACACATGCGTCATCTGTCATCAACGTATTACAGATGAGCCGATTTGTCAGATGCATTTTCTGTATACTGAGCAGTGTGCCGGGGAATGACGAGACAACCACGCCCGCGGATTCCACCTCAGCCCGCAGGGGTGGGGGGACGCTTTCCGCGGGCGAAGCGGGGCAACGGCTCAGGACTTACCTGCGCCGGCTTTCCATGCAGCAAAAAGAGCTTGCGGCGGCCCTGGGCGTGGACTCCAGCTACGTCAGCCGAATGGTGCTCGGGCACATCAACTGGACGACCGGGCAGTACTTCGGGCAGATCGCTTCCCACCTGCGGCTGACCGAGGCGGAGATCCGCGAGCTCAACCCGGCCGCTGTGGTGGAGATGCGCTCGGGCCAGGGCGGCGCGGGCACTCCCCAGGGCGTCGACAGTGAAATCCCCGAGGCGCTGCTGGAGGCGGGTGAACTCTACAAACACATTGATCCCCGCATCGCGGACCCGCAGGTTCAGCTCGCCCTGGCCCGCGCCGGATTTTTCGGTGGAGGGCCGCAGTCGCCCCAGGACTGGATTCAGTACTTCAACGACATTCGGCAGTGGTTGGGACACGCCTGATGCTCTACGGTCAGGAGTTCGCCGAAGCGATCGACTACCGCCACGGGCTCCACGGGTACGTTACGGACTTCTGGGCGCTGACGTCCAGCATGAACATCGCTGTGCAGGAAGGCACCTACAACAGCGCCGTGTTCCTGCCTCGCCCGGTCATCACCCTGGAGCCCGAGGTGTACTACAGCGACTGGAGCTTCACCCGCTTCCACGAGCTCGCGCATACGGTGCTGCGCGACAGCGGCATAGGTTGGCAACTCGCTCAGGAAGCCGACTATCCGGAGCAGTACCGGGCGTGGATTGAGGCGTACTGCAATTTCGGGGCAGCGCAGTTTCAGATGCCCAATCCCATGCTCCGGCGCGTCCTGTCCCAGTACGGGTACAGCCCGCAGGCGGTGCTCGCCCTCACCCGCGTGGCGGGCGTGGACCTGTTCGACGCGATGTACCGCGTTACGCACGGCTTTCTGGAAAGTGACGCGCGGCGCACCGCCTTCCTGACGCAGGGCAGCTACCTCAGGAAAGCCGTGACCACGAACGCGTGGTTTCCGCACAGCGAAGGCGACCGGATTCCCGAGGTCGCTTTGACGCTTTCGGGAGCAAAGCTGCTCACGCTTCCCCTCCGTTTCGGACGCAACCGCGTTCTGGGGTTGCTGAACGACTGAGGGCTGGCCGCGGGGCAAGTTTTCGCCGCCTCTTGATATTCATATTACACAAGTGTAATGTCAGGGACAACGGTCCTGCCGGGACCTCAGGAGGACACCATGTACCCCATTCCGCCGACCGAACCCCGCGCCCTGTCCCCCGCCTCCTGGAGCGCCCCGGGATGACTCTGCAGCCTCCCACTTCCACCTTTGTTCCCGCACGGCTCTACCACGTCCGCTCGGCCCTGCACGCGCAGAGCATGCGTGAGACCGCCCGCGCCCTGTTGCGCGCCGCCGAACGCCTCGACGGCCGCTCCGCACGCGTCACCTTCCGCCCTACTCCCTGCGGCTGGTGCGGCACGTGCGCGCAGTGGGTCGCCGGAGACCACTGCCCCGACTGCTGGGAAGGGAGATGCCCATGATCCGCCCTCTCCCCACCATCGCCTGCGTGCACCTTGGGCCCTGGCCCTTGACGCTGCTCGCGGAGCGTCACCCGGGCGTGCCCGCTGACGTCCTCAATGAGCGACGCCGGGTCCTGCACGCCACCCCGGACGCCCTCGCTGCGGGCGTCACCTCTGGTGGAATTTTATATATTCTAGGAGTGATGGCGCCCCTTCATCCGCCGTCTCGCGGGCCGGCTCCCCAGGGTCTCCACCAGGCGCCGTCAATGCCCAGACGCCATCCCCCCCATTCCGGCCATCACGATCACGGTCCACCTGCGCGTCATCAAGCACGTTGGAGGACGCACAGCCCCCGTGCAACCGAGGTCTGCGATTTACCTCAGACGCGCCCGTAACGATGCCGCGAAGGCCTCACGCCTCAACTGGACGGCGGCCTCAACGGCTTCCCGGACCACATCGGCCGCATTCAGGGTGCCGTCCAGCACAGCTTGCCGGAGCGTGTCCAGATCCCCAGCACTGAGCAGTTTCTTGTAATGCACGTTTAGGCTGGTCAGGAGCCGTGTGGCGGCCACCTCCGCGCTGACGCCCACGTACTGTACGGGTCGGCGTCAATCAGGACCGGCATGGAGGCCGCAGCCCGGGCTGGCTTGGGCTGCGCGGCGACCACGGGTGCTGGGCCCGCCGGGTAGGGGGAGTCGTCCGGATGGGAGATCAGGTGCATGAGCGCGGCCGCTCTGCTCTTCTTCACCACCAGGGCCTGCGTGCGCACCAGCCAGTCAAAGCGGTCCGCGCACGCGAGCAGGAAGGCCCGGTCGTGCTCTTTCATCAACTTCTCGAACGCCAGATGTGGTGTAGTCATCGGATTTTAAGTTGGTACTGCAGTTGCAGTTGCCCAAGGAGCCTGTTGTTCAAGGGCTTTCTGTCACCAGGCACCTCCGGAGAATTCCCGTGTTTGAGGGACCCAATCGCCAACTGCAACTGTAGTAGTAGAGCCGAAGGGACCGTCAAAGACAGCGGAAGCACAGTAATCGCCCTGAGAGCCTGACAGAAGTCATGAGAAGCCTTGGATGAGGTGCCAGCGAAGCGGGGAACATCGTCGGCGTGAGGGCTCAGGATCAGGGTTGGGGGAGAGGCAGAGGCTGTGTAGGAAAGGGCTTCTTTCCGTCAACGCCCGACGAACGGCACGACATCCCAGCTGTGCATGGCTCACTTCCGTGCGGCCGCCGAAGTCGCGCAGGGCCCGGGTGCTTTTGACGCTCTGCTGGAGCAACTACACCTGCTCGGGTGTGAGGGGTTGCTCGGTGGTGAGGACGGTCAGGGTTTGCTGATAGCGGGCAGTCAGGACCTGGTTGGCGGCAGTTGGGCGTTGCTCGAGCATGCGGAGCGAGGTCTGGACGCAGGAAGTGAGGGTGGTGACGACGGGGAAGGCCAGGGACGTTTTGGGGTGCATGAGACTTCCGGGGAGTGGTGGGTTCTCCCCTTTTTGATCAGGTTTGGCGACATAAGGGGTATTACGTAGAAGCCCAGCAACGAGGAATCGATTCGGAACCGAGCAGGACTCTCCCTCCCGCTGAACCTCCGCCTTCATGTGTGCTTCATTACTTATAGGCGACTGAAAAACAGTCACAACTGGGAGATGGACCCGCGACCGCCCTCAAGTGAACTTGACCGACTTGAGCGGCTCTCCCGGTACGACATTCTCGACACGCCACCTGAAGAGGAATTCGACCGGATCACCCGCCTCGCTCGGCAGCTCCTGCAAACTCCCATCGCCATCCTCAACTTCGTTGGGCGCAAACGCACCTGGCTCAAATCGCACCTGGGCACGAACGTTCGTGTCATAGACCGGAAGCACGCCATCTGTGCGGAAGCGATCAAACACCCAGGCGTGTTCACCATTGCCGACCTGCAACGCACACCGCAGTTCGCTCAGGAACCGATGCTCGTCCTCGGTGCCCGGTCGTATGCTGGCGCGCCACTGACCACGCCCGACGGCTTTAACATTGGGACGATCGCCGTCTTTGACCATCACCCCCGTGTCTTTACCGCCGGGGAACAAGCGCTTCTTCAGGACCTGGCGGCCATCGTCATCGACGCCCTGGAATTGCGCCGCGCCGTATTGCACTGGCAGGCTGCACAGGCGCAAAGCCACCACATGGCTTACCACGACCCACTGACCCGGCTTCCCAACCGCCGCCTGCTGATGGACCGGATCGCGCAGGCCCTTCACCAGGCCGAGCGGAGAGGCACGCCCCTGGGCATTCTCGTGGTCGACTTGGACGGCTTCAAACTCATCAATGACTCTCTCGGGCATGCAGCGGGTGACGCCTTCCTTATTACAGCGGGGCACCGTCTGTGCGAGCAGCTTCATGCGGACGACACCGTGGCGCGGGTCGGTGGAGACGAATTCGTGATTTTGCTTCCTGAACTGCAACGTGGCGCCGACGCAGCGCACGTGGCGGACAAGATCCAGCAGGCCCTGGAAGAGCCTTTCGTGTTGGAAGGTCAAACGCTCGAAGTCAGCGGTTGTATCGGTATCAGCCTTTACCCCGGAGACGGCCAGGACGCAGAAACCCTCCTGCGTGCGGCGGACACCGCCATGTACACCGCCAAAGCGGCAGGCAAAGGGGAATGCCGCTTCTACACGCAGGACATGACGAGGGCGGCCAATGAGAAGCTCTCCTTGCGGCAACGCCTCGTCCAGGCGCTGATACAGGGTGAGTTCCGGTTGCACTACCAACCGCAGGTGGAACTCGCCAGCGGCAGGGTGGTAGGCGCCGAAGCATTGCTCCGCTGGCCGCAAGCGGACGGAACGCTTCTTCCGCCCGACCACTTCATTCCCCGAGCAGAAGAAACGGGCCTCATTGTGCCGATCGGCCGCTGGGTTCTGCGGGAAGCGTGCACGCAGTGGATGCGCTGGCAAGCCAATCACAACGTGACGCTTGACCTGTCGGTGAACGTCTCTGTTCGTCAGTGGGAGCAGCCTCATTTCCTTGACGAGGTCCGGGAGGTCTTGCGGGAGACCGGATTTCCACCTGAGCGGCTCATTCTGGAAATCACGGAGAGCGCGCTGCTCGCCGATCCGGAAGACGCCCTCGCCCTGACTGCACAGTTGTCGGACTTGGGTGTAGGGGTCGCCCTGGATGACTACGGGAAGGGCTTTTCCAACCTGTACCAGCTGCAGCGCTTGTCGGTCAGTCAC
Source organism: Deinococcus hopiensis KR-140 (assembly GCF_900176165.1). NCBI lineage: Bacteria > Thermotogati > Deinococcota > Deinococci > Deinococcales > Deinococcaceae > Deinococcus > Deinococcus hopiensis. Next base: position 306,242 of record NZ_FWWU01000008.1, read on the forward strand.
CTGAAGCTGGACCGGGCCTTTATTCAGTCCCTGCCGGGAGACCGCAGAGCGCGGGCCATCGCGCAGAGCGCCGTCACACTGGCTTCTGGGCTGGATGCATTGACGATTGGGGAGGGCATTGAGGTGCAAGAGCAGCTGGACGCGCTCCTCGCCATGGGCTGCCCCCTGGGACAGGGCTTTCACCTGGGGCGTCCCGTACCGCCGGAGGAGTTCCAGCAGCGTCATCTGATGGGCACCCGTCCTACCCGGTAGCATGCCGGCATAACCCTGGAACTGCTGGCCGCGAACCTCGACCTGCAGGGTCGGGCTGACCGCCTGGCCCGCCTGGATCTGGATACTCTCCGAAAAGAGGGCATCCGGGCCGGGCGTGATTCGGACGTGGCTGGGTTGTGGTCGCTCCTCGAGGCGTACCTGGTGACCCAGGGGAGCCGGGGTGCTCGCGTCAGCCACACCCTGCAGTCCTACCGGATCGGGCTGGAGACGTTCCTCACCTGGGCCGGACCCGCTGGAGTCAGCTTGCTGCGGCCCAGCGCGAACGCGGGCTTTCGGTACGCCCGTCACCTGAAGAGCACTGGCCTCGCTCCCGGCAGTGTCAGCGTCCGACTGGCCGTGGGTAAGGCTCTGTATGCCTCCTTGCGCTGGGCTGGTTCCACCGATGCTGCGCCGTTCGCGGACGTGAAGGCCGCGTCTGATCCTGTGCCCCGCTGGGAGAAGGGCAAGCCCTAACCGGACGAGTGGAGTGCCCCCCAAAAACTGGACGGAGTGAAGTAGAGATTCAGGCTCGCCGCCAGCCGTAGGCTGGAAAGCGAGGCTTCCTATGAAAACGCAACAGTTCAGCGAAGATCAGATCATCAAACTGCTTCAGGACGCCAAAAAGGGCGAAAAGCCAGTCGAAGAGCTGTGCCGCGACCTCGGGTGCAGCACCGCGTCCTATTACGCCTGGAAGAAGAAGTACGGCGACACCACTGCCGACGAAGCCAAACGGCTTCGTCAGGTGGAGAAGGAAAACGCCCGTCTCCTGCGGATTGTGGGGCAGCAGCGCTTGGAGATGGATGCGATGAAGGAGGTGATTCAGAACAAGCGGTGACGCCCACCGAGAAACGTGCCGTGGTAAAGGAACTCGTCACAGCACGCGTCAAGCCCGAACGGGCTTGCGCTGTGGTGGGCCTCCCCAAATCGACCTGGCACGATCAGCCGAAACGTCGCCAGGACAGCGAACTTCGACAGCGTCTTCGTGAACTGGCCCTCCTGCATCCACG